>NZ_JAOYTG010000027.1:0-49150 GCF_025847175.2 Paeniglutamicibacter sp. ZC-3 | reverse complement strand
GTCGACTCGATCCCCGCCATCTACGGGCTCACCGACCAGGCCTACATCGTCTTCACGGCGAACGTCTTTGCCTTGATGGGGCTACGCCAGCTGTTCTTTCTCATCGGCGGCTTGCTGGAACGACTGGTCTACCTCTCCCAAGGCCTTGCCGTCATCCTGGCGTTCATTGGCGTGAAGCTCGTCTTCCACGCACTGCACGTCAATGAGCTTGCCTTCATCAACGGCGGGCAGCCGCTGTTGTGGATTCCCGAAATCCCGATCTCCTTCTCCCTCATCTTTATTGCCGCCACGATCACCGTGGCCACCGTCGCGAGCCTGTTCAAGACCCGCGGCAACCAAAAGCGTCCCGCTGCACCCGCACCGAGCGACCCCTCCATCACGAAGGATGACTCCAAATGAGCATGTTCGCCAAACATACAGGCCTCTCCCAGTAAGCCCTGGACAAGTCCGGTACGACGAATCAGCCCAAGAACGCCGGCCAGAAAGACTGGTGTGCGATCGTGCGCACTGCAGCAGAAGCCGATACCCTGACCGGCGACGGACGCGCCACCGAGGCTTCTGCCGGCCGTCGGCCAGCTTCCCCCGAGACGTATCGTGCACAGCCGCACCGCTCCGATTCGCGTGTTCCATCCGGAGAGATCAGCAACGCCGACCGGGCGGCCATCGCGCGCTACGATTACCTCCTGGAAACCGCCAATCCGCACCAGATAGAGCAAATGCACCGCGAAGCCTTCGAACGCCTGACCCCGGCCCAGCGGGATCAAATCCAGCAGCGGATACGCACGGAACTTCCCACCAAGGACCATCCCCGAACCTCCGGTGCCGATGACCTGGCCCGAACCGCCATAGCCCTGCCGGCAGCGGCTCTGCTGGGGACAGAATGAGGGCGTTCGCACGTTGGCATGCGAACGCCCTCATTTCATTTTTCCCTGGCCCTACTTCTGGTTAGTTCCCTGTCTGAGGTCTTAGGGCGGCCTTTGTAACCGCGCCTGATGCTACATCGGCAAGTGCTTCGTTCACGTTCTCCAAGTCGTATACGGAGAGTATGGAAGCCAGATCGTGATTCTTGACCAGCTGCGGTAGTGATTTCACGTACTTGACGTAGTGTGCCGGCGAGAAGCCCCAGGATCCGAACACCTTGAGCTGCTTCTTGGTGATCAGGTGGGGGTTGATCGGAGTGGGGCCGTGATCCGTGTATTGCCCGAGCACCAGTACCTGGGCGTTTGGCCGCGCCAGGTCTATGGATTCGGCCACCGCGGATGGTATACCGGCGCATTCGATTACGACGTCTGCTCCCTGGCCGGCAATCTCGTGGAAAGCTGCAAGACGTGCTTCGGCGGTCGGGTAGGTATCCATATCGATCGCGATATCCGCAGCCCCTATCTTCAAAGCGACCTCAATACGCGAGGTTGGGCCACCCAGGATGATGACCTGGGCGGCGCCCATGGCCTTGGCGTACATGGCCGAAGCCAGACCCACCGGCCCGGCTCCCTGGACCGCGACGATCGAACCGGGTTCGATCGTAAGGTTTTCAACGACACCATGGATGGCGGTTGGTCCCGCGCAGCCTAGTGTGATTACCTCCTCGAAGCTGACGGTGTCCGGCAGCTTGATGATGGTCGTACCTGCTTCTAGGGATATGGTTTCTGCCCAGCCACCTTGAAGGTGTGGTGCATCCGAAGCTTTGCGGTTGATGCCGTAGATCTTGCGGTTGAGGCAGAGCGTAGGTTCTTTCAGCACAAGGCATTCGTAGCAGCTGCCGCAGGGAATGTTGTTGGCCCATACAACGCGGTCGCCCACCGACAGTGGTTGACCCTCAACGTCGGTGGTTAGTCCCTCGCCAAGTGCCCGGATATGGCCGACTCCTTCGTGTCCCATGGCCAGTGGCAGCGGCACGGAAAGGTGCCCGGTGCGCAGGTGGACATCGGTGCCACAGATTCCGCCGAGCGCAACATCCACCAGGGCGCCGCCGGGTGCTACGGAGGGCATTGGATACTCCTGCAACTCGACCGATTCATTGAATTCTTTCAACACAGCCACTTTGGGCATGGAACTACTCCATTCTTGGGGCCATTGACAGGTTTATTTTTTCCTGAAAGGCCCGCTGTCCATTAATTTGATTCTTGTAAGCGTATCGTCCGACGATTGCGCCTTCGCGACTGTTAGCCGGCCGAGACGGAAACGGCGTCGGCCTCCTGCGGGCTGCGGGGATCCTTGGCCCTGCGAGCCAGGGCAATGGCCACGAATCCAATGGCCGCGGCGACGGCAATGTACGTGGCTACGGCCATGGAAGAGCCGGTATTTTGCATCAGGTACGCGGCGATGAACGGAGCAGGAGCCGAGGTGATGATTCCACCGAGTTGATAAGCCAGAGAGCTACCAGTAAAACGAACTTCGGTCCGGAAAAGTTCAGGGATGAAGCTGGCTACAGCTGAATAGGCGGTTGCGTGCGCAATGGGCAGAGCCAGGATCATCGCAGCAAGAGCGCCCATCGGTTCCCCGGTGTTGACAAGCCAGAATACCGGGTAGATCAGAACAGCGACCAGGGCGGCACCGGCCAGCATGACGGTTTTCTTGCCGATCCGATCGGCGAGCATTGCGACCAGCGGGATGGTGAAGACCTGGATGCTGGCCGCGATGATCAGGGCAATAAAGACGGATTCACGGTTGAGTCCAACGTGAGCGGGACCGTAGCTGAGCAGGTAAACGGAAGAGATGTAGAAGATGATGTTCGGTGATGCCAGCGTCAGGGTGCCGAGGATTAGTGGCCACCATGCGGTGCGCAGCAACTCGAAGAGTGGAACTCGAACTTCACGCTTTTCCGACTTCATCTTGAGGAATTCCGGCGACTCCGTGATCCGCAAGCGGATGAACAATCCAACGAGGATCAAGAGGGCCGAAATCCAGAAGGGTACCCGCCATCCCCACGCATGGAAGGAGGCTTCGTCCATCTGCTGCATCAGCAAGAAGATGGTGGAGGAAAGAACCAATGCAGCAGGAACGCCCGACTGGGTCCAAGATGCGTAGAAGGCCTTCTTGTTCTTCGGCGCATGCTCCAGAGCCATAAGGACCGCGCCTCCCCATTCACCACCGACGGCCAATCCTTGGAGGAAACGGAGCACGACCAGGAGGATCGGGGCCCAGATGCCAATGGCATCGTAGTTAGGCAAGAAGCCGACGAGGAAAGTGGAGACACCCATCAGTATCAGGGACCACACGAGAATGGTCTTGCGGCTAACCTTGTCGCCGAAGTGGCCAAAGAGGATGCCACCAAAAGGGCGGGCGATAAAGGCGACGGCAAAGGTGGCGAGCGCTGCCAGGGTCCCGGCTGCAGGGGACAACTGGGGGAAGAACTGGTCATTCAGAACGAGGACCGCGGCAGTGCCGAAAATATAGTAGTCATACCATTCGATGGTGGTACCGATCATCGAGGCGGCTGCTACGCGTCTCGCCGGATGGCGATGCGTCTGCGCAACGTTGGGCATCTATTACTCCGCTCAGGTGGCTTCACAAAATATGTACTTTATGTCACAGCCATACTTCCTTGCATGTAACATGTATGTCAAGAACGCTGCTGAATTCAGTGTGAAAAATGTGCAATCTAGTATAGAAGGAAGATGTCATATGACTGATGCTCCATGGAAAAAGATTACCGGGAAGCTTGGAGAGATCGAGGTTCCGCTGGGGCTGTACGTCGATGGTGAATGGCGGGCAGCGGAGGGGGAAAGGGTCTTTTCCGTGCAGAACCCGGCAGATGAGACCGAGATTGCGGCTGTTTCCGATGCCAGCACAGACGATGCGCTCGATGCCCTGACCGCGGCGACCGGTGCCCAGGAGGCGTGGGGAAGCACCACGACGCGCCACCGTTCCAATATTCTTCGCAAGGTCTTCGAGCTGCTGGTCGAGCGCAAGGAGGAAATTGCTTGGGTGATGTCGGCTGAAATGGGCAAGCCGCTCACGGAGGCGCGTGGCGAAGTCCAGGTGTCGGCGGATTACTTCCAGTGGTTCTCGGAGCTGGTCACGCAACAGCAGGGCACCTACACAGAGTCGCCCACCGGCGGCTTCAAAATCATCACCACGCGCCAGCCGGTTGGCCCTTCCTACCTGGTAACCCCGTGGAACTTCCCGCTCTTCATGGGCGCGCGCAAGGCGGCTGCGGCCCTGGCCGCCGGGTGCACGATTATCATCAAGCCAGCTGCGCTGACACCGTTGGTGACCCACATGTTTGTGCAGGTCCTACACGAGGCCGGGCTTCCAAAGGGCGTGGTTAACCTTGTCACCACGAGTTCGTCGTCCAAGCAGTCGCAGGCCCTGATGTCGCGCACCGAACTGAAGAAGGTCAGCTTTACCGGCTCGACGGCAGTTGGCGTCACCCTGCTCAAGCAGGCGGCGGACAACGTGATGGCTACGTCGATGGAACTGGGCGGAAACGGCCCGTTTGTCGTTCTTTCCGATGCGGATGTGGAAGAGGCCGCCGCGGGTGCGGTGGTAGCGAAGTTCCGCAACGCCGGGCAGGTTTGCGTTGCCGCGAACCGCATCATCGTGGAGAAGTCCGTGGCTCCTGCCTTCCGGGAAAGCTTCTTGGCGAAGGTTGCCGAGCTCCGGGTCGGAGCAGGTACAGAAGACGGGGTTAATGTCGGACCTTTGGTCGATGAGAAGCAACGCAACAGCGTGCAGCGGCTCCTCAGCGACGCGGTGGCCGAAGGGGCGGAGATCATCTTCGGTGGCGACTCGACCGAGGGGCCAGGCTTCTTCATTAACCCCACGGTGGTCGCGAATGCTGGTCTGGACTCGACCATTGCCACGAGTGAGATTTTTGGTCCGGTTGCCTCCATCTACGAGGTCGAAGGCGACGACGCCGCGCTTGACTTGGCCAACCAAACGCCCTTCGGCCTGGTTTCCTATGTCTACACGCGGGACGTGAGCAAGGCGATCAAGGCCGCTGAGCGACTCGACAGCGGTATGGTCGGCGTCAACCGCGCAGTGGTGGCCGATCCGGCGGCACCGTTCGGTGGGATCAAGGCTTCTGGCTTTGGCAAGGAAGGTGGGCACGCGGGCATCGAAGAATACCAAATCGAAAAGTACATCGCGCTCAACATCTGACCTGCAAGGGGAGCCGGAGTCAGAGGGCACCTCTGCTTGGCTCGGACAACCAGGCGAATGAATGTTCGATGTCCGCCATAGCGAATTCGGGACGATTCTGGGTTTCCTGGTGAATCAGAATCCGTGCGGTATTCGTGATGTGTCTGAACACCGCACGTTCAACCGCCTGAGCATTGCCTTCTCGATAGCCGCTGATGATGTCGGCATGGTCATCGAAGCATTCCCTGGCAGAACGGGAGGTGGGGACGGTCCCGACGCCGGTGCTGAGAACAAAATCACGTTGTTCTTGAAGCATGATCAAGGCCTTTTCATTCCCTGAGCCGGCGAGCAAAGTTTGGTGAAAGTCTCTGTCCGCGCGCAGCACCGCGTCAGGATCACCTGACTCGGCAGCTGCCCGAAATTTTTCTACCGAGGATTCGAATTGAGCAGAAGAGAAATGGTTCTTTCGCATGGTTGCCAGCCGAGACAATGGCACTTCAAGCATCACCCTGATCTGGAAAACCTGGATCAAGGTCTCCACTGACGTATTGAGGACACGAAATCCTTTCTTGTCTTCGATACGTACCATGCCACGACGCGCGAGTTCCATGAGTGCCTCGCGGACCGGGGTGCGGGAAACGCCCAACTTAAGGGCGACCTCTGATCCCGTGTACAGCTGGCCGGGAATGAGTGAACCCTGGACGATTTCCAATCGGATTGAATCGACAGCTTGCTCAGTCAGGGTTGCGTTGCGATTGACGGATTCCATTTACCTATTATCCCAATTCAAGTAAGAGCCAAGACACATTCACAAGGAGAGACGTAGCAATGTCTACATATTCGTTCGGCGTCGTAGGCGCCGGAATAATCGGTGCGGCAGTGGCGAGAGAACTGACACTCCGCCACCCGGGCGCGCAGATCACCGTTATCGACAAGGCAAGCGAAGTCGCGTCCCACCAGACTAGCCACAATTCAGGGGTCGTCCACGCCGGTTTGTACTACCAGCCCGGAAGCCTCAAAGCCCGGCTGTGCAGGCGTGGCGTCGACCTACTGCGCGACTACGCAATTGCCAAGAACGTTCCCTACGAGGAGTGCGGAAAGCTCGTCGTAGCGCTCACCGCTGAGGAAGAGCGCAGGGTTCGAGATATCTACGCTAAGGCCATGGCCAACGGCGTACCTGATGTCGAGCTCATCGGACCCGAAAAGATCCGGGAAATTGAACCCAACGCCGTCGGACGCTTGGCACTGCATTCCCCGCACACCGCCATCATCGACTATGCGGCCGTTACGCGCGCACTGATCGACGACGTGACCAACGCGGGAGGGAAGCTCCTGCTGGACAGCGAGGTCACAGACATCTCCAATACCGGGGAAGAATGCACCGTGACCGTAGACCGCAATGGGCAGCTAACGAGGCACCGGTTTGATTACCTCGTTGTTTGCGCCGGCCTCCAGACTGACCGGGTCGCCCGTCTCGCGGGAGGGGCAACGTATCCCAAGATCGTTCCATTCTTCGGCCAGTACTCGATGCTTGCTTCGGAACACCGGAGCATCCTCAACGGACTCGTGTACCCGGTTCCTGACCCCGCATACCCTTTCCTCGGCGTACATCTCACCAAGCGAGTCGATGGCGAAATGCTGGTTGGCCCGAATGCGTTTCTTTCGTTTGGACGAGAGAACTACAAGGGCTGGGGCATCGGGATCAAGGACAGCCTCGACGTGGTGTTCAGCGTAGCCTTCTGGAGGTTTGCATCACGGAACATCAAGGCCGCCATCCATGAATTTGGCGCAGTGATTTCTCGCAAAAAGTTCCTTGCGGGCGCAGCCGCCTACGCCCCGAGCTTGGACGGAGCACAGTCCACCCCAATTACCCGCGGAATCCGCGCGCAGGCGATGGATGAAAACGGACAGTTGGTGGATGACTTCGTGATCGAGCAATTGGGTCGAGTCACCGCGCTGAGAAATGCTCCCTCTCCCGGTGCGACATCTGCGTTGGCCATTGCTGAGCATCTCGCCCAAAAAATCGATGAAACTTTGTCTAAAGTTACAGACGGCGTGCCGAAGAGCGACGCTCACTAACCTAGGGGTTTTACCGTGGCGCAGGAAACCGCTGATTTCCGTTCTTTGGGATTCAGCGGTTTCCTGATCTCTGGATCGTCGTTCACACCGTGGTCGCTGGTTTGAGTGCCGGGCTCCACACCTTTCGCTCGTTGTTCCCTTCTTGCGTCAGGCAGAAGGGCTGCCGATTCAAGCGGCAAGGGCGTCTGTGGCGCCATTGCCGCTTGAAGCATGTGAGGAGGGCTATGCCCGGCGTTTCATTTTCGTTGCTAAAGACGCTAAATGACATCCCCCGCCATGAAAACGACAGACTAAGAGAACAGACATCCCCTTCACCTTTCCCCGGAGCAGGCGATTGAACAAACAAATATCCGCCACCCTTACCCTGCACAAAGACAGCATCCATTCATGAGACGCGCCAAGATCGTTGCCACGATCGGTCCCGCCATCGGCAGCTACGCTGCCACACTCGCCGACCTGGAAGCGGGTGTCGACATTGCCCGGTTGAACATGAGCCACGGAGCGCACGACGTGCACGAGCAGACATACCTCAATGTGCGAAAGGCCGCAGAAGAATCGAACCGGTCCGTCGGGATCTTCGCCGACCTCCAGGGACCGAAGATCCGGGTCGGACGGTTCGCCAACGGGCCACACCACCTTGCCGCGGGACAGCGGTTCACCATCACCATCGACGACGTCGAAGGTGCCGCCCAGATCTGTTCCACCACCTTCAAGGGATTGCCCGGCGATGTGAGTCCCGGCGACATCCTGTTGGTTGACGACGGGAAAGTCGCGCTGCGCGCGACCTCGGTCACGGACACCGATGTGGTGACCGAGGTCGTGGTGGCGGGAACCGTCTCCAACAACAAGGGGATCAACCTTCCCGGGGTGGCCGTGAGCATCCCCGCCCTGGCCCCCAAGGACGAGGAGGATCTGCGTTGGGCGCTGCGCACCGGCGTCGACATGGTCGCTCTGTACTTCGTTCGGGATGCGGCCGACATCCTCCGGGTCCACGAAATCATGGACGAGGAAGGCAGACGCACGCCCGTCATAGACAAGATCGAAAAGCCCCAGGCCGTGGCCGCTCTGGAGGAAATCATCGACGCCTTCGACGCCATCATGGTTGCCCGCGGCGACCTTGGCGTGGAGCTACCCCTGGAAGAGGTGCCCCTGGTGCAAAAACGCGCCATCGAGCTGGCACGGCGACGGGCCAACCGGTCATCGTCGCCACCCAGGTGCTCGAGTCCATGATCGAGGCCCCCACACCCACCCGGGCCGAGGCATCAGACTGCGCCAACGCCGTGCTGGACGGTGCAGACGCGGTCATGCTTTCGGGTGAAACCAGCGTGGGCAAGTATCCGATCGAAACGATCCGCACCATGGCCAAAATCATTGAATCCACGGAGGACCACGGGCTCGAGCGCGTGCCCGCTCTGGGCACCATTCCGAAGACCCAAGGCGGTTCCATCACTAGGGCCGCGGTCGAGATCGCGAACCAGCTGGGCCCCACCTGCATTGCCACCATCACCCAGAGCGGCGATTCAGCACGCCGCCTCTCACGTCTGCGCCCCTCCAAGCCGGTATATGCGTTCACACCCTCCCTGGCCACCCTGAACGCCATGACGCTGACCTGGGGAATCCAACCGCGACAGGTCCCGATCGTGGAACACACCGACGACATGGTCGACCAAGTTGACCGGATGCTCCGCGAAAGCGGCCTGGCCTTGCCAGGGGACCTGGTCGTCATAGCCGCCGGATCGCCCGCGGGCACCGCCGGTTTCACCAACATTCTCAAGCTCCACCGCATCGTCGACAGGAATGACTGACGGATCAGTCCCCGGGAAACGCCGACTTCAATGCGGCACCCGACAACCCAGCCAGCGGCACCTGCACGCTGACTGAGCGCCGGCTCTCGTTGACGCCCACCGAACCGCTTCGACGACATCGGTAATATCGCGGGTGGCACCCTGCCGGAAGCGCGTTGTTCGAGCCAGGAAATGAGTCAGGGACGACGGGGCAAAGGTAATAACGACCTGGCCTCGGACATGTTTAGCTGCCGGCTATCCGGCGGGGAGTGTCGCGGTGAGCCATCGGCTTATGCGATTGGTTGTCAGTCGGCCACCCGGAACCGCGAAACAGATTTCTCGTGTTGCGATTCACGGCTCTGGAGGCCGGCGGGGCCCAGGCGAAATCGTTGCCACGGGCCGACGCAGCTGCTAAGCGTGGAGGGTTGGTGGATTGCCGGTCGGTTCCCCGGCCCGGGATCCACCTCCCGTAATAAAAGGAGCAGCCATGAGCGAACACGAGGATGAAAAGCGTGCCCTGGATCGTTGGAGCCACCGGCTTTCAAATGCCTTTAATATCCTGGACCTGCAGTCAGACAATGAATTGATCCTGGAATTGGCCGTGAAGTCGGCTCGCTCGGTGAGCCCGTCCGCCGGTCCGATCAGTGCGTTCTATGTCGGCTATGCCGCGGCTCTGGCGGCCACCAGTGGACACGTTGATGCCCAATCGGCGATGCGCTCCGCCGCGGAAAAGGCCATGAAGCTGTGCGAAGACGGCAAGGAGGCAGAGCCCGGCAATGGTGGTTGGTCGGAGACCGCCCAATAGCAACGCAGGGGACCGGCGTGCATTGTGGCGCCCGGCTCTCCTAGAACGCCGTTGACTAGTTGGTGGCCGGGGTTTTGGCCGTCGCGCCGTCATGGGCCGGTTCGAGGCGAACTATCGCCTGCTTGGACACCGGGGTGTTGCTTCCCTCCACCACGGATTCCAGCGGGATCAGTACGTTCGCCTCCGGGTAATACGCCGCAGCGCAGCCTCGGGCACTGGGGTAGGCCACCGCCCGGTAATTGCGCAACACGCGTTCCTTGCCATCGGCATGCTCCCCGTGGATGTCCACGTATTGGCCGTCGGCCAGCCCCAGTGCGGCCAGGTCCTCCGGGTTCACGAACACCACTTGGCGGCCCTTCTTGATCCCGCGGTAGCGGTCGTTGTACCCGTAGATCGTGGTGTTGAACTGGTCGTGGGACCGCAAGGTCTGCAGGATCAGCCGCCCCGGCGGGCACTGGACATGCTCCAGGTCGTTGACAGTGAACATGGCCTTGCCGGTGGCTGTGGGGAAGGTGCGTGAATCTCGCGGGCCGTTGGCCATCACAAAGCCGCCGTCCTGCCTTATCCGTTGGTTGTAGTTCTCGCAGCCTTCCACCACGCGGGAAATGTGGTCGCGGATGGTGTCGTAGTCATTCTCGAAACCGGACCAATCGACGTTGACCTTCTCGCGGAGGGTGGCCTGGGCCAGCCGCGACACGATGGCCACCTCGGAGAGGAGGTTCGCACCCACCGGCTCGACCTTCCCCCAGGACGGATGCACGGCACAGACGGTGTCTTCCACCGAGACGAATTGGATGCCGCCTGCCTGCCTGTCGATTTCCGTGCGGCCCATGGTGGGCAGGATCAGGGCTTCGTCGCCCACCACGGTGTGGGACCGGTTCAGCTTGGTGGAGATCTGGACGGACATCTCCAACTTCTCCATCGCGGCCTCGGCAGCGTGTGTGTCGGAGATCGCGGCCACCAGGTTTCCGCCCATCGCCACGAAGACCTTCAATTCGCCGTCGCGCATTTTCTCGATAGTTTGCACCGAATCAGTACCGTGCTCACGGGGCGGATTGAAGCCGAACTCCTTCTCTATCGCATCCAGGAAGGCAGGTGGCATCTGCTCCCAGATCCCCATGGTGCGATCCCCTTGGACATTGGAGTGCCCGCGAATTGGGGATGCGCCGGCACCAGGCTTGCCGATGTTGCCGCGTAGCAGCAGCAGGTTGACGATCTCCTTGATGGTTGCCACGCCCTTCTTCTGCTGCGTCAGCCCCATGGCCCACGTGATGATGACCTTCTCCGCCTTGAGGTAGCGTGCCGCCAGCTCGTCGATCTCGTCGGTGCGCAGGCCCGTGGCCTCGAGCACTTTGTCCCCATCGAGGTGGGACAGGTGAGCCTTGAGTTCCTCCAACCCCTCGCAGTGCTCTTGGATGAACCCGGCATCCAGCACCGTTCCCGGATGCGCTTCCTCGGCGTCCAGGACGCGTTTGCTCACGGCTTGGAGCAACGCCATGTCTCCGCCGAGTCGGATCTGCATGTATTGGTCGGCGATCTCGGTGCCGCGCCCGATGATGCCCTTGACCTCCTGCGGGTTCTTGTAGCGCCGCAGCCCGGCCTCGGGCAACGGATTGACGGCGACAATCTCGGCGCCGTTGTTCTTTGCTTCCTCAAGGGCGGTGAGCATCCGGGGGTGGTTGGTGCCCGGGTTCTGGCCCATGATGATGATCAGGTCGGATTTGCCGAAGTCGTCGTACGCGATGGTGCTCTTGCCGATACCCAGGGTCTGCCCCATGGCCCAGCCGGTGGACTCGTGGCACATATTGGAGCAATCCGGCAGGTTGTTGGTTCCGAATGCGCGGACGAACAGCTGGTAGATGAAGGCAGCCTCATTGGAGGTGCGTCCGCTGGTGTAGAAGGCCGCCTCGTCCGGGGTCGCCAGGCTGTTGAGCTTCTCGGCGATGATCGAGAAGGCCTTGCCCCAGCGCACGGGACGATAGTGGTCTTCTCCGGCAGCCTTGTACACCGGCTCGGTCAGCCTGCCCTGCTGGCCCAGCCAGTACTCGGACCGCTGGCGCAAATCGCTGACGGAGTGCTCCGCCCAGAAGCTTGAACCCACGGTGATTGGAGTCGCTTCCCAGTTCACGGCCTTTGCCCCGTTCTCGCAGTACTCAAAGGCCTTGCGATGATCTGGGTCCGGCCAAGCACAGCTCATGCAATCGAAGCCGTCCCTGTGGTTCATGGCCAACAGCGTCTTCCGGCTCCTGTTCACTCCCATGTCCCGAAGGGCAGGAGCCATGGAGTGCACGACCCCGGGAATCCCAGCCGCCCAGGACTTCGGTTTGCCGACCTCGATGTCTCCCTGGCTTGGCTCTTCCACGTCAGGAGGATTCTTGCGTGCCATGATGAGCTGCCCTTCGTTCGCCATTTTTGGGCACCGGCCATGAGGTGCCACCGTTCACGTCGCGCGCGTGTCTTAGGACTAACAGGTATTCTCTGCCTCCGCAAGCAAAGCGGGTGGTCCACACGGCGGGAATCCCCGCGGGGTGAGGGACACTGCCCTACGATCGGCAGACGGGCAGGGGGCGGCGTTGGGTGCCGAAAAAGACGGCCACTGGTTCGGTCCGGGCAAGAATTTCGGGAACAGTGGTGGATCGTCGCTGTGTGCTCTGTCCGCCTCGGGCCCCCGGGGCTGGGGCCGCAGGCTGGAGACAGGCCCTGCCGGATGCCGACACCCCGAATGGCTGGAACCCTAACTGGTCCAGGACCCGATTCTTCCCGGGAGGTCAATCCGACCGCTCCAGGAAACACAAGATGCTGGGTGACTCACAGCGGAAACGTGAAGGTTCCCATCAAGCCTCCGATCCAGAGGCCGAGCCCTGCCGCCGAGGTGGCGCAGACGAGTGTTCCGATGCCGTTGAGGGAGCCGGTGACCCATTTGCGGTCCTGGAGGAGGCGGACCGTTTCGAAGCTGGCGGTGGAAAAAGTCGTGTAGCCGCCGAGGAACCCGGTGCCGATGACCAGGTGCCAGGCTTCCGGAACGACGTGACCGGTAGCCAGGCCGGTGATTAGGCCCAGGATCAGGGACCCGCTGAGGTTGATCGTGATGGTGCCCCACGGCAGGATCCCGCTGATGCGCGTATTGATGAGGCCGTCCAGCAGGAGCCTGCAAGCGGCGCCGATCCCGCCCGCGACGGCGATCAGCGCGAAGAGCAGCGGAGTCATCTCAGTCCACCCCGCGTATCTTTCCGCGGGTGGCCATGCCCGCTGCGATCCCGCACCAGGTGGCCACGGCACCGGCCAAGACCGTGGCAAGCGCATAGGCAACACCGGCACCGGAAGCACCATTGCCGATCAGCGCGGCGCTGTCGGTGGCCAGGGCGCTGTAGGTGGTGAAACCACCCAAGAATCCGGTGCCCAGCAGCAACCGCAGCGTACGTCGGCGGCCGAGGTCCGGTTCCCGGCGGGAGAGTCCCTGCAGCAGGACGCCAAGCAGGAACGCCCCGAGGACGTTGATGCCAAAAATCGTGTAGGGGATCCCGTTCACCGGAGGCATGGCCAGGCTGAGCGCTTCCCGCGCGGCCGTGCCAAGGCTGCCGCCGATAAACACGATTCCCAAGCATGCGAAGCGCAGGTGGGCCGGGCGTGCGTCATCGTTGTTGGCCTGTGCAACTTCAAGATCGGGGTCCTTGGGCGGCTGGGTGTTGCCCGTGTCTGGTGTGGGGTCGTTCATGCGATTCCGTCAGGAAGGTTTGGATGGTCCGGTTCGATTACGGTGAGTCGATTGTACGTCGTGACATGTCCGCCCCGGGTGGGTCGCCGGCGGCGGAGCCTGCGGCACCGGGCAGGGCAGACCCCGGGGGAGTGCCCATGTGCCTTAGGACGAGTCCCGCGCGGGCTCAACGGTCGAGTGTCGCACTACCCCTCGAAACGCCTTGGTGTCGAAGCTAGTCTGTTGGCAACCGGGAGCCCTTGGGGGGGAGGCTGGCATGGTTGAACAGCATGTTTCTCCACGCCCCATCCCCCTACGGAAGGACACCTCATGGGTAGCGTTGGCTTACTCTACGTTGGTGCAGTTCTCTTCATAAATGGTCTAATGCTGCTGGGGCTGGTCCCGGGTAAATCAGCGGCCATTATGAATTTCTTTGTTGGGGTAATGCAAGTCGTTTTCCCCACGATTATCTTGATACAGGCAAACGGTGACCCCAATATCATTCTGGGCGCTTCGGGTCTATACCTCTTTGGGTTCACATACTTGTACGTCGGTTTCAACCGGTACTTCGACTTGCCGGGCGAGGGCCTGGGGTGGTTCTCGCTTTTCGTGGCGTTCGTTGCTGCGGTCTTCGGAATTCTGCAATTCACGCAAGCCAACGACCCGCTATTCGGCGTGATCTGGTTGCTTTGGGCCCTCCTGTGGACGCTGTTCTTCATCATCTTGGCACTGGGGAAGGAATCGTTCAGGGTCTTCACGGGTTGGTTCACCATCATTGTTGCCCACATCACCGGAACCATTCCGGCCCTCCTGCTGCTGACCGGGAACTACACCACCGGTCCGGGCGAGGCCGGGGTCCTTGCAGTGATCGGCGTCCTGGCAATCTTGGCCTCCTACGTCCTATCCCGCCGCAAGATGCTTGCCGGCACCGGCAATCCCGTCGCCCCCACAGCCTCCGCGGGCAACTAGTTTCAGGTACTAAACGAGAGGACTTTTCCATGCCGTTGTACGACTTCCGGTGTCCCGAAGGAACGGTGTTCGAATCCACATTCCCCATGGCCATGGTGCCGGATTCCATGGCATGCCCCGAGTGCCAGCAGCAGGCGAGACGACAGATGAGTCCGCCTCGCCTGTCGATCGCCGGCAGCGCAGAATTCAGGCTCATTGATTCGACGAAACGTAGCGCCCACGAACCGGAAGTGGTCACCGGTCGCACCGGAGCGGCCAGGCAGGCAACCCGCTACACCCACAACCCCCTGCACCAAAAGCTTCCGCGTCCCTAAAAGGTCGCGGATCCCCCCACCCATGTACGACGTCGTTTAAGGAGAAGGACCATGCCAGATGTGATATTTCCGCTCGATTCGACCAAAAAGTTCGAGGACCAGGAAAAGCTGGGCCACAACCGGTGGCACCCGGAAATCCCGCCGGTGGCCACGGTCAAGGCAGGCGATGTCTTCCGCGTCGATTGCCGGGAATGGTTCGACGGAGCCATCAAGAACGACGATTCCGCACAGGACATCCTCGACGCACCGCTGCTGACCGTTCACAAACTCTCCGGCCCGTTCGCCGTGGAGGGCGCCAAGCCCGGCGACCTCTTGGTTGTCGACATTCTTGACGTAGGTCCCATTCCGCAGGAAGACAGCGGACCATTGGCCGGCCAGGGCTGGGGCTACACCGGCATCTTCTCCCGAAACAACGGGGGCGGATTCCTGACCGACCAGTTCCCCGATGCCTACAAGGCCATTTGGGACTTCACCGGCCAGGTCGCGACTTCCCGGCACGTGCCGGAAGTATCCTTCGAGGGCCTCATCCACCCCGGGTTGATGGGCACCGCCCCGTCCGCCGCGCTGCTGGCCAAGTGGAACAAGCGGGAGGGCGACCTCATTGCCACCGACCCGCACCGCGTGCCACCGCTGGCACTGCCCCCCGAATCGGAGCATGCCGTGCTCGGCGGGGTGCCCCGAGACCAATGGGAGCGGGTCGGGGGAGAGGCCGCGCGGACCGCACCCCCACGCGAAAATGGCGGAAACCAGGACATCAAGAACCTCTCGAAGGGCACGCGGATCTTCTACCCGGTGTTCGTCGACGGCGCGAACCTGTCCCTGGGCGACCTGCACTTCTCCCAAGGAGACGGGGAAATCACGTTCTGCGGGGCCATCGAAATGGGCGGATTCATTGACCTGCGGGTGGACATCATCCGCGGCGGCATGGACACCTACGGGGTGTCCGAAAACGCCATCTTCATGCCGGGCCGCGTCGACCCGCAATTCAGCGAATGGATTGCCTTCTCCGGCACGTCGGTCACCTTGGACGGCGAGCAGCGCTACCTGGATTCGCACCTCTCATACCAGCGCGCCTGCCTCCACGCCATCGACTACCTCACGAAGTTCGGGTACTCCCCGGAGCAGGCCTACCTGCTCCTGGGTGCGGCACCGATCGAAGGCAGGCTCTCGGGGGTCGTCGACATCCCGAACTCCTGCTCGACCGTCTACCTGCCCACGGCGATGTTCCACTTCGACATCCGCCCCTCGTCCAACGGCCCGCACCAGGTCAACCCGGGCATGGGAGCGCCCATGGCCTCGAACCGGTAGTGATGGCTGCAAGTTGACGAGAGGGTGCCACTGATCCGAACGGGGCACCCTGCCCCTGCTTGGGCCTCCAATTCCGGAGGCAGCGACGAGCCATCCGAGTTCGGATGGCTCGTCGTCTACCGGCCGACGCCCATGCCCTATGTCTTCGCAGGAGGTCCAGGGGTCGGCTCGCGTGGGCGCTTTCCCCTGAGCGCTGCTGGAATGGGTCCAGGAAGCGTTTTAGTGGACATGCCAAACTCTGGGAATCATGGCGACCGGGTGCCGCAGGGGCCAGCGGCTTACGGGCCGCAAGATCTGCGCCGCCGATCCAGGGAAACGGCGAACAGGTTCGTGTCGTAGCGGCTTCCCCTTGAGGTCGCCCGGGTCTGCATCTATGGTGATCGTAACCACCTTCTTGCCGACATGCTGTGGGGGAACCTGGATGGTCGTCTACTACTTTAGCTCGCAGGGACGCTGGATCGCCTTCCGTGAGAACGAGACCGGCAAGAACCTGTTTGGCCCGCGCACGGAGTGGCTTGGCTGGCCTGTCTGGGATGGCCAGGATGTCTGTGGCGCTGCGACGAAGAGCTATCTGGGCACCTTGGTCGGGGATCGTTTGCTGAGGAAGGCCAGTGCACCGTCGCGGGTGGCTCCCTTCGCGCCGTTCGCCCCCTCGTGTTTGTCCCTCTAGCCCCGTTCATGAGGCCTGCGATTGTCATGCCCGCCGGCTACACGGATGTGCCCCGGTGATTACCGGTGCAGGGGTTGGCGGGAGCCTTGTGGATCGCGGCGGCCGGTGTCGGCCGGATCCGTGAGGTGTCCCTTGCAACGAGGTGCCGTTCCGGCGCTTTTGGGCCCGGAAATGGATAGGCTGGGAGCAGGACATTGCAGGTGTGTCCAGGACAGAAAGGCACGTTGATGGCCAGGATGGGGAAGTCGCTCCCGATTGCGGACGAGTTGGCCGCTGCGGCGGCGAACGCCGCCGGGTTGCTCATGTCCGAGGCCACCGTGGCCCAAACGCTGAGACTCATCACCGCTGCGGCGAAGGCCAGCGTTCCCTTCGCCCTCGGCGCCGGGGTGACGCTGATGGACGCCAATGCCCGCCCGACCAGCGCTGCCGCCTCGGACGAGGTCGTCGAGCAGGCCGATGGCCTGCAATACGATCTCGAACAGGGTCCATGCCTCTCGGCCTGGGCCACCGGGGAAACCATTGTTGTCCAGGACATTGCCGCCGACGATCGCTGGCCGGACTGGTCCCGGGCGGTGGCGCCCCTGGCCGTCGCCTCCTCCATCAGCGTTCCGCTGAAGTCCTCCTCCGAATCCTTTGGCGCGGTGAAGGTCTATGCCGCCGAGCCCCAGGCCTTCACCGAGCGCTCCCGCGCCGTCCTGGAGTTGCTGGCCAGGCAGGCTGCCGTGTTGCTGGAACATGCCATCACCGCGGAACAGGCCAAGAAGCTCAGTGACGAGTTGCGCAGCACCCTGCATTCGCGCGAAGTCATTGGCATGGCCAAGGGCATTGTCATGGAGCGCCACCGCGTTGCCGCCGACGACGCGGTGCGGCTGTTGATGAAGCAGGCCATCGCGGAGGGCTTGACCCTGGGCGAGCTCGCTGCCCGGCTGGTCGAGGCCGCCACCCCGCAAGGTGCCTAGCGACGGGGAACAGGCCATGGAGATTGATGACGATGATCTGCAGCTGAGGCAGCTGCGCCGGGCACTGCCGCTTGCGGGCCTGACGGTGGGCGAGCTGTGGCTGAGGTACTTCGGCCTTGGGGGTTCGGCGGGCCAATTCGAGATCGAGGCGTACCTCTTTGCCGCCCACGCGCTGCCGACGTTGGAGCGCGATCTGGTGGCCCACGCGATCAATGAACGTCTCATGGACCTCGACATGGAGCTCAGGGTCCCCTACTCCACGGACCTTGACCCGGGAACGGCGGAAAGCTAGATGGGCACGCCGGGCCACGACGCACGCAACCAGGATGAGTTGCAAGACTTGCTGCTGGACAGCGAGGGCTTCAGCGACTTCATGCTGGAGCTGGTGCTGATTGCCGCGGCGGGACTGGGAAGCGGCAAGCCGGTGCTGTGTTCCATCACGGTGGAGCGCGAGGGCTTCCCGCTCACGGTGGCCAGCAGCGAGCTCGATGCCATGATTCTGGATGAACGCCAGTACGCCTTTGACAACGGTCCCTGCCTGACCGCTTTGCGGCAGCAGCGCACGGTCTTCATCCCGGATCTGGACGAGTCGAGGAAGTGGGAGGGCTACGCGCGGGTGATCGCCTCCAGCGGGGTGCAGGCCATCCTCGCGGTCCCCGTGGAAGCCGGCAGCAGCACCCAGGCGGCGCTGAATTGCTACGCCCGCGATCTTGGAATGATGGATGCGGCCTTTGTCTCCGCGGTGGAGGCCTTCGCCGGATCGATCTCGCGCATCCTTCGCCTTGCCCTGAGATTCCACCTGCCTGCCCTGGCCGGTGCCGACCTGGGTCCGGAGTTGCGGGCCCGCGGGCTGGTTGACGCAGCCGTGGCGGTGATCATGGCCCGGGACAAGTGCAGCCGAGCCGAGGCCTTCACGCAATTGGGCCGCTCGGCATTCACGGGGAACATGCGCCTGGGCGAAAGGGCGATCGAGGTCCTGCGCGAGGCACGACGCGCCCAGGGGATGGAATAGGCCTTGGTCCCTTGCCCCGGATCATGACGGTATCTCCTGACGGCGATATCGCTCGCCGCGCGGCAGCAGGCGGCAGCGGGCCTGCAGCTGGGCACGAGGTGGTGCACGCCCATCGATGCGGCCATTGGTCGTGATCCCGGGACGGCAAGGCCGTTCCCAGGCGCGTTCAGGATCCGCGTTGCGGGCGGATTCCACCGGCAACTAAACCCGTGATCGTGGCCATCGAACTCGGGCAGACCCCGGCCGGGAACCACGTCAGGAACCACTTCGGGCGATTGCTGGCGGCCGGCTAGAGGTCGGTGCCGTATCCCCGCAGCAGGAGGGAGTGCGGCACCCCCGGCAGCCGGGTGGTGCGGATTCCCTGGAATTCCTCGCACCGGCCGCACCAGCATTCAACGTCCCAGGCCGAGGGCTCGGACCCACGCGGCGGCACCGGCCGGACCTGCTCAAAGACCAGATATTTGTCGCTGTGGCAGGTTCCGCATATGACCGGCGGCATGCTCTCCTGCGCCGATGGTGGGACCCGGGTGATCTTAGCGGCGGCCGCGGGCGGTGCGCTGCGACGTCGCGGGGTGGTGAGCAACTGCTGGGTGATCATGAGCCCTATCCTCGAAGTTCCGAAGTTCAAACAAACGGATGCCGTGGTTCCCGGGGTCTGGAGAACCACATGCGGCCGGCGGAAAACCCCGCCGACCGATCGATAAATCGACTATGCCCGTCATGTGTCGCCGAGCACAAGCGGGATTTCGCCTCTGGCACGGCCAGCCTGGTGTTCCGGGGGGACCGGCACGGGGCGGTCCCCGCACCGGGGTGCGGGGACCGCGGGGGAAGCGGCCTCGGGATCCGGCCTCGCGTTGCGCGTGCGGCGCCGTGGTGGGCCCGGCGGGGCTCTCACCCTTGTGCCCGGGCGGCCGGGAAGATGCCGTCCCCGTTTTGGGACACCGTCCTCCTTAGGCGTTGATGGAGTGCTGTTCCTGCGCGTTGGAAGTGATGGCGATCTTGCGCGGTTTGGCCTGTTCGGCCACCGGGATCCGCAACCGCAGCACGCCGGTGTCGTAGCTGGCCTCGATGTGCCCGGTGTCCAGGTTATCGCCCAGCACCAGTTGCCGGCTGAACACCCCGCGGGGGCGTTCGGCCGCAAGGATCTCCTTCGTGCCCTCACCGTCCAGGGCGCCGCGTTCGGCCTTGACCGTCACGACGTTGTTCTCCACGTCCAGGTCGATCGAGCCGCGGTCAACTCCCGGTAGGTCGAATTCGACGTGGAACACGTCCGCCTCGCGCCAGGCGTCCATGCTCATCGCTGCGGGCCGGGCCGTGGTTCCGAACACCTGCTCGGCGAGCCTGTCGAGGGCGCGGAACGGGTCGGTGCTCATCAACATGGTTCCTCTCCTTCATGGTCTTGCTTGCTGTCGGCCCCGCCGGATCTTCTTCAGCGGGTACAGATTTTTTATAGCACTGCGGATAGAATGCTGCAAGAGGGTAACCCGAAAAAAATTGGAAGCACGGTCATGGCCATCCCCGATCCCGGGACCCCCGTCCCGATGGCCATGGATGCGTTGGCGCGGGTGTCTACGGCATCTCGGTGGCGGCTGAGCTGGCCGGGACCGGGCAGCAGGACCTTGCGGTTCGATGAGCCCCGCGGGCTGACGGGGACCGCGCGGACCGCCGGCGGGACCCGGCAGTACAGCGAGTACGACCGGGGAACCCTGTGCCGGATATCCGCGCTGCCGAGGGTTGGGGTGAACCTCGCCGGCATCCGCCCTGCTGGGCCTGGAGGCCGAAAACCAGGTGCTCCGGGAAGAGCTCGCCCGCCGCGGCGGGTGACACCGCGGCAGGCGGGGACGGGAACCGGTGGGGACGCGAACCGGCGTGAGCACGGGCAACTAGCAAACCCGGAGCCGCACGGCATTCCAGACCGTTCCTCGGGTGCGGATCCGCGAACCCCGTCCCGGGTCCGTACCCCGGGTGCGGGACCCGCAGGGCCCGGTTCCCGAGCCCGATCCCCGCGTGTGTTCCCCGGGTTGCCGAATGATTGGGTCGTTTCGTCGCTTGGGGCCGGGGATGCTAGGGTTCCGCGCAATCGCGGCAGACCTTCACGCCATCGAACTCCCTGGCGACCTGGCTGCGGTGCCGGAGGGAGAAGCATTCCCCGCAGACCAACTCATCGGGTGCCTGGTGGACAACCTCGACCACGAGCTCCTCGAGCACGATCGCCCCGGGAAGCTCGCTGACCTCCGAAAGGTCCGCTTCCTCCAGGTCTTCCTGCCCGTCCCTGGCACCGGGAGCATTCAATTGCCGGACGGTTTTCAAGTCGCGTTCGGAAACTTCGGCCACCTCCGGGCGGGCCTCGTCGTAATCCTGGGCCCTGGTCTATCCTCCGGGCAAATCTGGGTGGTGTCGAGAGTGTAGACCTTGGGGGCGGGAGGGGCAACGGGCAGGCAGGACGGGATTCGGGACGGGCCGGATGCGGCGAATCGTCCGGCCGTTGAGCCCGCCGAGGCCCTCGATGGTCCATCGATCCCGTGCAGGTTCGGGACTCCACCTAATGGTTGGCATGCCCCCCCAGGGTCCTGCGCACAGACAAGACCGTGTTACGCAACCGGGCCCGGAAAATGCAGGATCCTGGCATGCACTCCATGGGCGGCGCGGCTCCGGCCAGGTGGTCGCGCGGCTAGGTGGTCGCGCGGCGGAGGGACGGGGCCGCCGCGTGTTGCTCGGCGACCAGGTACTCTTTCACGGCCTGTTCGGGAACCCGGTAGGACCGGCCGAAGCGCACCGCCGGCAGTTCCCCCTGGTGCGCCAAACGGTGGACGGTCATCTTTGAGACGCGCATCGCCAAGGCGACCTCGGCGACTGTCAGGTAGTGGCGTCCTCGAAGCTTTTCGAGTCAACCATTGCATTCCCTGTCATGGTGCCCGACTTCCCCCAGCGGACAGCTGATCCCACGTACACCTTCAACCCCTGGTGCAACGTGGGTCCCATCTCAGGACCAGGCAGCCCTTGGTGCCAGGGGTCGCACTTCAATTCCGTGCGCAGGTGTCCCCAGGGCGACCCAAGCGGCGGGTGTCAGCCGCGTGGGTCCAGGGAGAGGCATCCCCGGACCGTGGCAGAGGGCCAAGCCATCGGTTTTTTCGCTATCGTCGAGCTGGGGAAACCTGGCTGCGTCAGGTGTCGGCACGGTTCTCCTTGTCTTGCGGTGGATTGGCGGAGGCTTATTAGGTGCGGGACGGGCCTGGTTCGGTGATGCACACGACGGCATTGCCGGCAGGCATTCTTCGATCGGTGGTCGCAGCCAGGGACAGGGAATCCACGGCTTCCTCCAGGGTCCTGTGCACCCCGGCGAGGCGCCCGTTGCGGGTGACGGCCTCCATTCGATGGTCCTCGCAGAGGCGGATCGAACCCAGGTCCCGTCCCGTCCCCGCATGGTGGACCAGGTAGAGGAAGCGTCCCGAGGGGAGCACCTCGATCTCGTTGATCACCAGCGTCTTGAGTTCTTCCTGTGTGCTCATGGTTCGACCTCCAGTCAAAGGGTCCTTCTCCGGTTCGGGTGTGCGGTCCTGCGGGTGCCTCCCTCCCTGTCTCGGGTCAGCAGCACGGCGAGGGCAACCATGGCGAGGCCCAGGACCAGGTGCAGCCAGTTGTCGGCGTTGTTCACGGGCACGAAGTTTGCGTTGCTGTCGTGGTCGATGACCAGCCCGTAGATCCACAGCAGCAGGTAGATGACCCCGCCCCAGAGCAGGTAGCTCCGTGCAGCGCTCCGGGTCCTGGCCATGGCGATGCCCGCGACACCAAAGAGCAGGTGCACGATGTTGTGCAGGATGGACACCTGGAACACGCCCAGCAGCATCGCCTCGGAATGGTGGCTCGCGAAGGAGAGCTGGTCGTAGTTGGTGGTGATTCCGGGAATGAAGCCCAGGATGCCGACGAGCAGGAAAACTGCGCCGACGGCCAAGGCCGCCTTCTGGACGTGGGTGCGTTCGGTGGCGCTGTGTGCAGCAGCATTGCCGGTCATGGTGTTGTCCTTTCAGGGGTGGTTTTCCTGGTTGGCGTCCCCGATGCTCGGCCCTGCCGGACGGTGAAGCATTCCTTGGCGGGACGCCGGGAGACCGGTGGGTCCTCGTTACCGATGGCGGTCGGACCCGTGGGGTGTCCTGCCAGGGAAGATGCGGGGCCGCAGCCGGGCAGCAGGTCCCGGCCGGCGGACAGACCCGTGGAACCGGGGGGAGGATGCATGGGGGGTGAAGACCCAGGGTCTTGGGTCCCCGTCCACTGGCGGCAGCGGCACGACCGGGGACGGGGGTGGGGCGGTGGATACGACCATAGGGTCTCCGCGGGGAGCCGTCGGGGCCGGGGCCCCGGGTGGGAGGTCGGACGCTGCTTGCCGCCGATCCCCATTTTACGAAAGCTTCACCGCCAGGGGAAGACGCTCTCGTTCGTTCGGAGCTGCCAGGGCCGCTGTCCCGGGCGGGCGAGCATGCGCCGGACAGGGTTCGATGTTGGGGCCCTGCGGGCCTTCTACGGTGCCGGTCGCTGTGACAAGGTGGTGGGACACGGGCGCAGCGTGCTTTGTCCCGGCTGCGCGAACCCACAGACGGGGGATGAACGGTGGACGGGGATTCGTTTACCAGCGTCAGCGAGTACCTTTACGGCAAGGTCCTGGAAACCGAGGAGATCGAGGTATTCCTCAATGCCCTGGCACACATGGCCGTGCACGAGCTCTCCACGGAGCCGGAGCGGATGCTGTGCGGGATTACCTTGGTGCGTAGGAAACGAGCCGGGACCGTGGCCAGCAGCAGCCCGGAGGCCCAGGAGCTGGACGAGATCCAATACGACCTGCGCAACGGCCCGTGCCTGACAGCGGCCCGCAACCACGTCGTGGTCCA
The DNA here is from genome assembly GCF_025847175.2 of Paeniglutamicibacter sp. ZC-3. Classification (NCBI taxonomy): domain Bacteria; kingdom Bacillati; phylum Actinomycetota; class Actinomycetes; order Micrococcales; family Micrococcaceae; genus Paeniglutamicibacter; species Paeniglutamicibacter sp. ZC-3. Next base: position 25,591 of record NZ_JAOYTG010000027.1, on the reverse strand, counting down.
GGTCCCCGACCTGCACGTCGATGACCGCTGGCCGGGCTACGCCGAGCAGGTGCTCTCTCACGGCATCCGCTCCATCCTCGCCGTGCCGTTCGAGCTCGGGGACGGGGACGCTGCGGCCCTGAACCTCTACTCGACCCTCCCCTCGGCGTTCGGCCCCCAAGAGATCCAGACTGCCCAGGACTACGCGGCCAGAGCCTCCGGCGCGCTGGCCCTGGCCGTCAAGCTGGCCAAGCACCGCGAGCAGGCGGCGGACCTGCTGGAAGCGCTGAAGACCCGGACCACCATCGACCTGGCCGTGGGCATCATCATGGGGCAAAACCGGTGCAGCCCGGAGGATGCCTTCGGCATCCTGCGGTCCGCGTCCAACAGCCGCAACATCAAGCTGCGGGACGTGGCAGCGGGAGTCATCGGATCCACCGGCACCCAAACGCACTCCACCCACTTCGAAACCTAGTCCCCGCCCGTGCCGGATGGGGGGGAAGGACCGGGCGGATGGTGCGGCCTCCGGTCCCTTGCAGGGGCCATTGTCGGCGCCCTCGAAATTCCGTTCCCGCCCCGCTGGCAGTGACGTGTCCCGCCGGCCCCCGACGGCGTTCCCCGTTCGGGCCCTACCCGGTCGGGGAGGGGCGGCCCGGGATTTCGCCACGGCAAACCAGGGAGACAGTATTGCCGGCCACCATGGCGAACCTCCTGGGGTGCCTGCCGTCCTGTGCTAGATCGGCGCGTGCAGGTAAGCCGGTGCCGGGTGCCGGGCGGCGGCCAGGTACTCCTGCACGGCCTGGGCGGGAACCCGGTATGACTTGCCGAAGCTCACCACCGGCAGCTTGCCCTGGTGCACCAGTTCGTAGACGGTCATTCTTGGCACGTTCATCGCCGCGGCGGCCTCGGCCACTCTCAGGTAGTCGGTGTCCCCGGGGTCCTGTGGCTCGAGCATTTCATCCCTTAATCCATGTGGCCGTCTTCCCCCCGGCTGAACGGCTGTTTTCGACCGGGCCTCCGTCCCGGAAGCCCGGTGTGGATTCCCATGGTAGGTCCGGGTTCGGCGGCGTATCAAGGTTTTGCTCACCCGTCCGGCGGACCGCTTCCCCCCACGGCGGGCATGGGTTCACGGACACCGTGGACCACCTCGCCCCCGTTCGATCCCTGCACCGAAGGTACGGGCCCTCGTGGCGGGGGCCCCGTACCGTCGTTCGCAGGCCAGTGCGCATGCGCCTTTTTCCCCCGTCGGGGTGTTTGGGTAATGTGGAAACTTCGTCCGGAAGTGCCATTCCCAAGAGACCGTCGGACGGGATCAGAGGCCCTCGCGTCCGCGCCCGCCCCCCAGGCGTGCGGCCGTGGGGGTTTACCTTTGGCCTGTTGCAAACCCGGCGTCCACCGGCCGCGTGCGCACCACTGCCGGGTCGCATTCTTGGCGGGACGTTCCTTGACGCTGCATGGGATCACACGGGAAAATTTAGGGACACCAATCCTCCTGGAGGAGACGCGTCATGAAACGGAAACGGGGAAAAGCCAGCAAATACTATGTTCAGCCTTTCTCCATCGGGTTGGACGCGTGGCCTTTCACCTTCGAGGAAATCCTGCGCATGGCCAGGTATGTGGGCATCGCTGGTGGGGTCGCCTGGGTCGTGGTCCGTGAAATGTTTGCCTTTCTGGAGCCTGGCTCCGCCGCCGCGGGTTCCGTGCCGTTCTTCGTCTTCATGCTCTTGCTGGTGCCGGTCCTGCACGGGATTCGTCGGCTCCTCCGGCCTTCCGATATCGAAATCGCCCGGCGCTGGGACTATATCCTGTCGCATCCGGAGGAGTATCCGGGCGAGGCGTCCGTCCGCAGAACAGACCACCGGGACTGACGTGGCTGCAGGTCCCCGGGCCCGGTGACCTTGCCGCCGGTGCAAGAACCCCGCCACCCCGCCACCTGCTGGTGGCAGGGTCTAGTGCTGCTCGCCCAGGATCCGGGCCATGGTTCGTCGGGCGGCACGCCCCTCGGGGATGGGCAGCAGCGGGTAGACGTGGACCATGCCCGTTGCCTGGTGGAATTCGGTGTGCACCCCGGCCGCGCGGGCCTTGGACACCAGGAGTTCGCAATCCGGGTGGGTGATGTCGCGGGTGCCGGCAAACACGGTGAGCGGGCCGAGGCCGGCCATCTGTCCGAACAGGGGGCTCACGATAGGGTCTTCCCACCGGAGCCCATCGCGCCAAAGATCCGCAGCGGCATGCAGGCCGGGTCGGACCAGCCACTTCTCCTGTGCTTCCAGGACGTCGATGGCCGGATTGCGAAGGCTCAGATCAAGTGCCGGGGAGATGAGCACCGTGTGGGCTAGGGCCACCCCGAGGTCGCGCAGCAGCAGTGCGGCGGAGAGGGCGATCTGGCCGCCGGCCGAATCGCCGACCACCGATACGTGGCCGGCGCCGTGGGTGGCGGCAAGGCGCCGGAGCAGGTCGGCAACCTGCGGGACCACGCTCGCCGCGGTGCCTCGCGGAGCCAGGGGGTAGATGGGGACCAGGACCCGGGACCCGGTGTCTGCGGCGAGCCTGAGGATCAGTTGCCAATGGAGTGGGGATATTTGGTTGATCCACGAACCCCCGTGGAGATAGACGATGCGCGGTTGTCCAGGGCCTGCGGAGGCTCGCACCTCATACAGGGGCCAGCCGCCCTCCTCATCGACCTCGATGTCCACGCCGCGGGGCAGCAGGCGAGGTGGCCCGTACGCGCGGGGGCGCAAGCGGCGCGCCGCCACGAGGTCCGCGGTGGCCTGGGGGCTGGCAAACCGGTGCCGGTACCCCAGTGCCGTCAAAAGAGGCGGCACCATCCGGCTGGCCAGGCTGGGTACAGAAACCCCCGGGGACGAAGGGATGGCGGTGTCCACGATCCCCGCGGCCACCGGGCCGGCGGCGCCGGGGTAAATGCCGGCGGATTCACGCTGGTGTCCCGGCGGCCCCCCTTCCCGAGGGTGCCGGATCCGCGTCCTCCTCGCTGCCCGGAGCCGCTTCGGGACCTGGAGTCTCGCCGGGACCCGGGTCCTGCCCGGTTGCGCCCGCCCGCCGGTCCTCCACCACCACGAGCCGCTGGCCGTCCTGAACCCTTTCGGGATCGGGGGCACCCACCGCCGGGCATCCCCTGGACTCATCGTCTCTTGGGCAAGGGCCTGGGCATCGACGGGATCCAGTGGTTCGAAGACTTCACCCATGTTCGTCCTCCTACGTACCGTGAATCAACTCCTTGGGGGGAAACCAAGATAGGGCCTGCACGGCACCGGCTCAAGGGACCTCAAGAGCCCTTGCCGGAGCCGGCCCGGCTGCGGGAGATTTCCCTTCGCAGGGATTCGTTTTCCGCTTCCAGCTCCAGGACCAGTCCGATGCCCGCAACGTTCAGCCCCAGCGCCAGGAGTTCGGCGATCCGTCGCAGCCTGGCCACATCGGCATCGCTATACAGCCGGGTGCCGCCTTCGGTGCGTCCCGGTTCCAGCAGCCCCTTGCGCTCATACATCCGGAGGTTTTGCTGACCCGTTCCCACCAGCTCCGCGGCCACTGAAATCGCATACACACCCCTCGCCTTCGCATCCTTGGTAGACATCACGAATCCCTTCCAATTTCCTGCCGCATGCTTCTTGCACGGGCGACCTGCCTGTGTTATAAAAATTGTATATCCGTCGATACAGATATCGAGGGATAGGCAACAACCAGAGATGGCTCGAAACGACACGGAAAAGGAGTGCAATAGCCATGTTGATGCGTACAGACCCGTTCCGCGACCTCGACCGGCTTGCCGAGCAGGTTTTCGGGACCCCGACCCGTCCGGCGGCCATGGCCATGGATGCATGGCGCGACGGGGACAAGTTTGAGGTGGAATTCGATTTGCCCGGCATCGACCCGGATTCGATCGACCTGGATGTGGAACGCAACGTGGTGACCATCAAGGCCGAACGGCCGGCACTGGACAAGGACCTGGACCTGCTTGCCTCCGAGCGGCCCCGGGGCGTGTTCAGCCGACAGCTGGTCCTGGGCGAAAACCTCGATACGGAGAACATTGAGGCCGCCTACGACGCAGGGGTGCTTCGCCTGCACATCCCGGTGGCCGAGAAGGCAAAGCCACGCAAGATCGAAATCACTTCCGCAAGCACCGATCGCCAAGCGCTGGACGCCTAGGCGACCGGGGCGCGGGAGATGCCCCTGGCATCCCCCGCCACGCCGGAAGCGTCCGGAGGCTGCCCACCTGTTGGGAAATGGGCGTGAGCCGCTGGGCCCGCCATTGCGCCGGAAGGCGCGAACAAGGACGGCCCCCACGGAATGTTTTCGGCACCGTTGCTCCCGGGCCGTGCCGCCCGGGAGCAACGGCTTTCACCCGTGGGCACCAGAACAGGGCCCGGCATTGCCGGAGCCCGTAGCGACGAGACGAAAGTGCGACATACGGTGAGCGGTTTTCCTGATTACTATTCGGTGTTGGGTCTGGATCCCCATGCCTCACCGGGGGACATTGCCCGGGCTTATCGGTCCCAGCTGCGCCACCACCACCCCGACACGCGCCATCCTCCGGCATCGGTGGAGGACGCGGGCCGGCACGGTGTGCTGCTTCAACGAGCCATGGAGGCCCATGCAGTCTTGGCCGATCCAATACGGCGTGCCCGCTATGACCGGGAACACCTGGTGCCTCCCCCCATCGCCCAGCCTTCCGCTACCGGGTTCCCTCGGGTCTCCACCCCGGGCTCGAGATCGGGTGGCGGAGAATACCTGGGTGTTTCCCCGTTGCGGTGGGATCCACCGACCAGGAGGCGCATCTAGATGAGTGCATGGCGACGCTACGATTCGCCGCTGCTGCCGGCTTTCCACGAACGCTTCGAGGAACGCTGGGGCAAGGGGAGCGCACCTTTCTTGGACCCGGAAGTCCAGGACCAGCCCATGCCTCGGGCCCAGTGGATCAACATCGATACCGGGGCTGCGCTGGCGGTGGTTCCGATCTGGGCAGACGATGACGCCCACCGGACCTTCGCCATGTTCTACCTGCCCCCGGCCGGGGGCATCTGGTTGCTGCGCCCCGGTGTCACCGGATATGTCGAATCCCACCACCTGGAGGACATCGCCCTGCGCAACGACGCGTTCACCAAGGCCGTTGGCCATGCCAGGGCCTTCATCGCAGGCACCGTCGATCGCTGATCCCGGTTCCCGCCAACATGGGCGGGGACCGGGACCACGGGACCGATGACCCCCATGAAACTCTTTGCACCGGCGCGTGGGCCATGGGCGCGCAGCGGGAGTATGTTTAGGTCGACGGGAAGGGTTGAGTACACAGCCCGTAGGCGGTGCTATTCCGTTAAACGGGAGATTACCGACCGCACAAGGGGTGTTATTGCCATTGTTGTCTAACATTGACCCGATGAAAAGGGCGGAACGCTCTGGACATCGAGAAAAATCTCCCGTCTAATGCAGGAATAGTGTATTAGACGGGAGATTATTGTGGCTGATCGGGGAGTACCGCCGGGCTCTGCCTCGCTGTCGCTTTTGCCGGGTGTCTCCTTCCTGAACGAAGCAGAATCGGTTTTCACTGCCATGCTGGAGGGCTGGCAGATGCGCCAGCGTGGCGGACGGAACCTGAAGGAATCCTCGGTGCGAGGCACGGTGAGCCAGATTTCGCAGTTTCAGGCGTTTACCAATGACTGGCCTTGGAACTGGAGCGCCGGCGATTTTGACGAGTGGATGATGCATCTGGTGGCCGTCAAGCAACTGGCTCCCTCGACGATTCGCACCTACCAGTACGCGGTGAGGGAGTTTTGCAGCTACCTGTGTTCCGAGCACTATGGCTGGGTTGAAGAATGCTCCTCCCGCTTTGGAAACTACCCGTCCCAGGTGTGCCACGAATGGAACAGCGTGGCACACCTGCAGGAATATGAGGGCCGGCCCGGGCGCCGGCCCATGAGCCGAATGGAGATCCAACAACTCCTGGACCGGGCGGATGAAAAGGTCGAGGACTGCATCGCCGCACGACGCAAGGGAGCGGTGCCGGCATATCGTGATTCCACGATGCTGAAGGTGATCTACGGGTGGGGCCTTCGCATCAACGAAGCCGTGCAGCTGGACGTCAACGACTTCTACGCCAACCCGCACCACCCGGAATTCGGGCGCTTCGGCGTCTTGCAAGTCCGTCACGGCAAATCCTCGGCGGGCTCGGCCCCCAAACGACGCTCGGTCATGTCCCTGCACCCGTGGGCGGTTGATGCCGTACGCGACTATGTGGAGAACGTTTGGCCGCAAGTGCGCACCAAGGATTCCAATGCCCTGTGGGTCACCGAACGGGGAACCCGCACCAGCACACATGAACTGCGCAAAACCTTTGGACAACTACGTGACGGTCTGGGCCTGGAACAGGCCCTTTCGCCGCACTGCCTGCGGCACAGTTACGTGACCCACCTGATCGAATCGGGGATCGATCCGGTCTTCGTGCAGCAACAAGTCGGCCACGCCTACCAATCCACCACGGCGATCTACACCGCTGTCAGCGGTGACTTCGCCAACAAAATGATGCAACAGGCACTGGCCAAGCTCTTGCCGGAATCACCCAGCACGGAAGGCACAACATGAAAACGATCGGGTACGAATGGCGGTTGAGGGAACTCATGGCTGCCGCGGGAATGTTCACCACCACCAAGCTCAATCGTGAGCTAAAAGAACGCGGAATCGAATTGTCCTCAAGCCAGACCTACCGCCTTGCCACGGAGAAACCCGAACGATTGAACCTGCATGTCTTGGTGGCACTCATGGACATTTTCGATTGCAGCGCCGATGACCTGGTTCAACGCGTCGAACTCCGTCATCCATCTGCCAAGACCGGTACAGAGGATCAAGACACCGCGGGAACGGCGGATTTCCTGCGGAAAGAAGGGTTCCGTCCCAAGCGTGCCAACATTGTTCCCGGCCATGAAGCGTGAGGACGCCCTTGACGACATTGCCGAACTTATTCATAGGGTAGAACCCAATCTTCCCCGGCTCCGGATTCTCCAAGTCGTGGCGCGGACCGTGGCAGCACGGCCCGCGGTCTCCAAACTGCTCTCGGTCTTGCAGAATGACATCGGGCTTCTGACCTCCGCGGACAATACGATGCCCTCAAGCTTGGGCACCATCATTAACCAACTGATTCAAGACGGAGCCACCACGCTCAAACACCCGCGATGCCACCGCTGCCACGAGGAACGGACGCTGCGGAACCGTTTAGGGGCGCACGGCATCTGCGCTGCGTGCTATTCACGAGACCGCCGCGTGCACATCGAGTGCTCGCGCTGCGGGCAACGGCGTAAGCGGCGCGCCGTGGTGGACGGGCAGGAATGGTGCGGCACTTGCTGGGAGGGGCAGCTGGGGCAGGTGGCGGCCGTGTTCAGATCCGCCGTGCTCGGCAGCGGATGCGGCATCACCGCACGCCAGTTCGAGGCCGTGGCCGCGACGGTGCACAGCACTTGGAAAGCAGGAGACATCCTCAGGCTTTCCCTGGAATTGAACACCCGGTCCGAGCAGTGGTTTGCCCAGCCTGCGGCGGGATCGGTGTTGTTCCTGAGATTCCACGCCGCGTTGGAGAAGGCCGGCGTCATGGTGACTCCCGTGGCCTGTGGGCGGTGCGGCCGGGAAGCGACCCTGGCCCATATCTTGGGAGGATTGCGTTGTTGCGCCAGGTGCTATTCCGCGAGCAAAAGGGAGGCCTGCTCCCAATGCGGGAGGGACCAGATACTGGTGCTGCACGCCGCTGACGGGACCGGAATCTGCCAAACGTGCATGAAGAAACTGCCTGACCGCATGGCCACATGCATCGAGTGTGGGCAACGGCGGTATGTGGCCTGGAACGGACCGGACGGACCGGTCTGTTCCAAATGTCGGCCCAAGCACCGCATCGACTACTGTCCCGGATGCAAGCGACAAAAACCGTGCTTGTTCGCCGGCACTTCCCGGGCACGGTGCCACGAGTGCTCACGCCAGAAGGAATCCTGCGCGCTTTGTGGCACACAAGACCGAGCCGCCACCCGCAATGACCAGGGAATAGCCATCTGTGGCCGGTGCTCGCGCAAACCCGAGCCATGCTCAGACTGTGGACGGCACCGGATTGTGGTGGGTCGGGCGCAGGGGAAACCTCTCTGCGACTACTGCTACCCCAAGGATCCGGTGTCGTTTCGCGACTGCGGTCGATGCGGACGCCACGAAAACCTCCAAGTGGCCGACTTATGTCAGCGCTGCGCCGCAAACGATGAACTCGAACGCTTGGTGCCCCTTGAAGTCAGGGCAAACAGCCCGGTGGCCCAAGCGATCCATGATCTTTGCCTGGATGCCAAGCCGCAGTCCGTCCTTGCCGCGAGGAGGAACTCATCGATGGGGCTACTTCGCAGCGTCATGGATTCGCAGGTCATACCTACCCATGAATTCCTCGATGATGCAGGAGCGGACCAAGCGACACGGGCCGTGCGCTCGCTCTTGGTTGATGCGGGCTTGCTGCCGTACCGCGACAACAACCTGGCGAGGTTCGAAGAATGGATCATCCGCACGGCACAGCGAATCACGGATCCACAACAGAGAGCGGCTTTTGTCCAGTTTGCCCGGTGGCGCCACGTGCGGGAGCTACGGAAGCGGACCTCCCCAGTCCATTCCAGCCTGACGACGAGCCGCCGACGGGAACTGCGCCTGGTCATGGAACTTCTCGAATGGTTGCAGCACCAGAATCGGGTACTGGTCTCCCTCACACAATCCGACGTGGATCGCTGGAGAGCCAGCGGGTCGGCGGAAAGGCACAGGGTCAAGCCCTTTCTCGCGTGGGCGCACGCCAATGGGATGGTCCGAAGCATCGAGATCCTCAGGAAACCCGGCAGCGCCCTTGACGTGGCCGGCACGCCAGTGGACGAACGGGTGCACCTGTTGCACGGAATCCTTGACCCCGGGTGTACCTTGCCGGTTGCGGTGCGCTTTGCCTCGGCTCTGGTGTTGCTCTTTGGCGCCGGGCCACAGCAAATCGTGGAGCTGCGCGTGTCCGACATCAGCGCAATCGACGAACGGGTCTACCTGAAATTGGGGAACGAGCCACTGCTGCTTCCTGATGCCCTGGTGGACCTGGCTATTGGAACCCAACAGAACCGGAAGGCACCACGATTGTTTGCGCCCACCCGCGACACCGATTGGCTTTTTCCCGGGATCAGGACCGGATATCCGCTCGCAGCATCCACGTTGATCGGAAGTATGAAGCTGCTGGGAGTCTCTGCTTCCCGTGGCAGGACCGGTGCCATGGCCGCGTTGGCCCAAGAACTGCCGCCCGCCATACTGGCGAGGTTGACGGGTAACTCCACGGCCACTGCGGTCCGTTGGTCCAATGCCGTGGCGGCGTCGAATGCCCGGTACGCGGCATTAGCCATGCCTGCCACTCCGCTGGGCTGACCTATCAACAGCCCTTCCATGACCGGAGGGAAGGCTCAGTGGGACGGTACGAGGTGGATACGGAGCGCCCACCCGATTGCTGAGGCGACTCGGTATCGGACTTTATCCGAGTTTCCCAAAGGGGCCCGCAGCGTCGAGAGGAATCAGCTCTGGCTTTCCAGTCATGATCAAGAAAGTTATCCCCACGAGCAGTACAGAAATGGCAAGGCCAAGTTGGGGTGTATCGGCTGATGTTGCAGCGCAGGAAATCATCCATGTCCTCAAACTGCCGCATGCAGCCGAGGCATGACACCGCCCAGATGAACAGTTCCCGAACAAACAACGCAGCGCCCCCTGCATGAGTGGAACCGCGAGTAATATCGGTTCTCGATATCAAAGAATTTGAACGAGGTGCAAATGCGTGAGCTAACGCGTGCAGCCGTCCGGCTGCACATCCTGCACCATGCTGTCGAGGAAGACATTCACGGCGCATGGATGTCGGAGGAACTCTCCAACCATGGATACTCAATTTCCCCGGGAACCCTGTATCCAACCCTCCACCGAATGCAAGAGCAGGGACTGCTCACCTCCCGCCCGGAAACCATTGACGGACGCCCCCGCCGCATCTACCGGGCCACACCAGAGGGCCTCGAAGCGTTGGCCGAAGGCCGCAAGGCCGTTGCTGAGCTGGCCGCAGAGGTACTCCCCGCACCACCAAAGGACCGTGACAATGAATAATCAGCCAACCCTGGCACGCCGGCTGGGCACCACCGACGCGGTGGTCATCGGGCTGGGATCGATGATCGGCGCGGGCGTCTTTGCCGCCTTCACTCCTGCCGCCGCGGCGGCAGGATCAGGCCTTTTGGTGGGCCTGGTGGTGGCGGCATTCGTCGCCTTCTGCAATGCCACATCCTCCGCCCAATTGGCAGCGGCCTACCCCACCTCGGGTGGAACCTACATTTACGGGCGTGAACGTCTGGGCCCCTGGTCGGGGTACCTGGCCGGGTGGGGTTTCATTGTCGGCAAGACCGCCAGTGCCGCAGCAATGGCCATGACGTTCGCCGCCTACGCGGCCCCGGCCGGGTGGGAACGACCCATAGCCATCGCCGTCGTGATCGGCCTCGCGGCCGTCAACTATCACGGAGTCACACGCACCGCACGGCTGACGCGAATCCTCGTTGTTTTCGTGCTGATTGCCCTGGCCATTGGCGTGGCCGCTGCCTGGGGAGGAAGCAAGCCTGCCTCTCTGAACCTCCTGGGCGAAGGCCTCCTGTCCCACGGGTGGTATGGGATCATGCAATCCGCGGGTCTGCTCTTCTTCGCATTCGCCGGGTACGCGCGAATCGCGACGATGGGCGAAGAAGTCCGTAACCCCCGGCAAACCATTCCGCGTGCCATCGGAATCTCCCTGCTCATCACGATCATGGTTTACGCCGTCATCGCCGTGACGTTGCTGGCAACCCTCGGGCCCGCTGAAATCGCGGCCTCCGCAACGCCCCTGGCCACTGTCGTAAGTTCAGGCACTTGGGCGTGGGCGGCACCGATCATCCGGGTGGGTGCCGCCGTCGCCGCGCTGGGCGCACTGCTCGCCTTGGTGGCCGGGTTGGGCCGCACCAGCCTGGCCATGGCCAGGGAACATGACCTGCCGAAATGGCTTGCCGCTGTCCACCCTCGCTACCAGGTCCCGCATCGTGCCGAGGTGGTCCTGGCCGTCGTCATCTGCGCCGTGATCGCCGTGGCAGATCTGCGTGGTGCCATCGGGTTCTCGTCTTTCGGTGTCCTCGTCTACTACCTGGTGGCAAACATCGCCGCATTCACACAACCCGACTCCGATCGGCGCTACCCCAAGGCACTGCAAGCCATTGGCGCCCTGGCATGCGTCGCACTGGTGGCGACGTTGCCACCGGCCTCGGTCCTGACCGGACTGGCCGTCTTTGCTGTCGGCATCCTGCTGAGGGCGCTTCGGCTACGCCAAACAAAAATGCGATAGATAGCCCTCACCGGGGCGTTAGCCGCTCGACAGATGGCAATCTTCAAACGAGGGGAAATAAGCCGAGATGGCGAGTGACAGGGGCGTGAACGAATCAGGGACGCAGCGAAATCGAATCGATTGCCCGTCGGGCTTCCTGCGCTAGTTGCTCGGGCATGGGTGCGCTCTTGGCCGAGTCGGAAGCAATCTGTTGCCCCTCGTCACTAACAACGTAGTGCCCGAAGGTCTTGACCAGGTTCAGAGTCGTGGGGTCGGTGTAGCCGCTGCAGACGATGAAGTAGGAGACCAGCACCAGCGGGTAGGCCCCGGGTTCGGTGGTGGTCCTGTCCAGCTCCAGGGCGATGTCGTTTTCGTGCCGTCCCCCCACACGCTCTGAAGCACCCACCGCGATGGACGCAGCCTCACCACTGACCTCTACGAAGGAATCCCCCACCCGGAGTTTGCCCTTGCCCAGCGTCTTGTCTACCAGGGAATCATCCGCATAGGTTAGGGCGCCGGGGGTGCGGGCCACGGTGGTGACGACCCCGGAGTTGCCTTGGGCCTGTTCGGTGGCCAGGCCCGAGGGCCAGCTGCCGTCGGGTTCGTGGGGCCACTGTTCGGCGGCGGCGGCATGCAGGTATTCGGTGAAGTTCTCGGTCGTCCCCGAATCATCGGATCGCGCGACCTCCGTCATCGGGATATCCGGTAGGGCCACGTCCGGGTTCAGGGCCTTGATGGCCGGATCCTGCCAGCTGGTGATGTTGCCGGCAAAGATCCCGGCAATCGTCTCCGCGTCAAAGTTCAGTTCCTTGATGCCGGGAAGGTTGAAGGCGATGCTGATCGGCGAGATATAGGCGGGGATGTTGATCGCTCCCTGCGGGCCACACGCATCTTGGGACTTGGCGACTTCTTCTTCCTTCAGGAAGGCATCGGACCCGGCAAATTGCGTGGCCCCGGCCAGCAGCCCCGCACGTCCCGCCCCGGAACCAACGGATGCATATTGCACCTGAACGCTTGGATGCAGGAAAGCGAACCCGTTAGTCCAGGCATTCATGGCCGAGTTCTGCGCCGTCGACCCACCTCCGGTGAGGGTTCCACTCAAGGCAGACGGATTCCGCTGCGCGGCTTCCTTCTGCGCCTCACCCAGGGGGTAGTCGGAACCGCATCCGGTGAGCAGCAACGTTATTCCAAGCGCCGAGGCGATCGAGCCCATGCGGATACCTGAACGGGCGCGCTTCGGGGCAAAGGAATGGTGCGGGCCACCATGCATGGCGTACTCCTGAGAATAAGAGGGGGTGAATAAAGCGGGATGGGGCTTCCCTGGGCGAAGTCTTGGGTAGCCGTGTGGTGTGCGGCTGCTTGGGGGCCACGGGCGGGACCCCCAAGCTCTTTAGCGTGAGGCCGGCTCGCCCAGCAGTTCGGTGTGGCCGTGCAGTGTCCCCGTGGCAAAGCCGATGGTCACCGGCTGCGGAGCGCAGCAGGAATCGGGGGCAGGTTCGTTTGCCTGTTCAGGAGTTGTGCAGCAGGAATCGGCTGCGGGTTCTGGTGTGCCGCAGGTAGCGGCCTGTTCGCCTACGGCCGGAGCGTCGCAAGACCCGCCCAAGTCGGTGGAGCAGACTCCGGTTTCGGGGAGCTCGAGCTCCACCAGGTCGGCGGCCGCGCGGTCACCGGCCAGGGAAGCGGCGATGGAGCGGACTTGTTCGTAGCCGGTGGCCATGAGGAAGGTCGGGGCGCGGCCGTAGCTCTTCATCCCCACGATGTAGAAGTTTTTCTCCGGGTGAGAGAGGACCCGTTCACCGTGTGCGGTGACGGTGCCGCAGCTGTGGAACTCCGGATCGATCAAGGGACCCAACTCGCGGGGTGCTTCAACGATCGCATCCAGGTCCAGGCGCAGCTCGGAGAGCATGCCAAGGTTGGGGCGGAACCCGGTGGCTGGAACTAGGAGGTCAACGACCTGGTTGCGCCCGTCAGCGATGTTCACTGTCAAGCGATCGTCTGATTCAAGTGAGGTGACCGAGAGGTTTTCTAGGATGGTGATGTCGCCGTTTTCGACGAAGCGGCGCAGGGACGTGCCCAGCTGTCCTCGGGCTGGCAACTCGTCGGCCGCCCCGCCGCCGTAGAGCTTGACCGGGTTCGCTACCCCGCGCAGGCCCCAGAGAATGGTGGTGTCGGGGTGCTGTTGACGGAGGTGGCCGAGGCTAATCAGGGTGTTGGCTGCCGAATGCCCGGCACCCAACACGAGGATGGTTTTCCCGGCGAAGATTTCTTGGTCCGTTCCCACCGGGTCGGGCAGCGACGAGGTAATGAAGCCTGCGCTGCGGGCTTGGGTTTCGCCGATGGCTTCGATGCCGGAGCGTCCCACCGGGTTGGGGGTGTTCCATGTTCCGGAGGCGTCGATGACGGCCCGGCCCAGCAGATCTTCGGTGCCCGTTGCGGTTTGGGTGCGCACCAGGAAAAGGGATTCATCGCGGCCGGCGCTGCGGGTCTTGTCCACGCTCTTGCCGTCGGCTTGGATGCGGGTGATGTTGGTGACGCGATGACCGTAGCTGATATTCGGGGCCAATGCCGGGTGTGCAGCCAGTGGTTCGAGGTATTCGCTGACCATGTCCGCACCCGAGGGCAGGCGGGTTTCGCGTGGTGCTTCCCAATCACCTGCGTAGGTGTCCGTCGGGGTTTCCAGTAGACGGCGGGAGGCGGCGTCGATGTTGTATTTCCAGGTGGAGAAGAGCTTGATGTGGCCCCAGTCTTGGATGGCTGCCCCGGCGTTGGTTCCGGATTCGAGGATGCGGACATCCTGGTGGCGTTCGATCAGGTGTGCGGCGGCGGCCAGCCCGATGGGGCCGGCACCGATGATGATCACTGGGTAATTCTGGTTCATGCTCTTCTCCTCCTGGTGTGCGTGGTGTTAAGCGGTGGCGGGTAGCAGTTCGGAAATCAAGGTCTCGATGCGGGCTCGGATCTCGTCACGAATCGGGCGAACCGCGTCCACGCCTTGGCCTGCCGGGTCATCGAGCTGCCAGTCCTCATAGCGCTTGCCCGGGAAGATCGGGCAGGTATCTCCACAGCCCATGGTGATGACCACGTCTGATTCCTTGACGGCTTCGGTGGTCAGGATCTGGGGGGTTTCGGCGGACATGTCGATGCCGACCTCGTTCATCGCAGCGACGGCAGCCGGGTTCACGGTGTCAGCTGGCTGCGAGCCTGCGGAGCGGACCTCGATCTGCCCGGCGGAGAGGTTACTCAGAAAGGCCGCTGCCATTTGGGAGCGTCCGGCGTTATGGACGCAGACGAAGAGGACGGAGGGCTTGACGGTGGTGTTCATGCGTTGACCTTTGCGGGGTTGAAGGAAGGGAAGAACTTGCGGGACCAGAGGGCGACGTAGACCAGTGCTACAAGCACCGGGACCTCGATGAGCGGTCCGACGACTCCGGCTAGGGCCTGGCCGCTGGTGACTCCGAAGGTGGCGATGGCGACGGCGATGGCCAGTTCGAAGTTGTTGCCCGCCGCGGTGAACGCCAAGGTGGTGGTGCGTGCATAGCCCATGCCCAGGGAGCGGCCAATGAGCATTGACGCGCCGAACACCACCGCGAAGTAGACCAGCAGCGGCAGCGCGATGCGTGCGACGTCCAGCGGCTTAGCGATGATCGCATCGCCCTGCAGTGCGAAGAGAACGACAATGGTGAACAGTAGCCCGTAGAGGGCCCAAGGGCCAATTTTAGGGAGGAACTTATCCTCGTACCATTCCCTGCCCTTGGCCTTTTCGCCGAAGGTGCGGGTGAGGAACCCTGCGATGAGTGGGATGCCTAGGAATACTAGGACCGAGAGCGTGATGGACCAGACGGAGAACTCGGCACTGGTGGTCGGTAGTCCCAACCATGTGGGCAGAACTTGGAGGTAGAACCAGCCCAGCGCGCCGAAGGCGAGAACCTGGAAGACGGAGTTGATGGCCACCAGCACGGCGGCGGCCTCGCGGTCCCCGCAGGCCAGATCGTTCCAGATGAAGACCATCGCGATGCAGCGGGCGAGTCCGACGATGATCAACCCGGTGCGGTATTCGGGAAGATCGGCCAGGAAGATCCAGGCTAGGACGAACATGAAGGCCGGGGCGAGGACCCAGTTGATCACCAGAGAGGTGATCATCAGTTTCTTATCGCTCAGCACGCGCCCGGTCTCGTTGTAGCGGACCTTGGCCATGACAGGGTAGATCATCACCAGCAGGCCCAGGGCGATGGGCAGGGAGACTCCGGCGACCTTGATGGAATCTAGGGCGTGGCCCAGACCTGGAATGAGTCGTCCTAGCCCGAGCCCGAGGGCCATGGCCGCCAGAATCCAGATGACCAGGTAGCGATCCAAAGTGGATAGCTTGGCGGTGATGTGCCCCGTGTCTGCGGGTGCGGGGGTGTGTGTCACGGCAAATTCTCTCCAAAAACTAGACATCGACGAACCTCGATGTATCGAGTATGCTTGCATATATCGACGATTGTCAATATCCCGTCCGGGAGACATATGGAAAGCGAGGCGAGGCACATGTCCACACCCGTTGCCACCCCAACCCGTCAGGAAACCCCCGCGGTTTCCGAACAGGAAATCGAAGCTCCGTGCTGCGTTCCCACACACGGCGAGGATTCCTTGCTGGCCATCGAGGCCGAGGCCCTGGCGGCGCGCTTCAAGGCACTGTCCGATCCGAACCGGCTACGCATCCTCTCGATCGTTTCTTCATCCCCGACGGCCGAAACCTGCGTCTGCGATTTGTCCGAGCCGCTAAACCTCGGCCAGCCCACCGTCTCGCATCACCTAAAGATCATGGTCGAAGCCGGATTGCTGAACCGCGAAAAGCGCGGAGTCTGGGCCTACTACTCCCTAGTTCCCGGCGCCCTGGATTCCTTGGCCGCAACCCTAATCCCGAAGGCCTAACCCATGAGCACCATTTCACCAGCAGCCCGTCCTGCCGTCTTGTTCGTCTGCGTGAAGAACGGTGGCAAGTCCCAGATGGCCGCCGGACTGATGAAGCATGAAGCCGGAAGCGAGATCACCGTCACCTCGGCCGGGACCAAGCCAGGAAAAGCCGTCAACGCTCTTTCTGCCGAGGTCCTGGCGGATCTGGGTATCGACATCAGCGCCGAAAAGACCAAGCTGTTAACCGAAGAGAACATGCGCGCCGCCGGACTCGTCGTCGTACTTGGCACCGAGGCCAACGTTCCCGACCTGGACGGCGTCCAGATTGAAGTATGGGAGACCGATGAACCATCCCTGCGCGGCATCGAGGGACGCGAACGCATGGAACTGGTTCGCGATGACATCCACGCACGCGTCAATGAGCTCAAGCACCGCCTCCTCGCCTCGCACTAAATCCTTCACTCATCGATTCTTACCCTGTTTTGAAAGGCTTCCCCATGAGCACTGGTCCCTCCGCGTCCATCCGCAACGTCATCATCATCGGCTCCGGCCCCGCCGGATACACCGCTGCGATTTACACCGCCCGCGCTGATCTGGCCCCGCTGGTCATTGCTGGTTCGGTCACCGCCGGCGGAGAACTTATGAACACCACCGAGGTGGAAAACTTCCCCGGCTTCACCGAAGGCATCATGGGCCCGGACCTGATGGAGAACATGCAGAAGCAGGCCGAACGCTTCGACGCCGAAATTCTCTTTGACGACGTCACTCACGTCGATTTGGCCGGTGACATCAAGAAGGTCACCGCTGGCAACGGCACCACCTATCTGGCACACACCGTCATCCTTTCCACCGGGTCGGCCTACCGCACCCTGGGGGTACCGAACGAAAAGCGCCTGACCGGGCACGGCGTATCCTCCTGTGCAACGTGCGACGGATTTTTCTTCCGCGGACAAGAGATTGCCGTGATCGGTGGCGGCGACTCCGCCATGGAAGAAGCACTCTTCCTGACCAAGTTCGCTTCCAAGGTCACCGTCGTCCACCGCCGCGAGAGCCTGCGCGCTTCGAAGATCATGGCCGACCGGGCCCTGGCTCACCCGAAGATCGAGTTCATCTGGAACAGCGCCGTCACCAATATCGAAGGCGAGGAGAAGACCACCGGCCTGCAGCTGGAAAACCTGCTCACCGGAAAAACCAGCACCCTTCCAGTGGCCGGGGTGTTCGTAGCCATCGGTAACGATCCACGCACCGACCTGGTCAACGACCAGATCGAACTCACTGCCGCCGGTACCATCGCCGTGAAGGACCGCACTTCCAAGACCTCCCTCCCGGGAGTCTTCGCCGCAGGGGACGTCATTGATGCGACCTACCGCCAGGCCATCACCGCCGCCGGATCCGGCTGCGTGGCAGCCCTGGATGTCACGCACTTCCTGGCAGCTGGCGAAGAGTCCGAAACTCTGAGGATCAGCAGCACCGCCGCGCTGGTCTAATCATGGCCCTTACCCAGAGGTTTTCGACCAAGCGAGGTTATGTCATCACCGGCCTGGGCATTGGGCAGATCCTCTCCTGGGGTTCGACCTTTTACCTGCTGGCGGTGCTGGCTGGACCCATCGCCGCCGATACCGGGTGGTCTACCTCATTGGTAGTCGCAGGCGTTTCGGTGGGCTTGGTCATCGCGGGTTTGGGCTCGCCTCGAGTAGGTACGCTCGTGGCCGGCAACCACGGGCGCACTGTCTTGATCGGCAGCGCTCTGCTGCTTACCTTGGGACTGACCGTCCTCGGGTTAGCCCCTAATCAGTGGTGGTACCTCGGAGCATGGGTGATCCTGGGACTGGGCATGAGCGGAGGACTCTACAGCGGGGCGTTCGCAGTACTGGGACACACTTACGGTGCCTCGGCGCGCTCGGCCATCACCCTCCTGACACTCTTTGGAGGGTTTGCCAGCAGCATCTGTTGGCCGCTGAGCACCCTGCTGGTCAACGAGATGGGGTGGCGGGGCACGGCACTAATCTACGCGGGAGCGCACCTGTTGGTGACCGCGCCCTTGTATGCGCTCACCATCCCGCGCCAACCGCATTCATCAACGCACGATCATGAACTCAACGGTCCGAGCAGCAATGTCCACCGGTCCGTGGCGCCTCGCTGGCCGCTGGTTGTCCTGGTGGCGACCATCTCCACCCTAGGAACCTCCATAGCGGCATTGATGTCGATGCACATGTTTACCCTGCTCGCCGGCATCGGCATCGCCGGCACCGCAGCCGTCGTGCTGGCCGCAACCATCGGCCCCTCGCAGGTGGGTGCCAGGTTCATTGAATTGGTCATCGGTCGAAAGCATCATCCGTTGTGGACGTTGCTGACCGCAAGCCTTGCCATGGCGATCGCCATCGGGTTCCTGGGCCTGGGGATCTTGGCACCCGCGATCCTCGTCATTGTGTACGGGGTCGGGATCGGCCTCAGTTCCATCGCCAACGGGACCGTGCCGTTGGCACTCTTCGGGCAGGAACACTACGCCCGGATCATGGGCCGCATCGCATTGCCCTCGCTCCTGGCTCAGGCGGCGGCGCCCATCATCGGTTCGGTGCTCATCCACAACCTGGGACACCAAAACACGTTGATCGTGCTGGGGCTGGTGGCGCTATTGGCCTTCGCTTTGGCCCTCTGGCTGATGCTCCTTCACGGCGGCAAGCAAAAGACCACGGATACATCGACAAAACCCGCGGAATCCAGCCTCAACGCTTTCCCCTCGTAGGGGCGGCCGGAACCACCAAGACCGGCAGGTGCTGGTGCGCGGTGAGATGAGAGGCGGTGGCCCCGCTGAGTAGTTGGGAGACGTGCGCGCCGAAGGTGGGCTCCCTGGTTCCGACAATAATCATCGATGCGTCGGTCTCCGACGCTAGGCGCGTTAGCGCCTTCCAAACCTCGCCCGCAAGGATTCGCAGGTTCCACGTTGCGGTGCTGCCGGCCATCTGGGTTTCTATATGAGAAAGGATCTCCGCGGCATCTGCACTGGTGTCCTCGTCGATGTCGCGTGGATGCAACGATTGGTCCCTGATGTCTTCCTTGAGATTCCATTCTGTTAGATAACTGTTGGGTTCCACATAGGCGAAGATGATGGTGCGATCCAACTGTTGTGCAAGCACCGACGCCTGGGCGATCACCTCAGGATGTTGATTGGGGATGACTCCCACAATCAGTGGACCCCACATGGTTGCATCGTTCGATGACATCGCTACCCCTGACTCCGTCGGAAGGCCCTGTGCTGTTCCGTTTTCAGAATGACCGAAAAAGTCGCCGGGCGGAAGTACCTGCACCTGCATCAAAACGTCGGCGGTCACCTGTCAGATATCGAACCCGAATAGGGGCCCATTGAGACACAACGGCCTTCATCTCAGTATCGAGCGTTTTCGCCACACTCTGGCCACTTCTTCAAAAAGTTCGCTTTATAATCCGATTTTTTATGTAAATCGCAGTGGAAATTGGCAAGTTTCTTATGTGTGTGGCACGTTGAAGGACCCCAATTGCGGTGGGCATGGATTAGGAGGATGGAAGTTGCGGGATGGGAAACCGGCAAGAGGAGGCCCCGACGATAGTGGGGCCTCTCCTTGCACACGATGGTTGGGTCGATGGGTACGGGCCTATCCTGGGCGGTTGCGGGTTCCTAGCTTGTCAGGCTGGTGTCCCACTTGGAGTTCCGGTGTTCGCCGTCGACTAGGCGGATGGTCCCGGACTTGGAGCGCATCACGATCGATTGGGTGGTGATGCGGCCTGCTTCGTGGCGCACCCCGCGTAGCAGGTCGCCGTCGGTGATGCCGGTGGCCGCGAAATAGCAGTTGTCGCCGGAGACCAGGTCGTTGGTTCCCAGAATCTGGTCTACATCTAGGCCCGCGTCGAGGGCCTTCTGCTTTTCCTCGTCATTGGTGGGCCACAACCTGCCCTGGATGATGCCGCCCAGAGCCTTGATGGCGCAGGCGGTGATGATGCCCTCGGGCGAACCACCAATGCCCATGACCGCGTCGATGCCGGTGCCTGCGCGGACCGCGGCAATGGCGCTGGCCACGTCCCCGTCCTGGATCAGGGAGGTGCGGGCACCGGCATCGCGGATTTCCTGGGCCAGCTGGCGGTGCCGGTCCCGGTCCAGGATGCTGACGTTGATCTGTCGGATGTCCAGGCCCTTGGCCTTGGCGATCAGTCGGAGGTTTTCCTTTACCGGCAGTCGCAGGTCCACGAGGTCCGCGGCTTCGGGTCCGGTGACGAGCTTTTCCATGTAGAACACCGTCGAGGCATCGAGCATGGTGCCGCGCTCGGCGACCGCCAGCACCGAGAGGGCGTTGTCCATGCCCAGGGCAGTCAGTCGGGTGCCGTCGATCGGATCGACCGCCACGTCGCAGGCCGGCCCGGTGCCGTACCCGACCTGTTCCCCGTTGAAGAGCATTGGGGCCTCGTCCTTTTCGCCTTCCCCGATGACGACGGTACCGTTGAAGCGCACGCTGGAAAGCACCGAGCGCATCGCGTCCACGGCGGCGCCGTCGGCCGCGAGCTTGTCGCCCAGGCCGGACCACCGGCCGCCGGCGATTGCCGCGGCCTCGGTGACGCGCACCAGTTCCATGGCCAGGTTCCGGTCCGGCTCGTCATCGGTCACCGCCAGGGATGAGGAAAGATTCGCGAAGAGGTTCTGCTGGTTTTCGTTACCGGTGTTGGTCATGTGGTTCCTCGTCGTTGAGTCGGTCGATGGTTATCGTTCCCGTGTCCTGGCCGATGGAGGCCTGGGTGTCGGGGGAAAGGTGTTGGAAGGAGTACCGTCGGTTGTCGGTATCCCGCCACGACTATGGGATCTTGAAAGTGTCACTGTTCTCGCTGGTAGACGTCCGGGATGCCGTCCTCATCTGCGTCGATGGCTTCCGCTGCCTGCAGTTTTTTGTATTGCCGGTTCCGGCTGCCGAGCAAGATCGAGGCGAGCACTGCGGCCAGAACGGAGGCAGCGAGGATGGCGACCTTTGCATGGTCGTTGGAGGGGTTTCCGAGTCCGAAGCTGAGTTCGGCCACCAACAGCGACACGGTGAAGCCGATGCCGGCCAGCAGGCTCACGCCCAGCAGGTCCACCCATTTGAGTTCGGGGTCAAGGGTGGCCTTGGTGAATTTGGCGGTAAGCCAGGTGGCGGCCAGGATACCGATAGGTTTTCCGAGAACGAGGGCCGCGATGATGCCGATGGCCACCGGGTCGGTGAGGGCTGAGCGCAGTCCCTCGGCCCCGCCGATGGCGACTCCGGCGGAGAAGAACGCGAAGAGGGGCACAGCGAATCCGGCAGAGAGGGGGCGGAAGCGGTGTTCGAAGATCTCGGCCAGTCCGGGGCCGTCGGTGTGGCGCCCGTGCTTGGTGCTGTGTAGGACGGGGATCATGAAGGCCAAGGCAACGCCGGCAACGGTGGCGTGGATGCCCGAGGCATGCAGCAGCGCCCAGGCCGCGAAGCCGATGGGCAGCAGGATGAACCAGGCCGCCGCTGGCTTCATCCCGAAGAAGCCCTGGTATTTCCGGGCCAGGAAGGCAAAGAGTGCCAGCGGGATGAGAGTGAGCAGCAGCGCCGGGGTGTTGATCGTCTCGGTGTAGAAGAAGGCGATGATGGTGATGGCCATGAGGTCATCGACCACGGCCAGGGTCAGCAGGAAGATGCGTAGCGGGGTGGGCAGGTGCGAGCCGATGACCGCCAGAACTGCCACGGCGAAGGCGATGTCCGTGGCGGTGGGAATGGCCCAGCCGGAAATGGTGTCTGGGTTTGACCAGTTGATGGCCGCATAGATCAGGGCCGGGACGATAACGCCGCCCACGGCCGCTGCCACCGGGACGATGGCTTTACTGATCTGGCGCAGGTCCCCGGCGACGATTTCGCGTTTGAGTTCCAGCCCGACGAGGAAGAAGAAGATTGCCAGCAGGCCATCGGCCGCCCAAGCGCCCAGGCTCAGCTCCAAGTGCCAGGGCTCAAAGCCGATCTTGAAGTCGCGCAGGGCGAAGTAGCTCTCGGAGGCCGGGGAGTTGGCCCAGATCAGGGCGATGACCGCGGCGATGACCAGCAGGGTGCCGCCGACGGTTTCCTTGTGCAGGATCTCACCGATCCGCAGGGCTTCAAGGTAGCTGCCGCGCCCGATCAAGGGACGTGGAGAAGGAGGGTTAGTGCTCATGGGAAAGAGGTCCTTACAGTGGGTTCGACAATTACATTGCCGACCAGACTTCCCGGCGCACCTGTCTTCCACCCTACGGCATATGGTTAGTGGCCTCCACCGAGTTTCCCGCCCAGGCGTTCGCGCATTTTCAGGCTGGCGGTGTTTAGGCCGATGATGTCGACGTGTTTTCCGTGCTGCTTGTATTTTTCGGTGATGGCGTCCAGGGCGGCGATGGTGGAGGCATCCCAGAGGTGGGAGGCGTGCATGTCGATGACCACGCGTTCTGGATCCAGGGCGTACTCGAATTGGGTGTAGAGGTCGTTGGAGGAGGCGAAGAACAACTCGCCGTTGACCACGTAGGCCGCGACTCCGCGTTCTTCGCTGACTGCCCGGGTGACGGTGACGAAGTGAGCGACGCGTTGGGCGAAGAGGACCATGGCAGTCAGTACGCCCACGCCCACGCCAATGGCCAGGTTGTGGGTGGCTACGGTGACGATGACGGTGACAAGCATGACGGTTGTTTCACTCTTGGGCATCATACGCAGCGTGGAGGGTTTGATGCTATGCCAGTCGAACGTAGCCACGGACACGAAGATCATCACGGCCACCAGCGCGGCCATTGGGATCAGCGCCACGATGTCGCCCAGCGCGACGACCAAGATGAGTAGGAAGACACCGGCTAGGAAGGTGGAGATGCGGGTCCTGGCACCGGAGGCCTTGACGTTGATCATGGTCTGCCCGATCATCGCGCAACCGCCCATGCCGCCGAAGAATCCGGTGATGATGTTCGCCGCGCCCTGGCCCCAGGACTCGCGGGTCTTGTTGGAACGGGTATCGGTAACGTCGTCGACAAGCTTGGCGGTCATCAGGGACTCGAGCAGGCCCACGAAGGCCATGGCCAGCGCGTAGGGGAAGAGGATCTGCAGGGTTTCGAAATTCAGCGGAACGTTCGGCATGAACAAGGACGGCAGGCTCTCGGGCATTTCCCCCTTGTCCCCGACGGTCGGCACGGCCAAGGAAGCCAGGACCGCGATGAGCGTGAGGACCACGATGGCGACCAATGGGGCCGGCACCGCGGTGGTGATCTTGGGTAGACCGAAGACGATCAACAGACCCAGGGCCGTGAGCGGGTAGACCAGCCACGGGACGCCGAGCAGCTCGGGGACCTGGGACATGAAGATCAGGATGGCCAAGGCGTTGACGAATCCGACCATAACCTGGCGGGGAACGAAGCGCATCAGCTTGGCCACGCCCAGCAGCGCGAGGATGATCTGGAAGATTCCCGCCAGGATGACGGCGGCAATGAAGTAGTCCACGCCGTGGCTTTTCACCAACGGGGCGATGACCAGAGCAATGGCCCCGGTTGCAGCCGATATCATGGCCGGCCTGCCGCCCAGGAACGCGATGGACACGGCCATGGTGAAGGATGCGAACAGCCCGAGGCGCGGATCGACCCCGGCAATGATGGAAAATGCGATGGCTTCGGGGATCAGAGCCAGGGCCACCACCAGCCCGGCGAGGACCTCGACCTTGAGCAGGCGGGGGGATTTGAGGGTGCGCAAGACGGACTGACGTTCCTCCGGGGTCAGGGCGGTGTGTCCTGACGTGGTTTTCGTGGCCATTGATGGTTCCGTTCAAAATGAAGTGGGCGCTCTCGGGCGCTCGGGTACATGAAATGATGTGGGGTCGGCACGTCCTTGTGTTGCACTGGTTGGCTGCGGCGGGCAATGGTCACAGCGACGCACCGAATAAAATCAACTCTACCCTAACGTGAAGGTAGAGTTGGAAGCCGAGGAAACAGGAGAACCCATGACTGACACGCCAACCCCAGCCGCCGATGCGCGGACCATGCACATCGGGGACCTGGCCGAAGCCACCGGCCTGTCCCAGCGAACCATCCGCCACTACGACGAAGTGGGTTTGCTTCCGGCAACCACGCGCAGCGAGGGTGGATTCCGGATCTATACGGAATCCGATTTGCAGCGCATGCTGGTGATTCGTTCCATGAAGCCGCTGGGATTCACCCTAGAGGAAATGGGTGAGCTGCTGGATACGGTTGATCTTCTTGCAACCGACCCGAACGATCCGGAAACAAGGGCCAGGCTGGCGGGGTTCATTGACCAAGCCAACGCGAAACGCGACAAGCTGGCACTGAACCTCAGCCGGGCCAATTCCTTCATCCGGGACCTGCAAGGTAAGTAGCGTCGTTAGCTGGAACCGAGCGACCATGGAAAAGTGCGTCAACCAGGATGCGTATAAGCATCTTCGTCAGCTCGGAAAACGAACCAGCCCTGTGTTTTATGCCGTTCGGGGGAGCCCGCGTCGGCCAGGACCAAGATATTGGGCTGCCCCGCTAAACGGGGTGGCCGGGAAATAGGGTAGCTGCGACCCCACCCGAAAATAAAACTAGAGGGAATAGTGCCACAACGCATAGCACCGGTTACCGATAGCATGTTTTCCAGACGACCTTCATGGGACCCGGTTGAGCTACACCTTTTGGCGTTCCCGGGGTCTTGTTCGTTTGAGGCAGGAAACCTGCACAAGGAAGCGGCAGCGACGCCATGACCGAGCAACACCACCGGGAAACCGGCAACCGGGACCTGCAGGGCATGATCCTGGAATCCAGCGAGATCGGCAGCTTCCTCGACGCCCTGACCCGCCTGGCGGTCCAGGAACTCTCCGAACCCGGCGAGGAAATCCTCTGCGGAATCACGTTGCTGCGGCACAAGCGCCCGGGCACCGTGGCCAGCAGCAGCCAAGCGGCCCAGGTCACGTCCCGGACCTGACCACCGAATACCGCTGGCCCGAATACTCCCGGGTCGTGCTCTCCCGCGGGATCCGCTCCGTGCTGGCCGTCCCCTTCGAACTGGAGCAAGGGGACCACGCCGCCTTGAACCTCTATGCCACCGTTCCCCACGGATTCACCGTCGACAAAACGCGCCTGGCGCGGGGCTACGCCCTGCAAGCCTCCCAGGCATTCGCGATCGCCTGCGTCGATTTGGAGGTTCATGGCGTAGGAACGGCGCAAGGAATGGATGTCAAGGCCCGGGGCGAAGCCGAGCTCCTCGATGAGTGCACAAAAATGACGGCGCAGATACGCCTGGTCAACCATGTTGCCCGTATCCGTGGGAAACAGGGGAGTGGCCCGGGGGAGCCCAAACCGGGGGCGCCCGACGCGTTCCCAATGCTCCAGCATCTCCG
>NZ_JAOYTG010000026.1:0-61002 GCF_025847175.2 Paeniglutamicibacter sp. ZC-3 | reverse complement strand
CCGGCTTCACCGCGTTCACCTCCCGCAAGAAAGCCGAACGGGTTCCCGGGCGCCTGGTGGTGCGCCGGATCCCGGAACTGAACCCGAAGAGGGCCGCCGGGCAAGGCACCCTCTTTGACACCCACCGTTTCCACGCGTTCTTCACCACCGTGGATTCCGGCGTCCTGGACACTGTCGCTGCGGACAAGACCCACCGCCAACACGCGGTCATCGAGCAGGTCAACGCGGATTTAAAGGACAGCGCACTGGCCCATATGCCCTCCGGGCACTTCGGAGCCAATAGTGCATGGCTGGTGGCCGCGGCCATCGCCTACAACCTCACCCGCGCCGCCGGGATCCTGGCCGGCGGCACCTTCGCCAAGGCCAGGAGCGCAACGGTCCGGCGCAAGCTCATCCAGGTTCCGGCGCGCATCGCGCGCAGTGCCAGGAAAACCAGGCTCCGGCTTCCGCTGGATTGGCCCTGGGAAACCGAGTGGGAACGGCTCTTCACTTCCGCGCACGCCCCACCCCAAATCGCCTAGAACCGTTCACCGAGCCCTCTGCGGCGCAACCAGGAAACCATCGTGGAACACCCGCCGACAGCGAGGCCGGCACCCTTCCCGTGCCCAAAAACGAAACCGCCCCCGTCCGTCGCCAGCAGACGACGACCGGGGGCGGATCGGTGGATCAAGGCTAAGGCTTTCCCCTACTCGGGCGAGGATTACCCGTATTCAGGGGCGGGAATCAGCAATTATCGGCTGTGCTGCACACCACATAGTCTTCAATGGTCACTCGAAATCTGCCGGATTTCCGGCCACCCTACTCCCACACACACCTTGAGGTGCCAATGTCTTCAACACAGCTCCAGAGCGACCGAACCCTGGGCGGTGCAATCCGCAACGGGCGAATGAACCGCCGCGCATGGATCATCACGATCATGCTGGTCCTCTTCCAGATCGTTGCCTTCGCCGACAAAGCAGTACTCGGTCTCGTTGCCTACAAGGCGATCCCTGAACTAGGCATCAGCACCGTTCAGTTCGGCATGATAGGCAGTGCGTTTTTCTTCCTCTATGCCATCGGCTCCGTGCTCCTCGGCCTGATCGCGGGCCGCACCTCTGTCAAGTGGGTCATCTTCGCCATGGGTCTTGCCTGGGCCGTGCTCCAGTTCCCGATGCTCTTCGGCGGCGGTGCAGCTATCCTTCTGGTCACCCGCATCCTGCTAGGCGGCGCCGAAGGCCCAGCCACTGCCATGTCACTCTCTTCGGCCCACTCATGGTTCAAACCGGCCGACCGGGCGCTGCCCAGCAACCTCATTGCCATCGGTTCCACGCTGGGACCGGTTCTGGCAGCCCCGTTCCTCGCCTTTATCATCAGCAACTTCGGCTGGCGATGGGCCTTCGGCGCCCTCGGCCTGGTAGGCCTGGCGTGGGTCATCGCCTGGTTCATCCTGGGTGCCGACGGACCATTCGGCAGCTCAAAGAACAAGGAAACGGCCGAACCAGAAGCCGAAGCGGTTGCCAATGCCCCGGTCCGCGAGAAGACCGCCGCCGAAATAGCCTCGGACCAGCGGACCAAGCAGTATGAAGACCAAAAGCCGGTCAAGGTCACCTGGATCCTGCTCAGCGCATCGTTCCTCGTTGCCGCTTTCGGCGGTTTCACCAACTTCTGGACGCAAGGCTTCCTCACCACTTGGTCGCCGAAGTACCTGGCCGGCGTCGTCAATATGTCCCCGGAAATGGTTGCACTGATCACCACCTTCCCGTGGATTTTCGGCGCGGTTGTCCTGCTGGCCCTCGGTTTTATGGGCCGAAACCAAATGCGCCGTGGCAAGTCGGTACGCGTTGCACTCGCCGCACCGTTCGGCATCTGCCTCGTCCTGGCCGGGGCCTGCTTCCTGGCCCTGCCCTTCGTCTCTGGACCGATGGTCGTCGTGCTGCTGACACTCGGTGCCGGTTTCAGTGTCATCTATCCGATGGCTCCCTCGGCCATGGCTTTCGCCGTCGGTGCCGGACAGCGACCGGTGATCATGGCAACCCTCGGTGGAGTCGCTTCGATTGGTGCCATCATTTCACCGACAGCCGTCGGCATGTTCATGCAGCAGGCCGGCTACCGGACCGCCGCCAAGGGCACCCCGGAGACGGCCGAAATGATCGGCAACATGATCTCCGGCGTAAACCAGTCGCTTACCATCGCCGGTGGGCTGCTGTTGGCGGCAGGCATCCTTTCTGTCATCTTCTTCAACCCGGACAAGACCGGCCAGCGCCTGCAGCGACGCCTCGCCCAGAAGAGCAACAGCTAAGAAACGTCCGCCGCAGTTCGGGGCATGACAGCGGTGGGATAGATTCCTGCTGACTGGGATCCCGACCGGCACCACAAATAAAATACAGTCCCTTGAGGACTGGCGTAGGCGGTTGCGGCTGTTTCCGGTTCTATTCGGTGACGGCGGCAACCGCCTCCTTGCGCTGGGAACCTGAAGCATGAGACACGGGAAGTCGACGGCGTCATGGCGCTGCCGATCCCGCACCCAATCCAACTTCCCGCGGGAGAATTCACGTCGGAAACGGAACTGGCTGAATGGTCGAGCCCTCGCCCGAAGTTCTAGGGCCCCAAACATGCATCGGAGTTAGTCGTTGCGAAACGCACTCGAGCCCCGGCGCAACCGAAGGCCAGCGAACTTGTCGCTTTCCTTCGGTAGTTGCTCGGGGCTCGAGGACGGTGACGGCACCGTTGAGCTGGTGGCGCTTTCCGGGCGGATCCTAGTCGACCCAGGCGGCGTCGGCGGTCCAGTACTCCAGGCCGGCCTCGCTCACGCCGTGTTTCCATTCGCCCGTCCGTTCCAGCTTTGGCTCAACCGTCACCAGCGACTTGTCCGCTGCGTCGGGGCCATCCGCACTCACGCCCCAGTGAACCCAGTTCACTTCAAGATCGTTTTCATCGTGAACAAACAGGTCTACGTGGTGCCACCCATAGTTAAAGGTGTCTGTGTAACACGTCAGGAACATCTTGTGGTGGTTCTTGGGGTATGGCAATTGGACCTCCATGTGATCGCTTTTCCAGCATGCTACTGGCTGAAAGGCAACCGTGACATGGGGGTTACCTTTACCTCAAGCCAAGGCCGGACGACACGGCCGTCAATATCATTCAGACCCCTACGTGAGTGGCGACCTCTATGCAGTGCCATGTCGGGTCCGGTCTCGATGCCACCCATTGACGAGTGGACCTGAACCGTCCCATCGACCCGCGGGCCGAGCTTCACATCACAGCCAAATTGGTTGCACTTTGGCAACCAATTCCATATAGTTGATATCAATCAACCATATTCCTGCTGTTTTTGGAGCCCCTTTTGTCCCAGACACCCACCCCCACGAAGGCGGAACCGGAGAAGTCCGAATCGGGCATGACTCACCGCCAGGTCATGCAATCACTGACCGGACTGCTCATGGGCATGTTCGTCTCGATCCTCGCCGGAACCGTGGTCTCAACGTCCCTTCCTGTCATCGTTTCGGACTTGGCCGGCGACCAGACCTCCTACACCTGGGTCGTCACCGCGACTCTGCTGGCCACCACGATCTCGACCCCGATCTGGGGCAAGCTGGCCGACCTGGCCAACCGCAAGCTGCTGCTGCAGCTTACCCTGCTCCTCTTCGTAATCGCCTCGGCCATCGCCGGGTTCTCGCAGGACACCAACATGCTCATCACCATGCGCGTGTTCCAGGGCCTGGGCGCCGGCGGGCTGACCGCGCTGACCCAGATCGTCATGGCCGACATCATCTCCCCGCGCGAACGCGGCAAGTACATGGGGCTCTTCGGCGCCGTCATGGCGCTGGGCACCGTGGGCGGCCCGCTGATCGGCGGCTTCATCACCGACGCCATCAACTGGCGCTGGAACTTCTTCATCGCCCTGCCCTTCGCTGCAGTCGCGATCATCTTGATCCAGAAGACGCTTCACCTTCCGGCCCAGGCCAAGCGCAAGGTCTCCATCGACTACGCGGGCATCGTCCTGCTTTCGGCCGGCGTCTCGTCGCTGCTGATCTGGGTTTCCCTGGCCGGCAAGGACTTCGAGTGGGCCTCGGCGACCACCGCATGGATGGTCGGCGGCGCCGTTGCCTCCCTGGCCGCCTTCGTGATCGTCGAGTTCAAGGCCTCCGAGCCGATCATCCCGTTGACGATGTTCAAGAACCGCACCTTCACCCTTTCGGTCATCGCCTCAATTTCCGTGGGCGTGTCGATGTTCGGCACCTCGGTGTTCCTGGCCCAGTACATGCAGCTGGCCCGCGGCGCCAACGCCACCCAGTCCGGGCTGATGACCATCCCGATGATGGCCGGGTTGCTCATCATCTCCACGATCGCCGGCGCGATGATCTCCAAGCACGGCAAGTGGAAGGCCATCATGGTCGTCGGCTCGGTGCTGCAGCTGGCGGGCCTCTACCTGCTGGGCACCATCCACTACGACACCAACTTCGTGCTGGTTTCCGCCTACATGTTCCTCCTCGGCGCGGGCCTGGGCATGGTCATGCAGAACCTGGTGCTGATCGTGCAGAACGCCGTCACCCCGGCCGAGATCGGCGTGGCGTCCTCCGGCATCGCCTTCTTCCGCTCTCTGGGCGGCACCATCGGCGTCTCGGTCCTCGGGGCCCTGATGGCCACCAAGGTCGCGGACCTGATGGGTTCCAAAAGCGCCGAACTGGGCGCCGCGATCGCTGCCCTGGGTGAGAAGGGCAAGGACCTGGCAGAATCGCTGGCCTCCGGGAACATCCCCGCCGTCCACTCCCTGCCCGAATCGGTCCGCACCATCATCGAGTCCTCCTACGGCGACGCCGTGGCCCACGTCTTCATGGTGGCGGCCCCGTTGAGCATCCTGACCATCCTCGCGGTGGCCTTCATGCCCAACCTGGAGCTGGGCAGCCAGACCCGGCACCAGCGCGAGGAAGCCGAGGCCGCGGAGCGGAACCTGGCCGAGGTCAGCGAGGCCGCCATCGCGGCGACCCCGCGACTCGCGGACGAAGACACCTCGGCCCGCCACTGACATGGACGCTCTGGCCGATCCCCTCGCCGTCACGGAACGCGCGGGCACAGATGACGCCGTGATGTCGTCCCTGATCGACGAGGTCGAGCACCAATTCGCGACGATGTTCGTCAATGCCCGTAACAACATCCGTGCCCGGGCCGCGGCGATCCATCCCGAACTGCACCCGCTGGGGTTCAGGGTGCTCACGATCCTCTCCCGCTCGGGAGCCCGTCAGCAGGGGGCCTTGGCCGAGGAGACGGAGGTGGACAAGGCGATGATGAGCCGGACCATCAAGCAGCTCGAGGCCCTGGGCCTGGTGGAGCGGAGCATCGACCCGAACGACGGCCGCGCCCTGCTGGTCGCCATGACGGATCTGGCCCGGGCGCGCTTCGACGCGACGCTGGCCAATGCCCGCCGCGTGCTCCACGACCGGCTCGCCGAATGGGAGCCCGGCGAGGTCCGCCGCTTCACCGACCTGCTGGCCAAGCTGAACGACTCGGGCATTTAGCCCCATCCCCCATCCATGTGGTCCTTGGTCCCGGAATGAAGATCTTCCGGGGCCAGGGACCACATGCGTATCGGGTAGCGTTTCAGTCAGCGCCACCGGTCCCCCTTACGGGATCCCAAACCAAGGAATACCCCCATGGGATTGCTCTTCAGCCACGACACCCTGCCCCAACGCGTGCTCTTCGGCACCGGCAAGGCCGCCGAACACCTCGCCGCGGAGGTGGCTGCATTTGGGGCCACGCGGGTCATGATGATTGCCGGGCGGCGCGACGCCAACACGGCCGCCGGCCTTTCCGCCCGGCTCCCGGTTGTCCTGCACTATTCCGACATCGTGCAGCACGTGCCCATCGAAAGCGCGGCACGTGCCCGCGCCGCCGCCCGGGAGCACCGCGTCGACCTGCTCGTGTGCCTCGGCGGCGGGTCGGCCGTGGGACTGGCCAAGGCCGTCGCCCTGGACACCGGATTGCCCGTCATCGCCATCCCCACCACCTATGCGGGCTCCGAGGCAACCAACGTCTGGGGCCTGACCGAGGACGGCCGCAAAAAGACCGGTGTCGACGCGCGGGTGCTCCCTGCCACCGTCATCTACGATGCGCAGCTCAGTCTCTCGCTGCCCTCGGGGCTGAACGCCATGGCACACTGCATCGATTCGCTGTGGGGGCCGCGCGCCGACCCGATCAATGCGGCACTCGCCGCCGAGGGAATCCGTGCCCTGGCCACCGGCCTGCCGGCCATCGCCGCGGATCCGTCGGGGATCGACGGCCGCGAGCAGGCACTCTATGGCGCTTACCTGTCGGCGGTGGCCTTCGCCTCGGCGGGTTCGGGCCTGCACCACAAGATCTGCCACGTGCTGGGAGGCACCTGGAACATGCCACATGCCCAGACCCACGCCACGGTGCTGCCCTACGTGTTGGCGTTCAATGCGCCGCACGCGCCCGAAGCCGAGTCCCGCATTGCCGCGGCCTTTGGCAGCCCCACGGCACTTGAGGGGCTCAACGCGCTGCGGAAGCGGCTGGACGCACCGCGGGCGCTGAAGAACTACGGATTCGACGCGGCGGACATCCCGGAGGCGGTGTCACTCATCCTGCCGCAGGTTCCTGCCATCAACCCGAGGACCGTCACCGGGGAAAACCTGACGGAGCTGCTCACCGCTGCGCTCCACGGCACCGACGCGGCCGGCCTCTCACCGGTCAAAGCCTGAACGCAGCCAAGCCACCGGCGGCTCGAACCTTGGCCGCGGCGATGTTGCGGCCTGTCGGCACGCCACCGGCATCCGGCTGGCCGTCGGGCAGGTTGCCGGGCGGCATGGCGTTCCCCTTACTTCCTTACCTCGCATGAACCGGAATTGACCCCGCGTCGGCCTCGCAATTTATAGTCGGGGTATGGAACAGCGCGTATTGGGCAAGACCGGACGGAACGTTTCAGTCATCGGACTGGGCACCTGGCAGCTCGGGGCCGACTGGGGCAACGTCGACCCGGGGCAGGCGCGGACCATCCTCGCGGCTTCCGCCGAGGCCGGCGTCACCTTCTTCGACACGGCCGACGTCTACGGGGACGGCCGCAGCGAGCAGGCCATCGGGGCGTTCCTCGCGGAGAACCCCGGCACCGGCATCACGGTGGCCACGAAAATGGGCCGCCGGCTGGAACAACGGCCGGAGAACTACAACCTGGCCAACTTCCGCCAATGGGTGGACCGATCCCGCCGCAACCTGCGGACCGAAGCCCTGGACCTGGTCCAACTGCATTGCCCGCCCACCGCCGTCTACAGCCGCGCAGAGGTGTATGACGCGTTGGACACCCTCGTCTCCGAGGGCGCCATCAAGAACTACGGCGTCAGCGTCGAACGGACCGATGAAGCCCTCGAGGCCCTGCGCCACGACGGCACCGCATCCGTCCAGATCATCCTGAACGCCTTCCGGCTCAAGCCGCTGGACGAGGTGCTCCCCGCCGCGAAGGCCGCGGGAGTGGGCATCATCGCCCGGGTTCCCCTCGCTTCCGGCCTGCTCTCGGGGAAGTACACCAGCGAAACCAGGTTCGCCGAAGACGACCACCGCAACTACAACCGCACCGGCGCCGCCTTCGACGTCGGGGAAACCTTCTCCGGCGTGGATTTCGAGCTGGGTCTCCAGGCCGTGGCCGAGTTCCAGCAGCTGGTGCCGCAGGGCGTAGGCACAGCACAGGCGGCCATCGCGTGGGTGAGTGCCCAGGACGGCGTCACCGCGGTCATTCCCGGTGCCCGCACCGTGGAGCAGGCCCGGGCCAATGCCGCCGTCGGGGCCGCAATCACCCCGGAGTTCGACGAAAGCGTCCGCTCCATCTATGACCGCTACTTCCGCGAGGCGGTCCACCCCCGCTGGTGAATGCCCGGCGGGGCCGCTTGGGGTCCCGCCGGAGCCTCGGCGCGATCGTCGTTGCGCTTTCCGGATGCCGCGCTGCGCTATTGCGGTCTTTTGCCGGCCGGCCGCCGGCTACCGGATGGATTGCGCAGCGGCGGCCGCGGTAGCGGCCGGATCCTGCGCGGTCGGGGAGAGCTTCGCGGGGTCGCGGCGCCCGGTGCGCGTGGCACCGATCCCGGCAACAATCACCAGCACGATGCCCGCGATCGCGGCCGGGCGCGGGACCTGCTGCAGGAAGATAAACCCGACGACCATGGCGATGGCCGGCTCCAGGCACATCAGCGTGCCGAATGCCGCGGTGGTCAGGCGGCGCAGGGCCAACAGCTCGAGGCTGAACGGGATGACCGGCAGCAGCAGCGCAAGGGCCAGCCCGATGGCCAGCACCTGCACGTCCATCCGCCCGATCACCTCCGGCCCCACCACCAACGTGGCGGCCAGCGCCGCGACGGGCATCGAAATGGCCAGGGCACCGATCCCGTCGACGGCGTCCCCCGCACGCTGGGTAAGCAGGACGTAGAGGGCCCAGCAGCCGGCGCCGGCCAGGGCGAAAAGCACCCCGGCCAGATCTGCCGCACCGTGCCACGGTTCGGTCAGCCCGAGCACGCCGGCCGCCGCGACCAGCGCCCACCAGCGCCCGGCACCCCGACCCTGGACGATGGCCACGGCCAGCGGGCCCATGAATTCCAGGGCGCTCGCGGTACCCAGCGGAATGGTTTCCACCGCCTTCATGAACGCCAGCGTCATGCCCGCGGTGGCCAGGCCCAACAGGGCGCAGACCCCCAGCGTGGCCCGGGTGAACCGCATGCGCCACGGGCGGGCAATGGCCACCAGGATGACGGCGGCCCAGGCCAGGCGCAACCAGGCAACGCCCTCGGACCCCAGGGATCCGGCGAGCCCGATCGACGCGGCAAGGCCCAGCTGGACACAGCCCATCGCGGCAAACGCCATCAGGGAACCGACGGAGGCGGACGTGGCGGCGGGTGCGGGTGTGGAACTCATGGATTCAAGTAGATCCGAGACGGGTTGTCCATGTCCACGCGAGAATCATCAACATATCGTTCGTTATTACTGCACAATGGTTGTCATGGAAACCCGGCGCCTGCAATACCTGTACGAGCTCTCCCGCATGGGATCGATGCGCGCGGTGGCGGACATCCTGGGCACCACCACCTCGACCGTCTCCCAGCAGATCGCACAGCTGTCGCGGGAGACCGGGGCCCGGCTGCTGGAGCCCGACGGACGCGGGGTGCGCCTCACCCCGGCCGGACGCCGACTGGCCGAGCACGCGCAAACCATCCTCGCTGCCGTCGACGCCGCCCGCCTCGACCTGGATTCGGGGGCCGAACCCTCCGGAACGCTGCGCGTGGCCGGATTCGCCACCGCGATCCGCAGGACGCTGATGCCGGTGATCGAGGAACTGGCCGAACGCCATCCCCGGGTGCGCATCGTGGTGCTCGAGCACGAGCCGGCGGAGTCGCTGAAGCTGCTGGCCGCGGACGACCTCGACCTGGCCCTGACCTACGACTACAACCTCGCCCCGGACGAGGTGGGTGCGGACATCGAAACTCTGCCGCTGTGGAGCACCGCGTGGGGGCTGGGCGTGCCGACCGCCGAGGCGCAACGGTTCACGGCCGGTGGCCTGATGCCTGACGCCGCGGCGGTCTTCTCCGCCTTCCGAGAGCGCGACTGGATCGGAAACTCCCGCAACATTGCCGATGAAACCGTGCTCCGGCTCATCTCCTCGATGGCGGGCTTCGAGCCGGCCTTGCGCCACCAATCCGACAGCCTGGACCTGGTCGAGGACCTGATCCTCGCCGGCCTGGGCGTGGGCCTCCTTCCGGCCGACCGGCCGCAACGCGAAGGCATCGCCATCCTGCCGCTGCACCACCCGGACCTGCAGCTGCGCGCCTTCGCCCGGACGCGCCGGGGACGCAGCGCCTGGCCTGCACTGGCCCTGGTGCTGCAGCGGCTGGGCAACGGCTGACCGTACCGACATACGCCAAGGCAGGGCCCCACATGTGGGCCCTGCCGTCGGTTGCGAAGCCAGGTCCGGCTAGCGCACCGCGCGGAACTTCACGGCGGAGGCCAGCGCGACGATGCTGACACCGGCGAGCACCGCCAGGTAGTAGCTCGGTGCCATCGGCTGGCCGGTGACCTCGATCAGGTAGGCGCAGATCATGGGCGTGAACCCACCGAACACCGCCACCGCCGCGTTGTAGCTGAAGGACAGCCCCGTCGCGCGGGTTTTGGCCGGGAAGACATCCGCCATGACGGATGGCAAGGCGCCGAAGTAGACGGACTTCAGCAGGCCCAGGACGATCATGACCAGCGCCAGCACCAGGAAGGTCCGGCCGGCAATGAGCCACATGAACAGCGGGATGGTCAGTACCGCGATCGCGATGGCGGCCGGGACCATGATCCGGATGCGTCCGAACCTGTCGGAAAGGTGACCGACCAGCGGGGTGAGGAAGGTGAGGATGACACCGGTCAGGATCAGCGAGGTGAAGGAAATCGACGGGCTGATCCCCAATTGCTTGATGCCGAAGGTCGGCATGTACTGGATGACGAAGTTCAGTGCGGTGGAGATCGCCAGGGCGCCGCCGGCCATCAGGACGCTTGCCTTCTGCGAGACGAAGACATCGCGCACCGGTGCGTGCTTTTCCTCCGGCGCCACCGCGGCCAGCGGTGCCTCGTCCACGTAGCGGCGGATCATCCAGCCGGCCGGTCCCACCAGCAGCCCGATGACGAAGGGAATCCGCCAGGCCCAGGCGTTCATCTCGGCCTCGCTGAACACCGAGGTCAGGATGACCACGGTGATGGCGGCCATCAATGCTCCCAGTCCTTGGCTGGCAAATTGGAAGCTTCCCAGGAAACCACGTCTTCCCTCGCCCTGCGCAATGAGGTAGGAGGTGGCTGCCCCGAATTCGCCGCCGGCCGAGAAGCCCTGGATGAGACGGCCCAGGATGAGGCCGATCGGGGCCAGGATGCCGATGGCGTCATAGCCGGGCATGAAGGCGATCACCGCCGTCCCGAGCACCATCAAGCGGATGGTGAGCATCAGGCCCTTCTTCAGGCCGTTCCGGTCGGCGTATGAGCCAAGGATCAATCCGCCCAGCGGGCGGATCAGGTAGGAGCCGCCGAAGACCGCGAAGGCCTGGATCACCTCGACGGCGGGGTTGTCCGAGGGGAAGAAGTTGTGGCCGATGTAGATCGCCAGCAGGGCATAGATCGACATGTCGTACCACTCGAGGGCATTGCCGATCGTGGCAGCGGCGATGCCGCGGGCCATGGATTGCTTGCGGGGCGCCGGAGCGCCCGGTGCTTGCGGGGTTGCGGCGATCTGGTTCTGACTGCGGTTCATGGGAGTTCCCCTCGGGAGGCGGTGTCAGGCGTGGGTGGACAGGACACTGGGCGCGAACGGGCTGTTGCCGCGGACCCCCAGGTCGTGGAAGAGACCGCACATGAGCTGCAGTCCCTGTCGGGCGATCGGTTCGAGCATGTGTTCGTTCGGGGCATGCTGGAGGCATCCGGGATACGAATGCGGGATCCAGAGGGTTGGCAGGCCAAGGGTCGATTCAAAGACGGCGTTGGGCAGCGAACCGCCGATGTTGGGCAGGATGGTCGTCGGCAGGCCGGTGCTTTCGCGCAGGGACTCGGACGCCCAGTAAACCCACGGGTCATCGGGTTCGATCCTGCTTGCCGGAAAGCTGGTCAGCACCTTCGCCCTGACCATCGGGAAGCCCGCTTCGTTGAGTGCGCGCTGGACCTGGCCCTCGAGGTCCTGCACGTCGGTGCCCACAACGAAACGCAGTTGAAGGACGGCATGCGCGGTGCCGGGGATGGCGTTGACGGGGTTCTGCGGATCCGCCGCCCCGATGGCCAGCACCTCGAGGGTGTTCCACCCGTAGACGCGTTCGGCCGGGGTCAATTCCGGATCCCCCCAGCCGGCATCCACGTTCGGGTCGTCCCGACCCGTGGCGACCTGGATGCCGTCCAGCGCATTGCGCACAGCGGCGGGCAGGGCGGAAGGAAGCAATGCGGGGAGCTTGATCCTGCCGTGTCCGTCAACCAGCACGCCAATGGCGGCGGCGAGGGTGGTGGCGGGATTGCGGATCAGTCCACCCCAGTTTCCGGAGTGGTAGCTCTCCGTGCGCAGGTCGGCGGCGAGTTCGAAGGTGACTCCACCGCGGGCGCCGAGGAAGATGGTCGGGGCCTCGGCCGATAGCCGGGGCCCGTCCGAGGCGATGAAGACATCGGCGGCAAGCTCCTCGCGGTGGGCTTCGGCGAACTCCGCCAAGTCCGGGGAACCGATTTCCTCTCCGGACTCGAAGAGGAACACCACGTTGAACCCGAGGCTCCCGTGCGCCTCGAGCAGGAATTCCAGGGCCTTGAGATTGACCAGGTGCTGGCCTTTGTTGTCCGCCGAGCCGCGCCCGTACCAGCGTTCGCCCTCGGCGCTGAGGGTGAAGGGATCCCTGCCTTCGTCCCACTGGCCCTCGTGTCCGTCGACCACGTCGGCGTGGCCGTAGCAGAGCATGGTCGGAAGATCCGGGTCCTCGATCCGGCGGCCGACCAGGAAGCTGTTGGCCCCGCCGTTCCACTCCGCGTGGATCCGGTTATCGAAGCCCATGCGCTGGAGCCGGGGAGCGATCTTGTCGGTGAGGTATGAATTCAATTCAAGGCGGTTTGCCGAGTTGGTGCTGACGGTGCGATGCCCGACCAACGCCGCCAGCTCCGAGAAGAATCCGCCGCCATCGACAAATGACGCCGCCTTCTTCAAGATTTCCTTGCGATTGCTCATGGCCGCACATCCTTTTTGTTGTTGTATCGTGAATCACACTAAGAGCAGCGACGGGCATCCACCAGTAGCATTTTTCGCAACCTCGTTGACTTGAAGTCAAACCTGATGAAATGAGAATCGAATCGTGCAAATGCTGCCCACGTCCCTGGTCTACTTCCATGAAGTGGCCCGCACCGGCTCCATCACCGATGCTGCCGAAGCGCAGCATGTCTCCGCCTCGGCCATCAGCCGGCAAATCACCCAGCTTGAGCACTCCACGGGGGTCGCGTTGTTCCGCCGCCACCCGCGCGGAATGCAGCTGACAGATGCCGGGGTGCTGTTGCTTGCCCACACACGCCGCAGCGAGGCGGAGGCCGAGGAACTGCTGGGCGAATTGCGTGAACAGGCCTCGGGCAAGCAACGGACGCTTGAAATCGTCAGCTCCGAGGGCCTGGCCGCCTATCGGGTGCCGTCGGCCATCGCCGCATTCTGCCGGGAACACCAGGACGTGTCGATCCAGCTCACGGTGCTTCCGTCGCCGGAGGCAACGCGCCGCATCGTCGATGGGAGTGCAGACGTGGCCATGATCTTCGCCCTGGGTCC
The DNA here is from genome assembly GCF_025847175.2 of Paeniglutamicibacter sp. ZC-3. Classification (NCBI taxonomy): domain Bacteria; kingdom Bacillati; phylum Actinomycetota; class Actinomycetes; order Micrococcales; family Micrococcaceae; genus Paeniglutamicibacter; species Paeniglutamicibacter sp. ZC-3. Next base: position 47,729 of record NZ_JAOYTG010000026.1, on the reverse strand, counting down.
GCAGCGCGACGTCACCGTGGAATTCTCCTGCCCGGCACCCGCCTACGCGGTGGTCGCCGACGACCATCCCCTGGCCGCGCATGCCAAGGTCTCACTGTCCGAGCTTTGCCAATACCCGCTCTCGCTTCCCGCCAAGGGCATCAGCCAGCGGGAGCTGTTCGATATTGCCGCCCAAATGGAGGGACTGGTCCCCCGCATTGCCATGATCACCGACCATATCAATCCGGCCATGGAATTCGCCCGATCCGGCGTCGGGGCAACGTTGCTGAGCCATTTTGCCCGGCGCGAGGGCCTCACCGACGGGCTGCGTTTCATTCCGGTTGACCACCCGGCGCTCGGCGAGCGCCGGGCACAGATCCTCACCATGCCGAGGCGCCGTCAATCGGCATTGGCCGCGGCATTCATCCAAACCATGACCAAGGTCCTGCGCCAGGACTAACCAGCCGCCGCGGGCCGTCGGGGGAGGTTACTTCAGCAGCGCGACGTCGGACACCAAGTCGATGTGGGCCTGCATGGCCGCGGCGGCGGCCGCCGCGTCGCCATTCCTGATGGCCCGCGCGATCACCTGGTGCGATTCAAGCGAACGCTCCGGGCGGCCGGGCTGCCCCAGGGACTCGAGCCTGGTCTCAAGCACCATTTCGGCAATGAAGGTCATGAGCTGGGCCAGGACGCGCGAGTGCGCGGCGGCGGTCACCGCCTCGTGGAAGAGTTCGTCGCCGCGTTCACCACGGCCTCCCTTGGCGATCTCGCCCGCCATGACCTCCAGGGCCTCGTAGATCCGCTCGAGGTCGGCGTCGGTGCGTCGCTCCGCCGCCAGCGCCGCGAGCTTCACCTCCAGCGTGCTGCGCGCCTCCACGATTTCGGGCAGCCTGTTTTGGTGCTCCCGGAGGTCGCGCAAGACGGTGGCGATGCTCGGCCGGTAGACCAACACCGCGCCGGTCCCGTGCTGCACGTCGATAACACCCAGGACCTCGAGTGCCACCAGCGCCTGGGCGATCGTCGCCCGCGAGACTCCCAGCTGGTCGGCGAGGTCCCGCTCGGCCGGCAGGTGGTCGCCGGGCCCCAGCTGCTCGGATTCGACGTAGCCGAGGATCTGTTTCATCAGCTGCTCGTAGAGCCGCGGACGCGCCACCTTGCCCAGCGATGCAGGCTTTTCCCGAGCCACGATAGACCTCCCAGCGTTCAAGTGTTGACTCCAATCTACACCGGACGCCCATTGACAAAGACACCTACTGTCTAGGAGGCTAGTCCAGTGACACCGTGACGCGACTCACACCATTGGATCTGAACAAAGGAATCGCATATGTCCCCCGCCGTTATTTCCATCATCGTCCTGGCGGTGATGTTCTTGATTGCCACGGTGCTCCCCATCAACATGGGGGCACTCGCATTTGTCGGCGCGTTCCTGTTGGGCGCGGTCTTCTTGGGCATGGATTCCAAGGACATCCTGGCCAGCTTCCCCGGGGGTCTGTTCCTCACCCTGGTGGGAGTCACCTATCTCTTCGCCATAGCCCAGAACAACGGGACCATCGACCTACTGATCAACAAGGCAGTGAAACTCGTCGACAACCGGATCGCCCTGATTCCGTGGGTCATGTTCATCATCACCGCGGCCATCACCTCGGTGGGCGCCCTGGGTCCCGCGGCGGTGGCCATCATGGCACCCATCGGCCTGAGCTTCGCCGCCAAGTACAAGATCAATCCGCTGATGATGGGCATGCTCATCGTCCACGGAGCGCAGGCCGGCGGGTTCTCCCCCATCGCCGTCTATGGCGTCATCGTCAACGGGCTCATCGCCGAAACCGGTTTTGCCTTCAGCCCCACCGCACTCTTCCTCTCCAGCTTCATCTTCAACCTGGTCATTGCCCTGGTGCTCTTCATCGTCTTGGGCGGAAGCAAGCTCGCCGGATCCCGCGCCGGGCAGCTGGCCGAGCGCGTTGCGGAGGCCCGCCTGGAGGTCTCGGTCGGTGCCCGCACCGCCGACGTCGACTTCAAGGGTTCCGGCAGCGGAACCTACGGCCCCCGCGACCCGGCCGGCGACGGCGCCGCCGCGACCAAGTCCTCCGGCGAGCGCTTCCCGCAGGTCATGACGATCCTGGGCCTGATCGCCCTGGCTGTCATTGCGCTGGGCTTCAAGGTCGATGTGGGCTTCGTGTCCATCACCATCGCCGTGATCCTGGCACTGGTGAATCCCAAGGCGCAAAAGGGAGCGGTCAACAAGATCAGCTGGTCCACCGTGCTGTTGATCTGCGGAATGCTCACCTTCGTCGGGGTCCTCGAGGAAGCCGGCACCATCGAGTACGTCTCGGACGGCGTCGCGAACATGGGCATGCCGCTGCTTGCTGCGCTCATGATCTGCTACATCGGCGCGGTGGTCTCGGCGTTCGCCTCGTCCACCGCGATCCTCGCGGCACTCATCCCCCTGGCGGTCCCGTTCCTCGATTCCGGTTCCGTCAGCGCCGTGGGCGTGGTCTGCGCCCTGGCGATCGCGTCCACCATCGTGGATGTCTCGCCGTTCTCCACCAACGGTGCCCTCGTGCTAGCCAACGCCCCCGAGGGTACCGACAAGGACCGCTTCTACAAGCAGATCCTGGGCTACGGCGGCATCGTCGTCGCGGTCGGGCCGCTGCTGGGCTGGGCCACCCTGGTCCTGCCCGGCTGGCTCTAGGCGCCGACCTCCCCCTTCCACTTGCCCCAATTCACCACCAGTCACAAGGAGTCTTCGTGAGCACCACCGCGTACAAGACGCTGCCAACCATCCCCGCCACGGCCACCGGCCCGCTGAGCGGATACACCGTGCTGGACCTGACCGGCGCCCTGGCCGGCCCACATGCGGGCATGATGATGGGGGACCTCGGTGCCCGCGTCATCAAGGTCGAGTCGCCCGGGACCGGGGACGACACCCGCAGCTGGGGCCCGCCGTTCGTGGGACCCGAGGACAACCCGCAGGCCACCTACTTCCTGTCCTGCAACCGCAACAAGGAGTCCATCGCCCTGGACCTCAAGAGCAAGGAGGGCAAGGAAACGCTCTCCCGGCTCATCGAGCGCTCCGACGTGCTGATGGAGAACTTCCGCACCGGCGTCCTGGAACGCCTGGGATTCGGCGTCGAGGCGCTGCACGAGCTCAACCCCCGGCTGGTGATCCTCTCGATCACCGGATTCGGGCACGACGGCCCCGAATCGCACCGCAGCGGATACGACCAGATCCTGCAGGGCGAGGCGGGCCTGATGTCCCTGACCGGGTCCGGGCCCGATGACCCGCAGCGGGTGGGCGTCCCCATCGCCGACCTGCTCTCGGGAATGTACGGGGCCTACGGTGCCCTCGCGGCCCTGCTGGAACGCGAGAAAACCGGGAAGGGGCAGGTTGTCCGCACGTCCCTTCTGGCCGCCATCGTCGGCGTCCACGCCTTCCAGGGCACCCGCGCCACCGTGGCCGGCCAGGTGCCCCAAGCCCAGGGCAACCACCACCCGTCCATCGCCCCCTACGGGCTGTTTGGCTGCCGCAACGGCAAGGTCCAGATCAGCGTGGGCAGCCAAAAGCTGTGGCTGGCCTTCGCCGCGGCCTTCGGGCTCGAGGGTACCCGGCCGGAATTCGCCACCAATGCCGACCGCGTCAAAAACCACTCACTTCTCCTGGCCGAGATCGAGGCGGCCTTCGCGCACCACGAGCCGGCGGACCTGCTGGCGAAACTGGATGCCGCCGGCATCCCCGCCGGCAAGGTCCGCACGCTGGACGAGGTCTACGCATGGGACCAGGTCGCCTCGCAGGGCCTGATGATGGATGTTGAGCACCCGGTGCTGGGCAAAATCACCCTGCCCGGCCCGCCACTGCGCTTCTTCGACCCCGCCACCGAGGCAGAGACCACCCGGACGGCACACACCGCTCCCCCGGTGCTGGACGCCGACGCCTCCTCCATCCGCACCTGGTTGGACGAGGAAACGGAGGCACGGCCGTGACCGCTACCGAACTGAAGGCGAAGCGCATGACGGCAACCGAACTGATCGACACGGTCCTGGATGCGGGATCGTTCGCCTCCTGGGACGCCCCGGTCCGGCGCCCGGTCATCGGCGAAAAATACGCCGCGGACCTTGCCGCCGCCGAGGCCAAGAGCGGCGTCGATGAATCGGTGCTCACCGGCGAGGGCCTGATCCGGGGCCGCAGGGTGGCGGTCATCGTCTCCGAATTCCGGTTCCTCGCCGGCTCCATCGGGCAGGCCGCCACCGAACGCATCACCTCGGCCATCGAACGCGCCACCGCCGAGGGGCTGCCACTGCTGGCGGGCCCGGCCTCCGGCGGCACCCGCATGCAGGAGGGAACCCTGGCTTTCCTCGGGATGGTCGCCATCACCGATGCGGTGCGCCGGCACAAGGAAAGCGGGCTGCCCTACCTGGTCTACCTGCGCCACCCCACCACCGGCGGGGTCATGGCCTCCTGGGGGTCCCTGGGGCACATGACGGTGGCCGAGCCCGGCGCGCTGCTCGGGTTCCTGGGCCCGCGGGTGTTCGAGACCCTCAACGGCACCGCGTTCCCGCCCGGCGTCCAGGTGGCGGAGAACCTCTACCGCAAGGGGCTGATCGACGCGGTCGTGACGCCGGAGGAACTGCCGGCGATCGTCGACCGCGCCCTGCGGATCCTCACGCCCACCCAGGGGCCGGACCCGGCCATCGTGCCGGAGGTACGTGCCGGGACCCCAAGCGACGCGAGCGCCTGGGACTCCATCCTGATCAGCCGCAACCCCCGGCGCCCGGACCTGCGCATGTTGCTGGCCGCCGGGGCGGTCGATGCGCTGCCGTTGAACGGCACCGGCCAGGGAGAAAAGGACCCGGGGTTGATCCTGGCCCTGGCCAGATTCGGGCAACAGTCATGCGTGGTGCTGGGCCACCAGCGCCCGCGGCACAAAGACACCCCCGCGATGGGCCCCGCCTCGCTGCGCGAGGCCCGCCGCGGCATGCAGCTGGCCGAGGAACTCCAGCTGCCGCTGCTGACCATCATCGACACCGCCGGGGCGGCGCTGTCCAAGGAAGCGGAGGAGGGCGGACTTGCCGGGGAAATAGCGCGGTCGCTCAACGAGCTCATCGGCCTGAAGGCGCCGTCCGTGTCGGTGCTGCTGGGCCAGGGAACCGGCGGCGGGGCACTCGCGCTGCTGCCCGCTGACCGGATCATTGCCGCCCAGCACTCGTGGCTCTCCCCGCTGCCCCCGGAAGGAGCCAGCGCCATCATCCACCGCACCGCGGACTTCGCCCCGGAGGTCGCCGCCGAACAGGGCGTCGAGGTCGCCTCGCTCGCACGCATCGGCCTGGTGGACCGCGTGGTCGAGGAACGTCCGGATGCATCCCTTGAACCGCGGGAATTCTGCACCCGGATGGGGCAGGCCATCGAGCTGGAGCTGGCCCATGCCCGTGCGATCCCGGAAAACGAGCGCTTGGCCCGGCGCCGGGCAAAGTTCCGGACGCTGGGCGCCTGACGGGACACACCCCGGTGCCCGGTCCCTTCGGGGCTGGGCACCTGCTTGTGTCCGGCCCATATTCAGACCAGACTCGAGGTAAAGGGGCGACGCCCACGCCCTCATCCGCCCGGAGGAGCCAAGCCATGTCGCATCACAAGAAGCGCCGCTATACCGGAAAGGTGCCCCACCCCCTTGCCGCGGGGCACGCTCAGATACTCGAGGTCGCCATGGAAGCCGGCCGCAGGGCCGGGCGAAAGGCCGCAAAGAAGAAGTTGAAGCGGGCTTCCCGGCATGACGGAACCAAGCTCTCCAAGGCATTGCGTGAATCGGTGCTGCGGGACGCGGAGAAGGCAGGTGGCAAGGCCGCATACGCGGCCGCCGCCAAGGCAATCCGGAAGGCCGGGCACCGGATCGCCGTTCCGACGGACCTGCACCAATCCACCGGGTCGCCGCTCGCGCCGGGCCCGATCCATGAACCCATGCCGGTCCCCAGGCGGCGGATCAGCGGTTCGCAGATCGTGATGGAAGTCCTGCGTGTGGAAAGGCCCAGCCGCAGCATGGTGCGCATCGTCGCCGGCGGGGAAGGTTTCGACGACTTCGAGTCCAACGGCGCGGCCGACCAGTACGTCAAGCTGTACTTCGCGAACCCCGCCCTCGGGCTGCTGGCGCCCTACGACATGCGTTCGCTGCGCAAGACGCTGCGGCGCGAGGACTTTCCTGCCTCCCGTTCCTACACGATCCGCCGCCACGACCCGGTGGCCCGGGAACTGGCCATCGAATTCTTCATCCACGAGCCCGCCGGTCCGGGCGCCGCCTGGGCAGCGGCAGCGCAGCCCGGCGACCAGCTGGTGCTCTCCAAGTCCAAGGGCAAGTTCCGTCCCGATCCGAAGGCCGAGCAGCACCTCTACGCGGCAGACGACGCGGGGATCCCGGCCATCGCCGCGGCGCTGGAAATGCTGCCGCGCACGGCATCGGGGCGGGTCTTCCTCGAAGTGGAGGGCCCGGAGGACGAACAGGAGTTCGACCTACCCCTGCACATGGAACTCACCTGGCTCCACCGCAACGGCGAACCCGCGGCCGTCAGCAACCTGTTGGCCGACGCGCTGCGGGACATCCCGGCTCCGCATGGACGCGTCGAGGTTCTGGCGCTGGGCGGGCGCGACGCGGTGCGCGACATCCGCAAGCTGGCCTCGCACTGGGACATCGAGCAGCGCAACATCCACGTTTCCAGCTACTGGACCGCGCGCCGCCCCGGGCGCATGTGGCCGGTGCTGGCCGCCGAGGGTCCCCGCACCGAGTCCAAACAACAGACCGGCGGGACGGTCGATTAGGCGGACGGAAGGCCCCGGGTGATCTGCGACAGGGAACGGTTCACCTGGAAGACCTTCCCGCGGATACCGGTAATCCCCCATCCTGCCAGCCTGGCGCTGTGCATCTCCAGGTACGCCCGGGCGTCTTCCTCCGCGGTGAACAGGTAGACTCCCCCGGCTTCGCCCGTCTCGCTGTTCTCGGTCCACAGCTTCCAGATCAGGCCGGGTTCCTGTGCGATGCTGTGGGCCAACTCGGCATAGCCTTTGGCCATCTCATCTCCAAAGGGCCCGTCCGTGGGGAAGTCGACCTGAACCATCCACAGGCTCTCTTCCGACCGGAGGGCGTCATTATTTGTAGCAGTCATTGTTTGGGTTCACTTTCCATGGTGGCGAGCACGATGTGCCGCAGTTGAATGAGTTCCGAAGTCCGGCAGGGCGGACGATTGTCACAGGCATCAGGGCCAAGCCCCACACTATCGGGGGCGTGCCACACGCAAAAAGAGGCCCTGCGGTGCGGTGCGTCAACTATTGACGCTACGCACGGTTTCGTTCATTGTCGCCCGGTGAAGCCTGGGCAACGACGACGCAGTCCAGGGCCGGGCGGAGTTTGCCGGCCACGGCCCTGGTTCTGGTTTCAGCGGACAAGATGGACATGCCCTCAGCGCGCAGCCAGCCGGCCACCTGGGCCGGGGTCTGCAGCACTGCGGGATCCTGCGGACCTCCAGTCCCATGCTCGAGGTTGGAGGCATCGTGGCTGACAAACAGGAAACGGCCACCCGGGGCCAGAGCCCCGGCCGCGGCGGTCACCGCTGCCTGGAGCTGCGTTACCGGCAGTTGCAGATAGGCAACGAGCACCAGGTCCGCGCTTCCGGGCTCCGGTGTGATGGCGGTTGCGTCCTGCACGATCCACTCGATGTTCTCGTCCAGAGCCTGTGCCGTCGCCACGTTGCGTCCCACCTCCAGGCCCGTGGAAGAGAAATCAACGGCCTTCACCTTCCAGCCCCGGTCGGCCAGCCACAACGCGTGGCGTCCCTCTCCCGCGGCCAGGTCCATCGCCCTGCCCGGCGCCAGCGCGCCAAGTTCCTGCACCACCCAGACATTCGGTGCGGCGCCCCACACTCCGGCCGGGTCGGCATACCTGCGGTCCCACGCCGTCGCGTCAAGCGGTCCTGTTGTTCCAGTCATCAGCCAGCTCCTTCATCAGTGGTGCCCATCGTGCTTGCTGCCCACCACGGGGATGTCGACGGTCGCATGGCGCCATGATATCCCCGGGCAAACGTTGTTCGAACCTACGCGCATTGCTCCGCCGGCCATTGCCGAGATCGACGGCGGTCGCGCTGCCTTGGACTCATCGTGTTTCGGCGTCTTCGGGCTTTGCAGGGGATGCAATCCGTCGACGCAGCGGGCACGCGGGGACGGCGACCCAGCAGAGGGTCGCGGTCGCGGCGAGGGCGGCGGCGGTGACGACGAGGATGAGGTTCGCCGGTGCCGGCAGTTCCTGAAAGAGCACGAAGACGCCCATGCCAAGCACGAAGAAGCCAAAGCCCTTGCGCAACGATGGTTCGGGGATGCGTCCGGCGAGCCGGGCACCAATGAATGACCCGAGGATCGCGGCCGTGGTGACCCCGCCGACCAGCGCCCAATCCAAGGAGACCGTGGTGAGGTATCCGCCGAGTCCGGCGAAGGACTTCATGGCGATGACGATCAGCGAGGTGCCGACGGCCACCGGCATGGACAGTCCGCCGAGCAGGGCGAGCGCGGGCACGACGAGGAAGCCGCCGCCGGCGCCGACCAGGCCGGTGACCAACCCCACGACCAGGCCCTCGAGGACGACCTTGGGCACCGGGAGCTCGCCGTCGTGGGCCTCGGACGAGGGGACCTTGCGGCCGCGGATCATGGCCAGGGAGGTGGCGACCATCATCAGCGCGAAGGCGAGCATGAGGATGGTTGCGGGGATGTGGCCGCCGAGCAGGCCTCCTCCGAAGGCCCCCGCCATGCCGGCGCCCCCGAAGACCAGCCCGGTGCGCCATTTCACGCGTTTCTTGCGGGCGTGGTCCACGGCGCTGACCGCGGAGGTCGCGCCGACCACGAAGAGCGAGGCGGCGATGGCTTCCTTGGGGTTCATGCCCGCGACATAGGTGAGGATCGGGACCGTGAGGATGGATCCGCCCCCGCCGAGCAATCCGAGCGAGAGTCCGATCAGCACCGACAGCAGGAGGGTGAGAGCGAGGGTAAGGGTCATGAAGAAAGTCCTTGCGGGGTCGGGGGTCGGCTCTGCGCGCGGCGGGTGGGGGCCGTCGGGGAGTTTTCGCTAGGTGACGGGCAGGTCGGCACGCTGCCAGGCGTTCATGCCACCGTCCATGTTGTCGGCGATGAATCCGGCGTCCGTGAGTGCGTCGGCGACGCGGGTGCTCCGGTTGCCACTGCGACACACCACGATGACGGGACGGAACCGGTCGATCTCCTCCAGCCTGTTGCCCAGCTCCCCCATGGGGATGTGGATGGCGCCGGGGATCATGCCCTCGGCAACTTCGAAGTCTTCGCGGACGTCGAGGATCTGGTCCTCGCTGCGGCGCCGGTCGGCGTCGACGACGGTGATATCGGGCATGGTTGTTCCTTTGGCGCGTTGAGGAGTGAGTGTCTTTCCTGACCCGGGATGTCAAGCCCGGGGCGGGAGTGGGTTGGGGAAAGGCCGACGGAGCCGGCAGAGGTGGTGTTAGGAGCTCCTGCCGGGCAGCTGGGCGATGACCGATTCACGGGTTGGCTCGTTGCCGGTCTTGTTCCACGGCATCTTGGACAGGGCCTTGCCCATGGCGCAGGTATTGGTGGCAGCCGAGAAGGTCAGGCCCGCACCGATGACACCGGCAACGGTGCGCAGTTGCGGGGAGAGGAACTTGCCCCCGGCCAGCCCGGCGACAACCAGGGAACCGGCGGCCATTCGCACCTGGCGTTCCAAGGCCCAGCGCTTGGAACCCTGGACGGTTTCTCCGCCGGCCTGCTGGTATCCCGGCACGCCCCCAACGAGGACATGGGCATCGTTGAAGCCGACTCCGGCGAGCTTTGAGCGGGCCTCGGTGGCGCGCACGCCCGACTGGCAGACAAGTACCACCTTGGTGTCGAGTCTCGCGGCAAGCTCCGCGGTGTGCTCGGCCAGCAGCGGGAGTGGGACATTGTAGGAGCCCTTGATATGCAGGCTTTCGAATTCGGCAGCGGAACGCACGTCGAGAACCACGACATGGTCGCCGGAGGCAATCCACTCGTTGAGCACTCCGGGGCTGGTGGTCTGGGGAGTCGTGTTCATGGCTTTGGGGCCCTTTCCGCCGGGCAGGGTGCCCGGCCGGTCCCGCGTCCGGAAGGGATGATGCGGGACCGATTTATGCTGGTCGGGTGGTAGGGGTGTGTGGAGCGCCTAGGCGTCCTGCGCTTGCTTCCAGGCGTTCCATCCGACGTAACTGCCCTCGAGCTCGATGACCTCGTGTCCGGCGCGGCGCAGGGCGGAGGCTGCCACGGAATTGCGGACGCCGGACTGGCAGTAGCTCACGATCACGCCGTCGGACGGCAGCTGGTCAGTGTGCCACAGCACGCGGCCGGCGTTGAGCTGTTCGGAGCCCGGGATGTGCCCGGCGGAGTGCTCGGACTTGTTGCGCACGTCGAGCACCATCGCCGCGTCGAACCGCGCCAATTGGGCGGGGGCCAACGTCTCGGGGGTGTAGGTCGGAAGACCCTCGAACGAGGTCACGTAGCCGGCGACGTTGTCGATGCCCACGCGGACGAGGTGGTCCCACATTTCGGTGGCCGTTTCGCTGCCGGGTGCCAACAACACCAGCGGGCGCTGGTCGGTTTCCGGGTCCATGGCCCAACCGCCGTAGCTGGCTGCCTTGTTCCCGGCCGGGATGTTCAGCGCCCCCACCACGGTGCCCTTGTGGACCTCGCTGTGGTGGCGGGTGTCGACTATGCCGATTTCGTCGGCCGCCAGTGCCTCAACGACATCGGAGCCGGATAGCTCGACCAGCGGTGCGCGTTCGCCCATGATGGCCGGTCCCTGTCGGTTTTGGCGCTTCATCCGGCCAAAGTAGGCGTGGGCGTCGGGCTGCCCGTCGAGCAGGGTCTCAATGAATCCGGTCTCATCGTTTGCCGCGAGGTAAGGGCCCCACCAGGAGAAGTTTCGTTCATATCCGACGGTGGAGGACGGAATGGCGCCCAGCGCCTTGCCGCAGGCACTGCCTGCACCGTGGCCCGGGTAAATCTGTACATAGTCGGGCAGGGTCAGGAACTGCTCTTTGAGCGAGACAAACAGGTCGTGCGCCCCGGCGAAGCGGGTGTCGGTGCCGCCGGCTGCCTCGTCGAGCAGGTCTGGGCGGCCCAGGTCACCCGAGAACACGAAATCTCCCGTGAGCAGGAAGCCCGGTTCGTCGCTGAAGGCGCCATCGGTGATCAGGAAGGAGAGGTGCTCCGGGGTGTGGCCGGGGGTGTGCAGGGCCTTGAGGCTGATGTTGCCGAGCTTGATGGTGGACTGGTCAAAGAGGCGTTCGGCGTCGAATTCATACTGCCAGTCATCGCCTCCCTCACCTGAAACGTAGATCGCCGCGCCGGTGGCGGCCGCCAGTTCACGGGTACCGGACAGGTAGTCGGCATGGATGTGGGTTTCCGTGACGGCCGTGATCTTCATGCCGTTCTTCGCGGCAAGGTCCTGGTACACCTGAATGTCGCGGCGTGCGTCGACCACGACAGCCTCGCCCATTGCCTGGCAGCCGATGAGATAGCTGGCTTGCGCGAGGTCCTCGTCATAGATGCGTTCGAGAAGCATGATCTCTCCTTTTGGTTGCGTGAATCAAAAACAATACCCCCGGGGGTATCTCGCCACCACAAACAATAATACCCCTGGGGGTATCCGTCAAACGATCCATCGGCCAGCCCCCGGGGGCGCCCTCTGCGCAGAAAAGCGGCGGTCGACACCATGTGTGAATGATGCCGACCGCCGCCGGACCTTGGATGGTTGGGCTTAGCGGCCAAAGAGGCGCGCGAAAAACCCACCGCCCTTGCGGGATTTCCTCGGGGCACTTGGATCGCAGGTGCAGCGCTTGCTGCGTGGCACGTGGGCCATGACCTGCTTGACATGCTGGCCGCATCCGGTCCAGGTGGTTTTCTGGCACTTGCGGCATTTGATCGCACGGCACATGTGGCGGCTCCTCGCGTCTGGGGTTATCGAGGGCCCATTTGCTCCCTCTGCATTCGAGTATGACACATACCCCCGGGGGTATTTAAAATCACTGTCCCCGAATCACCGAAAAACCCCCGGGGGTATAGAATTGATAAAACCAACACCCGGGAGGGACCCACCATGGAACTTGAAGCGGACACCATGAAACCGGCCATCAACAGGCTCAAACGGGCCCAGGGCCAGCTGAACGCGGTGATACGCATGCTGGAGGAAGGCGGTGACTGCCGCGCGGTGGTTACCCAGCTTTCCGCCGCCTCCAAGGCCATCGACCGTGCCGGGTTCTCCATTATCGCCACTGGCCTCGAGCAGTGCCTGAAAAGCGAGGACCCTGCGGCCGACCGCGCTGACATGGAAAAGCTCTTCCTCTCACTTGCATAGTTCCCAACCAGCCAACGCCGCAGAATTACTTCAATGCCTTCAAAATGCATAGGCAAAATAATTCACGCGACCGTATCGTAATTCCTTAAACCCGGGAACCCTCGGTGACTGTTTCCGAGACGACTGGCCTCTCGGATTCGGCTGAAGGTCCTGCCGATGCCGACGTTTAGCCGCCACTGGTGGTCTCAGTTCAGCATGGCAAGAAGGATTTCGTCCGCCGCCCGAAGACCGGAACGCACGGCCCCGTCCATGTAGCCGTTCCAGACGGACGAGGTCTCCGCGCCCGCCCAGTGGATGCGTCCGACGGGAGCCGCCAGGGCCTTGCCGTACTGCGTCCAGGCGCCGGCACCCAACCGCCCCCCGTAGCAGCCGCGGGTGAATTCCTCCGCCGTCCAGTCCTGCTCCACGATGTCGAAGGGCTTCGCCGCCTTCGGCCCGAAGTACTTCACCAGGTCCGCGACGACCAGCGCACGGCGCTCCGCCTCGCCCAATGGGCTGGCGGTGCGGGCATGGTGGCCCTCCAGGAAGCCGACCAGCACTCCGCAGGACCCGTCGCGCGGACTGTTGTCCAAGACGACGTTGAAGGGGTCATCGAAACTCCACACCGTGCCGCTAAGCCCCTCCTCGCGCCAAAACGGCGTGTCGTAGCCAACCTGGAACTTGATCACGGCCCCGGCCGGCATCTGCTGGGTAAGTCCGTCGCGCAACGAAGGCAGCGGCGGATCGTAGCGCAGGCGCCCGGCAAGCGTCTGCGGGATGGCGACGATGACGTGCCCGGCCGTGAGACTGCCTCCCTCGTACTCGACCACGACCCCGGACTCGTCCTGGCGGATGGTCCGCACCACGGCGTTGAGCCGCACCGACTCCCCCAGCGCCTCGGCCATCCGCTCGGAGATCAGGTGCGTGCCGCCCACGACCCTCGACTCCTGCGCACCGCCCGTGGTGGTCATCAGCGATTCCAGGCTGGTTCCCGACTTGACGTAGAACAGGAAATGCAGAAGCGAAAGCTCCGGCGACTCGGCCGAGAACAGCGAAGGCACCAGCAGTCGGAAGAAACGATGGGCCAGCGCGTCGGAGGTGTTCTCAACCACCCACGAGTCCAGGGTCTGCCGATCCAGGTCCCCGGCTCCTGCCGTTTCCCACGGCTCGCCCAAGGCCACCGTGGAGGCCATCGCCTCCAGCTCCTCCCAGAGCCGGTTCACCTCCGCGGCCGTTTCCGGCGGAAGGCCATAGGACTTGTCCGCGTAGCGCACCAACTTCCCGTCATACGCGGTCAGCGACTCGCCTTCGTCAAAACTGGTGAAGGTCTCTAGCCCCAGTTCCTCGATCAGCCCCAGCACCGCATCCTGCGTCGGGCCGACCCATTGGCCGCCCAGCTCCACCGGCTCCCCATTGCTCAGGAAGCCGCCCATATTGCGCCCCGCCACCCGGTCGCGGGCCTCCAGCACTGCCACGGACCGGCCTTCCGCCACCAACTTCCGGGCAGCGCTGAGACCGGCCAGGCCCGCACCCACGACAACTACGTCCACATCAAACATCCAAAACCTCCACTAGGTCATTGCCTTGGCCACAACACCGGCGCGTTAAACGACTTTGTCCCGGGGCGCTGGCCCCGGGACAAAGTCAGCGGATCTAGCCGGCGACCGGTGCGAACGCGGCGCGTCCCTGGACAGCGGAGGAGCCGAGGTCGCCCTTGGGCAGCTCGGCGCCGCCCTCGACGGACGTCACCCAGGCGTCGGCGGTGGCGACGGTGGCGAAGTTGGAGTGCAACAGCACCATCAGTGCTTCGTGCAGCTGCTGCGCATCGACCTGGCCAGCCTCGTTGGCGAGGTGAACCGCTCCGCTGGCGTCGGAGAGGATCTCCACGCCGAAGCCCAGCGGTTCTGCGGCCGCGGCGGTGGCCAGGTCGCAGTTGTTGGTCATGTAACCGACCAAGGTGATGGTGTCGATCTGGTTCTCCCGCAGCCAGGCCTCGAAGTCGGTGCCGGCGAAGACGCTGGCGTAGCTCTTGACCAGGGACTTCCAGGAATCCTTGCGACGGGCCTCGATCTCCGGGTGCAGCTTCCAGCCCTCGGAGCCCTCGGCGAACACCGGCGCCCCTGCCGGGTACTGGTGCTGCACGGCTACGACGGGCATGCCCTGCGCGTTGGCCAGGTCGATGGCCCGGGTGATGTTGGCCAGGGAATCGCTGCGGTTGGGGTACTGGATGGCCAGTGGCCCTTCTTCGGCAAAGTAGTCGTTCTGCACGTCGACAATGACCAGTGCGCGGCGCAATTCAGCCATGGTGGGCTCCCATTCGTTGTGTTTGGTTGGTGATTCCAGCATGGCAGGGCCCGCTCGGGTACAGTGAGTGGCGTATATGCACATCTTCGATGGAAATGGGCCAGAATGAAGATCGCCATCCACGCCTTCGATGGCATGACCATGTTCCACCTCGCCACGCCCCTGCTGGTTTTCGGAGAGGTGGCCCGCCTGGGTCTCGCCCCGGACTGGACGACGGCGGTATTCAATGACACGGGGCAGCCGGTGCGCAGCGCCGAGGGCAACCTGATCGGCGACATTTCCGGACCGGAAACTGCAGCCGACGCCGACCTCGTGGTGTTCCCCTCCTGGCTCTCGGAGCTGCCCGATCCCTCCGGGGAACTGCTTCAGCTGATCCGCGAGGCACATGGGCGCGGGGCCGCCATCGCCGGACTGTGCCTCGGCGCGTACCCGGTCGCGTGCAGCGGCGTGCTCGACGGGCGCACGGCCGTGACGCACTGGGGAGCCGCCCGGGAGGTCGCGGCCAAGCCACATGCCGCGGAATTCAACGATTCAGCCCTCTACATCGACCACGGCGACGTGCTCACCTCGGCCGGCACCGCTTCGGCCCTGGATGCCTGCCTGCACATCGTGCGCACCCGCCTCGGCTCGGCGGCCGCGGCCACCGTGGCGCGCCAGATCGTCATCGCCCCGCACCGCGACGGGGGCCAGGCGCAATACATTGCGCGCCCGCTGCCGGATCCCGAGTTGGACGGGCCGCTGGGCCGGACCATTCAATGGGCGCTGGCGAACCTGGACCAGGACCTCGAGGTGGACGCCATGGCGGCCCACGCCACGATGAGCAAGCGCAACTTCACCCGCAGGTTCAAGGAGGTCACCGGGCTCTCCCCCGCCCGTTGGGTGCTCGGTCGCCGGCTCGACGATGCCCGCCAATTGCTGGAAACCACCAACTGGAGCATTGCCCGCATTGCCGAATCCTGCGGCTTCGGCAGCGCGGTAACCTTCCGCCAGAACTTCGTTTCCGCCTATTCCACCACGCCGACCTCATACCGCCACCGTTTCACCGCGCGCTGAGCGGCGTGCCGTTTACCCCGAGGCGGAGCCCGTGGCGCGACGGCGGTCGCCCAGCTGCAATGCGAGAATGACCAGGGCATAGGCCAACGCTGGAAGCAGGGCCCAGCCCCAGTCGCCGAACTCCACCTCGAACGCCTCGGCCGTCGCCCCGCCCATGTTGATCCAGGCGGCGAGCGGGACGGAGAGCGCCCAGGCCAGCCCCACGGCGAGCATGCAGGTGCAACGGGAGGTGAGCCCGAGGAACTTCGCGCCCAATGCGCTGAACAGCGCGGCCAACACCACGAAACCGAAGGCCACCAGCAGCAGGGTGTTGACCATCCGGAATTCGCTCAGGCCGCCGTGGCCATTGCCGGCGAGCACGAAAAGGATCGCGCCGGTGAGGACTGCGGTCAACACCATCCCCAGGCAATTGACCCGCTGCCAGCTCGGGGCCGCCGAGTCCCTGCCCGAACCGCGGTCCAACGGGGTCGCGGAATACGCCTGCGTCCTGTTTATCCCCACCATGGCGCTCCCCCGGCTCGAAGTTGTTCGGCCCCACGTCGATGTGGTGCGATGCGTGGTGCAAACCCGCACCACTCCAGCATATAGTCAACCTCTTGGATAAAGCGATTGGCGGGCCGATCCGAAGTTAAGAATACCGGGCCGCTCCGGCGATCCCCGCACCCTCAGCGCGGTCACTGACCAAGGAGACGCGTTGAAGGTGGCGGGAGAAGCCGGGGCGGCCCGGAAGTTGGAGGCGGCTCGGCGGCCTAGACCTCGCCGCGGCGAATCAGCTTGCCCTGCGGGGTCGTGAAGTCGACCTCGGTGCCGCGCACGAAGGTCCGGCGGACCTTGCCGGCCAGGACCTTGCCCTGGTACGGGGAGATCGGGTTCTTGTGGTGCAGCTTGTTCACGTCGACCAGGAAGCTGTCCTCGGGTGCGAAGAAGGCGAAGTCGGCGTCGTTGCCCAGCGCGATCGCACCCTTGTGCTGCAGGCCGGCGATTTCCGCCGGGCGCTTGGACATCCAGTCCAGCACGGTCTCGAGCTTGATGCCGCGACGCTGGGCCTCGGTCCAGATCAGTGCCAGGCCCAGCTGCAGCGAGGCGACCCCGCCCCAGGCCACGCCGAAGTCGCCGTTCTCGACGTCCTTGAGGTCGATGGTCGAGGGCGAGTGGTCCGAGACGATGCAGTCGATGATCCCGTCCTCGAGTCCCTTCCAGAGCAGTTCGCGGTTGGAGGCCTCGCGGATCGGCGGGCAGCACTTGAACGCGGTGGCGCCGTTCGGGATCTCCTCGGCCAGCAGCGTGAGGTAGTGCGGGCAGGTCTCCACGGTCAGCTTCACGCCGTCGCGCTTGGCCGATTCGATCATCGGCAGGGCGTCGGAGGAGGACAAGTGCAGGATGTGGGCGCGGGCGCCGGTCCAGCGGGCGCGCTCGATGACCTCGGCCACCGCCACGTTCTCGGCGCCGCGCGGGCGGGAGGCCAGGAAGCGGTCGTAGTGGTCGCCCTCGGCGTTCGGCGCGCGATCGATGGCGCGCGAATCCTCGGCGTGGACCAGCATCATCGAGTCGAAGGACACGATCTCGGTCATGTCCTCTTCCATCTCGTCGGGCTCGAGGTAGGGGAATTCCTCGACGCCGGAGTGGAGCAGGAAGCACTTGAAACCGGAGACGCCGGCGTCGTGCAGCTCGCGCAGGTCGGACTTGTTGCCCGGGATGGCCCCGCCCCAGAATCCGACGTCCACGTAGGCCTTGGCCCGGGCAGCGTCCTGCTTGAGCTCGAGGGCCTCGACGTTGACGGTCGGCGGGATCGAGTTCAGCGGCATGTCCACGATCGTGGTCACCCCGCCCGCGGCGGCGGCCTTGGTGGCGGACTCGAAGCCCTCCCACTCGGTGCGCCCCGGCTCATTGACGTGCACGTGGGTGTCCACCAGGCCCGGGATCAGCACCTCTTCGACGGAAAGCTCGATGAGCCGCGCGCCGGAGAGGTTGTTGCCCAGGGGCTCGATGGCCACGATCTTGCCGTGGCGGATGCCGATTTCGCGCGCGACGGTTCCGGCGCCCGTGACGATCCGCTCGCCGCGGATCACCAGGTCGAAGTCCGCGCCTGTGTTTTCTTCGGTCCGTGGCGTCGTTGCCTCGGTGAGCTCGGTGTTGCCCATGGTCTCGTCCTTAGATCTCGTGCGTTGGAAATGCGGTGGAAAGCGGGTGTTACGCGGGGGCCGCGTGGGTGGCCAGGAATTCTTCGGCCAAGAGGGTTGCCGCCCGTTGCACAAGTGGTCCACCCTCACTCATGCAACGGGCAACATCGGGTTCCAGCTCGAGCAGCGACCTGACAGCGGCGAAGCCCGCACCGGTTGCCTGCTCGGCGGAAAGTTGGTTGCGTCCACAAATTGCGTAGACGGGAATGCCGTGGGCGGCGGCCAGCTGGGCCACGCCCACCGGCGTCTTGCCTTCCAGCGACTGGGTGTCGAGGCTGCCCTCGCCGGTGAACACCGCGACGGCCCCGGACAGTGCTTCTTCGAGTCCGGTCAGCTCCAGCACCACGTCGATGCCGCGGCGCCGGGTGGCTCCCAGCACGGCCATCGCGGCGAAGCCCACGCCGCCGGCGGCCCCGGCCCCGGCGGCTGCGGCAAGCGCGTTGATGTGCCCGGGGCCGAATTCACCGCCCAGCACCTGAGCCCAATGCCCCAGCGCGGCATCCAGCGCCGAAACCAGCTCCGGGCTTGCGCCCTTTTGCGGGGCGAAGACGAAGGCTGCGCCGTTGGGCCCGGTAAGCGGGTTCTCCACGTCGGCGGCGAGGGTGAAGGTGGTCGTGGCGATCCGCGGATCCAGTGCATCGAGCTCGACGCGCTCCAGGGTGCCAAGCGCACCGCCGCCCAGCGGCAGCTCGTTGCCCTGCTCGTCCAGCAGTCTGGCGCCGAGTCCCTGAAGCATGCCGGCCCCGCCGTCGGTGCAGGCGCTCCCGCCCACGCCGAGGATGATCTGGGTTGCCCCGGCGTCGAGGGCCGCGGCGATCAGTTCGCCGGTGCCGAGGCTGGTGGCCCCGAGCGCATCCTTCCCGCCGGGCAGCCGGTCCAGGCCGGAGGCCTCGGCCATCTCCACGACGGCCACTTCGTCCCGCAGGCCGAAGGCCGCGCGCACCGGCTCCCCGGTGGGTCCGGCGACCGTCGCATGGTGCAGCTCGAAGCCACACTGGGCGGCCGCGGCGAGGGTTCCCTCGCCGCCGTCGGCGACGGGCACCGCGAGCGTGCGCGCCCCGGGCATTGCCGCGCGCACCCCCGCCTCGATGGCGGCGGCAACCTGCGCGCCGGTGAGCGATCCCTTGAACTTGTCCGGTGCCACTACTACCAACATGGTGTGCCGCCTCCTCTCGTGTTGTTCTTGCCTAGACCGATGCGCCCACGTGCACGCCGTGCGAAGCTTCCAACGGGGCCAGCGCCGTGGGGGCGTCCGCCGCCGCGGTGGCCAGGTCCTCGAACTCGTTGACTGCATCCAGTTCAGCACCCATGGCGATGTTTGTCACACGCTCCAGGATGACCTCGACGACGACGGGCACCTGGAACTCCGCGGCCAGGCGTCCGGCCTCGGCGAAGCCCTCGGCCAGCTTGGACGGGTCCTCCACGCGCACCGCCTTGCAGCCCAGGCCCTCGGCGACCTTGACGTGGTCAACGCCGTAGCCGTTGGTCTCCGGGGAGTTGATGTTCTCGAACCCCAGGGAGACGTGGTAATCCATCTCGAAGGGACGCTGCGACTGGCGGATCAGGCCCAGGTAGGAGTTGTTGACCACCACGTGGATGTAGGGCAGCTTGAACTGCGCGCCGACGGCCAGCTCCTCGATCATGAACTGGAAGTCGTAGTCCCCGGAGAGCGCGACGACGGTGGAGTTCGGCTTGCCGCGCACCACGCCCAGGGCCGCGGGGCCGGTCCAGCCCAGCGGGCCGGCCTGGCCGGCGTTGATCCACTGGCGCGGGCCGTAGACGTGCAGCATCTGTGCGCCGGCGATCTGGGACAGGCCGATGGTGGAGACATAGGTGGTGTCGCGGCCGAAGGCCTCGTTCATTTCCTGGTAGACGCGCTGCGGCTTGATCGGCATGTTCTCGAAGTTGGTCTTGCGGTGCAGCGTGCCCTTGCGCGCGGTGCATTGATCGGCCCACGCCGAGTAGTCCGGCAGGGTGCCGGCGGCCTTGCGGTCGCGTGCCGCGGCCAGCAGCTGGTCGATGGCCGCCCCGGCGTCGGAGATGATGCCCAGATCCGGGGAGAAGACCCGGCCGATCTGGGTGCCCTCGATGTCGATGTGCACGAACGTGCGGCCCTTGCGGTAGGTGTCCAGGCCGCCGGTGTGGCGGTTGGCCCAGCGGTTGCCCAGGCCCAGCACGAAGTCGGAGGCCAGGAAGGAGACGTTTCCGTAGCGGGTGTGGGTCTGGATGCCGACCATGCCCGACTGCAGGCGGTGGTCATCGGGAATGGTGCCCCAGCCCATCAGGGTCGGGGAAACCGGGATGTTCAGCAGTTCGGCCAGCTCGACGAGCTTGTCCGAGGCGTTGGCGTTGATGACCCCTCCGCCGGCAATGATCATCGGGTGCTTGGAGGCAACCAGCAGGTCCAGGACCTTCTCGGCCTGGCCGCGGGTGGCTGCCGGCTTGTCCGGGGTGAGCGGCTCGTAGGCGTCGATGTCGAATTCGATCGTCGCCATTTGCACGTTGATCGGCAAATCCAGCAGGACCGGGCCCGGGCGTGCCGAGCGCATGATCTGGAAGGCCTTGGCGAAGTATCCCGGGACCAGGCCCGGCTCCAGGATGGTGGCGGCGAACTTGGTGACCGGCTTGGCGATGGACTCGATGTCCACGGCCTGGAAGTCTTCCTTGTGCAGCTTGTCGGTCGGCGCCTGTCCGGTGATGCAGAGCATCGGGATGGAGTCCGCGATCGCGGCGTAGAGGCCGGTGATCATGTCGGTGCCGGCGGGGCCCGAGGTGCCCAGGCACAACCCGATCTTGCCCGTGGCCCGTGAGTAGCCGTCGGCCATGTGGCTGGCCCCCTCGACGTGGCGGGCCAGCGTGTGGCGGATGGTGCCGCGGCGCTGCATGGCCGAGTACAGGGGGTTGATGGCCGCACCGGGCAGCCCGAAGGCCTCGGTGGCGCCTTCCTTTTCCAGAATCAGGACAATTGCATCAACGACGCGCAACTTTGCCATGGTGTTCAGCTCCTTGTGTCAATCCCCGGCGCCGGCGCTTGCCTGGCGGGGGGAGGGTGTTGGTTTGGGTGGACCGATGGCGCACAGCGGGTGCTTGCCGCGAAGGATCCCTGGGGGCGGATGGTGCGGTGCCGGCTTCCGGGCCGGCACCGCACCAACTGCCCTGCTTGCTAGCTGGCGGCCACGGGTTCGGCCGGCACGTCGGCGGATCCGCTGAGGCGTTGTACGCCGCGGAAGAGCCCGGAGTGGTCAAGTGCGCCGTCGCCGCTGGCCACGGTGGAGGCCACGAGCTGGGCGACGAGTGCGCCGAGCGGAAGCACGACGCCCGCCTCGCGGGCCGCGGAGGTCACGATGCCCATGTCCTTGTGGTGCAGGGCCAGGCGGAAGCCGGGCTCGAAGGAGCGGTCGAGGATCTTCTGCCCCTTCTGGTCCAGGACCTTGGAGCCGGCGAGCCCGCCGCCCAGGACCGTGAGGGCCGCGTCGGTGTCCACGCCGTAGGCCTCAAGGAACACCACCGCCTCGGAAAGTGCCTGGATGTTCGCCGCAACGATCAGCTGGTTGGCTGCCTTGACGGTCTGGCCGGAACCCGAGGGGCCCACCAGCACGATGGTCTTGCCCACGGCGTTGAAGACGGCTTCGGCGTCGGCGAAGTCCGCTTGCTCGCCGCCGACCATGATGGAGAGCACTCCGCCGATGGCACCGGCCTCGCCGCCGGAGACCGGGGCGTCCAGCGGGCGGAGTCCCGCGGCGCGGGCCTCGTCGGACAGGCGCGCCGCCACGTCGGGGCGGATGGAAGAGTTGTCGATCCACAGGGCGCCGGACTTGGCGTGCGCGAAGACCCCGGCCTCGCCGGTGACGACGTCTTCGACGTCAGCGGAATCCGGAACCATGGTAATGATGACGTCGGCGTCGGCCACGGCCTCGGGGATGGAGCCGGCACCCTTGCCGCCGGCGGCAACGAGTTCCGCGGTCTTTTCCGGGCTCCGGTTGTAGCCGGTGACCTCAAAGCCTGCCTTGGCCAGGTTGATGGCCATGGGAAGGCCCATGATGCCCAGGCCGATGAATGCGATCTTGTGCGTGTTCGACATGCCGTGCTCCTGAAAACTTGTGCGTGCTGGTGGCTCGGGCAGCGCGTGCCCGAAAGTGTTTGGGGTGCCGGTTAGGCGGGCTGGCGGATGAGCCAGGTGAAGGCCTCCGCGTGGGCGGCCTTGTACTCAAGGGCGACGCCGCCGGCGTAGCCGAGGTCGCGGGAACGGGTGACCCATTCGCCCAGCGGCAGGGTTCCGGTGCCCGGCGCCCCGCGTCCCGGATCGTCGGCGATCTGGATGTGCCCGAATTCGTGGGCGTGCTCCTCGATCAGTGCGGCAACGTCGTCGCCGTTCACGGCCAGGTGGTAGAAGTCGGCCAGCAGCTTCACGTTGGCTGCCCCCGCGGCGTGGACCTTTTCCAGGACAAAGAACGCGTCGGCGGAGGTCTTCAGCGGGTAGGCCTCGGAACCGGAGATCGGCTCGAGCAACACCGTGCCGCCGATCCGCTCGACGCCCTTGGCTGCCGCGACCAGGTTGGAAATGGCCAGCTTGTCGTGCGCCTGGCCGTCGATCCCGGGCTGCCGGTTTCCGTACAGGGCGTTGAAGCCCTTGCAGCCGGTGGCCTCGCCGATGCCTGCCACGACGTCGATGTTGTCGAGGAACTCGGATTCGCGTCCGACCCAGGAAACCAGTCCGCGGTCCCCGGCCGGCATGTCGCCGGCGAAGAAGTTCAGGCCCTCGAGGGTGACGCCCGCGTCCTTGATCGAGGCAACGAAGGCGTCGACCTCGGAGTCGGCGGGTACGGCCGTGGCAAACGGCCACCAGAATTCAACGCTGTCAAAGCCCGCGGCCTTGGCCGCGGCGGCGCGCTCCAGCAGGGGCATCTCGGTGAGCAGGATTGAACAGTTGACGGTGTAGGCCATCTTCGACTCCTTCATGGTTCCAACTTCCATATTGTGAAATATGTTTATTGCCTTATGAGAACTCTAACGAGTGGGCCGAGTCACTGTCAAGGGTGCCCAACAGCTCCGCGCGTCGGCCTACTAACACGCCCCGGGCGACGGAAACGGACACGAACCGGGCATGACCAGTCAAATTCGGATCACGGGATTTTTTCCGGTAATTCCACCTGATGAAAATCCTTTTCTTTTACATGGAATCATGCCATCATCGATCCACGAAGTAATCTCCGTCACACCCCCTGTGGTGAAAGGTACGAGTTCTCATGACCCATCCAGATGTGCGCACAGCGACGTCAGAATCCAGCGTTCCGCCCGTGGTCCAGCACGAACTGAATCCCCATGGACTCAGCGCGTCGCTGTACAACAGCGACCTGGCACCGACCACCAAGGCGGGAAGGACCTGGTCCAGCTACAGCATCTTCACGCTGTGGGCCAACGACGTCCACTCCCTGGGGAACTACGCATTTGCGATTGGGCTCTTTGCACTCGGCCTGGGCGGCTGGCAGATCCTGCTGGCCCTGGGCTTCGGCGCAGTCCTGCTCTTTGGGCTGTTGAATTTTTCCGGCTTCATGGGCGAAAAGACCGGCGTCCCGTTCCCGGTTATGAGCCGCATTGCCTTCGGCATCCGCGGGGCACAGATCCCGGCCCTCCTGCGCGGTGCGGTGGCCATCGCCTGGTTCGGCATCCAGACCTACCTGGCATCCGTGGTGCTGGTGGTCATGATCCTGGCCGTGGCCCCTTCAGCCGCGAGCCTTAACTCCAACAGCATCCTGGGCCTTTCCACCCTGGGCTGGATTTGCTTCGTCTCCCTCTGGGCACTCCAACTGGTCATCGTCAGCTACGGCATGGAAATGATCCGCAAGTACGAGGCCTTCGCCGGTCCCGTCATCCTCGTCACCATGGGTGCGCTGGCCATCTGGATGTTCACCCAGGCCGGCGGCTCCATCGCCTGGTCCACCGGGGACGCCAAGACCGGGGTCGACATGTGGCTCGGGATCCTGGGCGGCGGCGCCCTCTGGGTCTCCATCTATGCAACCTTCGTGCTGAACTTCTGCGACTTCACCCGCAGCGCGCGCTCCAAGGGCTCGATCGTGCGCGGCAACTTCTGGGGCATCCCGCTGAACATGCTGCTCTTCGGCGTGATCGTCGTGGTCATGACCGGTGCACAGTTCAAGATCGACGGCACCATCATCGACAGCCCCTCGGACGTCGTCGCAGCCATTCCGAACACCTTCCTGCTGCTGGCGGCATCGGCGGCCCTGCTGATCCTGACCATCGCGGTGAACCTGATGGCCAACTTCGTCGCCCCGATCTACGCATTGACCAACCTCTTCCCCAAGGTGCTGAACTTCCGCCGCGCCGGCATCATCTCCGGGGTCATCGGCCTGCTGATCCTGCCGTGGAACCTCTACAACTCCCCCGCCGTCATCACCTACTTCCTCGGCGGCCTGGGCGCCCTGCTCGGCCCGCTGTTCGGCATCATCATGGCCGACTACTGGATCCTGCGCCGCGCCCGGATCAATGTCCCGGACCTCTACCGCACCAACCCCGAGGGCACCTACTTCTTCACCCGCGGCGTGAACTTCCGCGCCATCACCGCCCTGGGCATCTCCGCCATTGCGGCACTGGTCCTGGCCTTTTCGCCCGCCCTGGGACACGTCTCAGCCTTCGCCTGGTTCATCGGCTCCGGCCTCGGCGCCCTCGTCTACCTGGCCATCGCCAGGCGCGGCCAGGTCCACCAGGACGTCGACGGCGAGGCCATCGCCGTGGCACCCAGCCACTAGACGCCAACAGTTCCCCGATCCCACCGGCAACACAGGAGTTTCCCCATGCGCATTCTCGTCCTCAACGTCAATACCACCGCGTCCATGACCCGGTCCATCGGCGACTCCGCCCGTTCGGCGGCCTCCCCGGGAACCGAGATCGTCGAGCTGACGCCCGACTTCGGTGCCGATTCCTGCGAGGGAAACTTCGAGAGCTACCTCGCCGCCATTGCCGTCATGGACAAGGTCGTGAACTACACAGAGCCCTTCGACGCCGTCATCCAGGCCGGCTACGGCGAACACGGCCGCGAGGGCCTGCAGGAACTGCTCGATGTACCGGTCGTGGACATCACCGAGGCGGCCGCATCCACCGCCCAGTTCCTGGGGCACAAGTACTCCGTGGTCACCACGCTGGACAGGACGGTTCCGCTGATCGAGGACCGGCTGAAGCTGGCGGGCCTCACCGATCGCTGCGCCTCGGTCCGCGCCAGCGGGCTGGGCGTGCTCGAGCTCGAGTCCGATCCCGAACGCGCCGTGGCCGCCATCGTGGAGCAGTCTCGCCAGGCGGTGCAGGACGACAAGGCCGAGGTCATCGTGCTTGGCTGCGGCGGCATGGCGGAGCTTGAGGCCAAGGTCGCCGAGGCCACCGGCGTGCCGATCGTGGACGGCGTGCGTGCCGCGGTGACCATCGCCGAATCCCTCATCCGGCTGGGGCTGAGCACCTCCAAGGTGCGCACCTACGCCATGCCTCGACCGAAGGTGGTCACCGGCTGGCCGATCACCAAGGCCGCCGTCAACGCTGGCTGACGCGCCGGACATCGAGGACCACGCTTGACGAGGGGCGGCTGCCGGTACGGCGGCCGCCCTCCGTTCATTTGGCCCGTTCATTTGGCCAATGGTCGCGGGTTTGGCCCGCAGCTTGAAGCACCCCAGATCGTGCCACCTCCCGCGTCTTTGGGTTCGCCGAGGCCGGAAGACACTTCGCCGCCGCCCTTTGCGGGATGATCGGTAGGTGGAACTTTCAATGGCTTCGATCCCGGCGGGCAAGGTCCGCCTGCGCGATGCCCGATCCGATTCGGTCCGCGAGGTCAACCTCCGCCCGATTCATCTCTCCGAGACACCTGTCACCCAGGCCCAATGGGCGGACGCGGACGGTGCCGAACTCGTCGAGGCCTCCGCGCAGGATGTGCCCGCCCACCCGGTCACCTGGTTCGAGGCGGTGCGCTGGTGCAACAAGCTCTCGCAGGACCACGGACTCGATCTGGCCTACCAGATAGCAGGTCGAGAGATCACCTGGAACGTCGGCGCCGGGGGCTACAGGTTGCCAACCGAGGCCGAATGGGAATTTGCCTGTCGCGCGGGCACCACGGCGCCCACCTATGCCCCCCTGTCGAAGATCGCGTGGACCTCCGGAGACGGAGTCAACGGCCCGCAAGCCGCCCGCCTCAAGGAGCCCAATGGCTTCGGCCTCTTCGACATGATCGGCAACATCTGGGAATGGTGCTGGGACTTTGCGGACACGGCACGCTACGGGGACTACAGAAGTCTGCGCGGCGGCGGCTGGGACGACAAGTCCTGGAGCTGCCGCGCCTCGGTGCGCCGGGGCAGCGCACCCGATGCCGTGCTTGAAGACGTCGGATTCCGGGTGGCGCGAGGAGCGGTCGGCGAGCGCGGCGAGACCGCTGCACAGGGGTGGTCCGCCACGGCGGATCGCCGGCGGGCCGATATCCGCGGCCCTCTTCCCCTCGGGTGGACGCCATTGCGGAGCCTGCTGCGTGGCTGACCGCGTCCCGCAAGTCACCCCATCCGTGGGCGTATACTTTTTCGCATGTCCATTTTGATCTCGACCCCACCGCCCCGCGGGCGTTCGGAGGTAGCCGGCGTCTTTTCCGCCGGCTCGAGATAAGGCTGTCCACTTTCGGTGATATTTCGCGCCCCTTTGGCGCGCCCACATCCGCCGCCGGGTGATCGGCGACTCGTCGCCCGACCGCGCGCGGATCCTTTGCCCCACCCGAAGCATGCCCCCTCCCCTTCGCCGCGGCGACGAGGCGGCACGACAGTCAGGCCCAGAATTTCCATGCATTCACTTTCCGAAAAACAGATCCGTTCATCCTTCATCAATGCCTCGCTGCGCGAGCGCAAGGCCATCACGCTCCCGGAGGACTTCGACTCCCTGGATTGGGACACCTTCGAGTTCCTGGGGTGGAGGGATCCGAAGTTGCCTTTGGTCGGCTATGTCGTCACCGTTCTCGACGACGCACCTGTGGGCATCATGTTCCGCAAGACCGAGGGCAAGATCCGCAACCGCCCCCAGTGCTCGTGGTGCGAGGACGTCGACCTGCCCAACGACGTGGTGTTTTTCAACGCCAGGAAGGGCGGCCAGGCCGGCCGCGACGGCGACACCATCGGCATCCTGGTGTGCGCCGAGTTCCAGTGCCCCGCCAATGTCCGCATGATGAAATCGCTGCCCTACCTCGGTTTCGATCGCGGGGCGGAGGTCAACCGGCGCATCGCCGTGCTGCGCGAGCATGTGCAGAACTTCGCCAAGCGGGTGCGCGACGACGCCTGATCCCGGCAGCTGGCCTCTTGCGGAACGACGCAATTAGCCCCGCGACACCAGCCATGCCAGCACGTCGCCATCCAGCTCACGGTCCGCAAGGATGAGCCGGGAAGCCGGCCGGTCCCCGACCGCTGCGGCCGTCTGCGGCGACGGAGCTCCCTCCCAACGGAGTTGAAGACCGGCCTTCTGCGCCACCTTGAGCGATGCGGGGTTGGTGGAAAGCACCCGGGCAATCACCGGCACCAAATCCCTGGCGGCATGGGCGCGTTCCACCGCGTACCCGGCAAGTTCGGTGGCGAATCCGTGGCCCCAGCAGGCAGGGTCCAGCCGGTAGCCAAGGTTCCATACGGGCGTGCCGGCAACCGCCGCAAGCAGGTGCACTCCCCCGGTGCCCAGTACCTGGCCGGGCTCCAAGGGCGGGTAGGCGCCGGCCTCGCCCAGCCGCACGACCCAGTGCGAGAGGCCGTGCTCCCGCCAGCCGGCGCCAAACGTTTCCAGCAAGGACTCGGTCTGCCGCGGATCCGTGACCCGTTCGCCGGGGATGTGCGCCCAGGTCCGCGGATCGCCGGAGATCGCGAAGACCTCATCCAGGTCCTCGGGGACGGGTGGATCGAGACGTAGCCGTTGCGTCATCTGCCGGTCCGGGATCATTCCACCAAACTACCGTCCGGCGGCAAAAAAGCCGGGAATAGCGGGTCCGGCACCGAGCCACGCCTCTGCATATGAGTCGATACCGGTTCGATATGGATTGGATTCCGGGCCCGTCGCCGGCCCGCTCGTTGGTAGGGTGTCTGCATGATCAACACTGCCCGCCTGCACTCGGACCTTTCCCGACTCGGCCGCGAAACCAACATGATGCTGGCCACGATCGACACCCTGTCCGCCGACGAAATGTCGGCGCCGTCCCTGTGCGAGGGGTGGAGCCGGGCCGATGTCATTGCCCACCTGGCATCCAACGGCCGTTCGCTGGTCAAGCTCATCGACTGGGCCACCAGCGGGGAAGAGCAGCAGCTCTATGCCTCCCCGGAGGCCCGCAACGCGGAGATCGCCGCGCTCGCTGCCCTGCCGGGCCGGGAACTCGTCGAGAAATTCCGCAGCGCCGCGGAGTACTTCGCCGAACAGTGCGAGCGCCTGGCCGGGGAGCTCGCGGTCCAGGAAGTGAACCTGCACGGCAAGGTCATCCCCGCCACCTCCATCGTGGCGCTGCGCATCGCCGAGGTCGTCGTGCACCACCACGACCTGGACACCGCCTGGACCATCGAGGAGGCCGACCCTGACTCGCAGCTGGACGCCGTGGAGGCGGCGGTGCGCACCATGCGCGCCAAGGACGCCCCGGGCATGACGCTGGTGACCGAGGAAGGCGACGAGTGGGTCGTCGGCGACGGCGCCCTGCAGGTCAAGTCGGACCGCGAGGGCCTGATCGAGTGGCTCGCGCGCGGCCAGGCACGCTACATTGAATCCAGCGGACCCCTGCCGGTGCTCCCGGCCTGGTAGCAAACGCCTCTCCCCGGCACCACCCCTTTCCCAACGGGCGCCGGCCGAGATGGGGGGCAGGGGGTTTCCCCTCCCCCAAACACCGTCGGGCCCTTTGAACGCATCGCGTTCGAAGGGCCCGACGGTGTTAAGCGCTGTGCCGCGTTACAAGGCGATCTGGCGGTTCTGGTCCTTGTAGAGCAGGTAGCGGAAGTTCGACGGTCCGCCGGCGTAACAGGCCTGCGGGCAGAAGGCGCGCAGCGACATGTAGTCCCCCGCCTCGACCTCGACCCAGTCGGCGTTCAGCCGGTAGACGGCCTTGCCCTCCAAGACGTACAGGCCGTGCTCCATCACGTGGGTCTCGGCGAACGGGATGGAGGCGCCGGGCTCGAAGGTTACGATGTTCACGCCAAAGTCGAACGCCACGTCCTGCGGGTCAAGCATGCGCGTGGTGCGCCACTTGCCCTCGGTCTCCGGCATCGCGCCGGGCTCGATGTCGCGCTCGTTGCCGACGACCGGTCCCGGGGCCGCGACGCCGGCCAGGACCTCGTAGCGCTTGCGGATCCAGTGGAAGGTCGCCACCTCGACGCCGTTGTTGTGGGCCTGCCACTGTGTGCCGGCCGGGACGTAGGCGAACCCGCCCTCTTCTAGGGTGTGCGCGGCGCCGTCGATGGTCACGGTCAGCCGGCCGGAGACCACGAAGACGAAGGACTGGACCTCGGCCTGCGGCTCCGGGTGATCCGAACCGCCGCCCGGGGAGACCTCCACGATGGACTGGGCGAAGGTGGTCGAGCCGCCGGCGACCGGGCGGTTCAGCACCCAGGCGCGGGTGCCGGTCCACTCCGGGAAGACCGAGGTGACGATGTCACGCAGCACCCCGCGCGGGATGACCGTATAGGCCTCGGTGACGATGGCGCGGTCGGTCAACAGGTCGGTCTGCGGCGGGTGCCCTCCGTAGTTCGTGTAGTAGCTTGCATCCGCACGAGTCTGGATCTTAGACATTCGAGTCCTCCGTCTGTGTTGCTCGCGTCAGGGCGATTGATTCAAGGGTGGATAGGGAAATCTCTGCTTCCGCGGCGATCTCCTCGGCGGTCAGTGCGCCGCAGACCAGGCCGCGGCGGATGAAGTTGGCCAGCGCCTTGGCGGTGGCCGGTTCGTCCATGATGGCCGATTCGATGCGGTGCACGTAGTTGCGCAGGCGCGCCGCCGCGGCGGCAAAGCCCTCGCGGTAAAACGCGTAGGTGGCCAGGTAGCGGGTGGGCAGCTGGTTCTGGTGCAGGTCCCAGCCCTGGTAGATCCCGCGCTCCAGGTGGCGGCGCACCAGCCGGGCATGCAGTGCCCAGGCGGCCTGGACCTGTTCCGGATCGCCCAGGGGCAGGATATTGGTGGAGCCGTCGGAGAGGTGCACGCCGGTGCCGGCGACGGCCACCTGCATGACGTTCTTGGCGTAGTCGGCCGCCGGGTGCTCCATCGACTGGTAGGCCGCCGCGATGCCCAGCGAGGCCGAGTAGTCGTAGGTGCCATAGTGCAGCGAGGTGATCCGCCCCTGGCCCGCGTGCAGCAGCGTCGCCGAGGGGACGGTGCCGTCATGGGCGAGGATCAGTTGCGGGGTTTCCATCTGGACCTCGAAGCGCAGGCGCCCGGCGGGCAGCGAGTGCGCCGCCTCCAGCTGCTCGCAGACGAAGACCATGGCGCGGACCTGGGCGACGGTGGTGACCTTCGGCAGGGTCAGCACCAGGCCCGGCGGCAATTCGCCGGCGCGGGCCAGCGTGGAGACGAACAGATCCAGCGTCCGCAGCCCGCGGGCCCGGGTGGGTGCCTCGAGGCACTTGAAGCGGATGCCGATGAACGGCGGAGCCACGCCCGCCGCCACGGCCTTGGCGACCTGTTCTGCCGCTGCAACGGCAGCGGCGTCCTCGGCCGTATCGCCGCGGTTGCCGTATCCGTCCTCGAAGTCCAGGCGCAGGTCCTCGATGGGCTCGCTGCCCAGCTTCGCGGCAACCAGCGTGGCAAGTTCCTCCGGCCGCGTCAGTCCCAGCTTCCCGGCCAGGTCGGCCAGGCCCGCCACGCCGCCGGCGGCCTCAAGCGCCGCGGCGCCCCAGGCCGCGGGCAGCTCGGGGGTGAAGCGGTCGGCCGGGACGTAGGCGGTGTGGATCGGCTGGCGCCGTCCATCGTCGCCCGGGTAGTTCTGCTCCAGCAGTTCGTCGGTGGGGGCCAACTCGCTTTCGATGCGTGCCAGTGCGGCCGCGCCCAGCGCGCCCTGGCGGATCATTTTGCCACCAGCTCGGTGCTCAGCAGGCGGTAGGCAGGCAGCGTGAGAAAGTCCTCGAAGTCCTCCTCGCGCCCGGAGACCAGTCGGCCGATGAGTTCGGCGGCCGGGGCATAGTAGGCGGCGAAGGTTTCCTCGTCGTTGACCTCGTCGCGCAGCTTGGCGACCTGGACGGCCAGGGCATCGGCGACGAGTTCGGCGGTGATGGTGTTGCCGGTGTCTGCGGCGACGACCTGGTTGTTGATCTGCTGCCAGATCTGCGAACGGGAAATCTCCGCCGTTGCCGCGTCCTCCATGAGGTTGTGGATGGCCACCGCGCCATTGCCCGAGAGCCAGACGGCGGTGTATGCCACTGCAACGTAGAGGTTGGCGTTGACCCCGGCCTCGGTCACCGAGCCCGGTGCCGAGGCGACGTCGAGCAGTTGTTCGGCGGTGACCGCGACCTCGGGACGCTGGCGGTCGATCTGGTTGGGCTTGGCGCCGAGCACGGAGTCGAAGACCTCCACGCAGATCGGGACCAGATCGGGGTGTGCCACCCAAGAGCCGTCGAAGCCGTCGTTGGCCTCGCGGGTCTTGTCGGCCCGGACCTTCTCGAACGCGGCGGCGGTGACCTCCGGCTCGCGGCGGTTCGGGATGACGGCGGCCATGCCGCCCATCGCAAAGGCACCGCGCTTGTGGCAGGTGGCCACCAGCAGTTCGGTGTACGCGCGCATCATCGGCGCCGTCATGGCCACATCGGCGCGGTCCGGCATGACGAACTTCTCGCCGGCCTCGCGGAAGTACTTGATGATGGAGAAGAGGTAGTCCCAGCGCCCGGCGTTCAGGCCCGAGGCGTAGTCGCGCAGCTCGTAGAGCATCTCGTCCATCTGGAACGCGGCCGGGATGGTTTCGATGAGCATGGTGGCGCGGATGGTGCCGTGCTCGATCCCGAGTTCCGCCTCGGCGAAGGCGAACACCTGGTTCCACAGGCGGGACTCGAGGTAGGACTCCATCTTGGGCAGGTAGTAGAACGGGCCCTGGCCCGATTCCGCCAACACCTTGGCGTTGTGGAAGAAATGCAGGCCGAAGTCCACCAGCGCGCCGATTGCCGGTGCGCCGTTGATGAGCACGTTGGCCTCCGGCAGGTGCCAGCCGCGCGGGCGGACCACGACGGTGGCCAGCGGTGCGTCGGTGCGCAGCGCGTAGGACTTGCCGTTGCCCGCGTCTTCGAAGGACAGGGTGCCGGCGGCCGCCTCGGTGAGGTTCACCAGCGCATCCACGACGTTGTGCCAGGTCGGGGTCGAGGCGTCCTCGAGGTCGGCAAGCCAGACCTTGGCGCCGGAGTTCAGCGCGTTGATGGCCATCTTGGCCGGGGAAGCCGGGCCGGTGATTTCCACGCGGCGGTCCTGCAGGGCGGCCGGCGCCTGGGCGACCTTCCAGTCGCCGGCGCGGATGTCCGCGGTGGCCGGGTCGAAGTCCATGGTGCCGGTCTTGGCGACCTCCGCGCGGGCCTTGGTGCGTGCCGCCAGCAGCTCCTCGCGGGTTCCGGTGAACTTCTCGTGCAGCTTCAGGACGAAGGCCAGCGCCTCGGTGGAGAGGATCTCATCGGCCTTGGCAACGGACGGGGTGTGGGTCAGTGTGATGCTCATCGTGGTGGACCAGATCTTTCTTGCTACTTGTTCTTCACGGCCGCGGAGGAGACGGCCTCGGCAACGTCTGCGGCCACGTGCGGGTCGAAGACGGAGGGAATGATGAAACCTGGGTTGAGTTCATCTTGGCTCACCCGGGCGGAAATGGCATCGGCTGCGGCCAACAACATTTCGTCGGTGATGTCTGAAACGCGTGCGTCGAGCAGTCCGCGGAAGAAACCCGGGAAGGCCAAAACGTTGTTGATCTGGTTCGGGAAGTCCGAACGGCCCGTGGCGACCACTGCGGCATGGCGGCCGGCGGCGATCGGATCGACCTCCGGGTCGGGGTTGGCCATGGCGAAGACGATGGCATTCTCGTTCATGGCCTCGATGTCCGCCTCGTCCAGGACGTTGGGGGCGGAGACGCCGATGAAGACGTCGGCGCCGACCATGGCTTCCCTGAGCGTCCCGGTGAACTGTTCCGGGTTGGTGTTGTCGGCCAGCCACTGGCGGTGCGGGTCTGCGGAAACATCGGTGCGGCTGATCGCTCCGTTGCGGCCGGCGGCGATGATGTTCTTGGCGCCGCGGGCGGCCAGGAGCTGGATGATGGCGTTGCCGGCGGCACCGACGCCGGAGACGACGATGCGGACCTTGTCGATCTGCTTGCCGACCACAAGCAGCGCGTTGGTCAATGCTGCGAGGGTGACGATGGCGGTGCCGTGCTGGTCGTCATGGAAGACCGGGATGTCCAGCTCCTCGCGCAGGCGGGCCTCGATCTCGAAGCAGCGCGGTGCGGCGATGTCCTCGAGGTTCACCCCTCCGTAGACCGGGGCGAGGGCCTTGACGATCATGATGATCTCCTCGGTGTCCTGGGTGTCCAGGCAGACCGGCCAGGCATCAACGTTGGCGAACTGCTTGAACAGCGCGGCCTTGCCTTCCATGACCGGAAGCGCGGCGGCAGGGCCGATGTTGCCCAGGCCCAGGACGGCGGAGCCGTCGGTGACCACGGCAATGGTGTTGCGCTTGATGGTGAGGTTGCGGGCGTCCTCGGGGTTCTCGGCGATGGCCATGCACACACGGGCCACCCCGGGGGTGTAGGCGCGGGAGAGATCGTCGCGGTTTCGCAGGGCGACCTTCGGGACGACCTCCAGCTTGCCGCCCAAGTGCATGAGGAAGGTGCGATCCGAGACATTGCGGACGTTCACGCCGTCCAGCGCATCGAGGGCATCGCGGACCGATTGGCCGTGTGCGGCATCGGTGGTGTTGCAGCTGACGTCGACGACCATGTGGTCATGGCCGGATTCGGCCACGTCAAGTGCCGTGATTGACCCTCCGGCGCGGCCCACGGCCGCGGCCAGTTCGCTGGTTGCAGTGATCGAGACGGGCGTTTGGACACGCAGCGTCAGTGAATATCCCGGGCTAGGTACAGCCATATCGTCCTCCTGAAAAAGTTTCCGTATAGTGGATACTATTATCTACTCAGTGAAATTACAAGCACTTATGTAGA
The DNA here is from genome assembly GCF_025847175.2 of Paeniglutamicibacter sp. ZC-3. Lineage (NCBI taxonomy): Bacteria > Bacillati > Actinomycetota > Actinomycetes > Micrococcales > Micrococcaceae > Paeniglutamicibacter > Paeniglutamicibacter sp. ZC-3. The sequence goes on along the minus strand of NZ_JAOYTG010000026.1, from coordinate 13,695 downwards.
GTGGGTCACGGGAATTGTGCAGCAAAGTTTCGGATCGTGGAAGAAATAGCTAGGGTTCCGGTAGTGTTGCACCACAAGACTTGACCGTTTGCGGGACCTTTTGACGGTTCCCGCCCGCGCACCAGCAGACCCAGGAGCATCGCCATGGCCGAAGTAAAGACGACATCGGGCGTCCAATCCGTCGAGCGCGCCTTCGAGCTCCTTGAACTCATTGGCCGGGCCGGCGGGGAGGCGGCCCTGAGCGAACTTGCCATGGACACCCCGCTCCCGCTTCCCACCATCCACAGGCTGCTGCGCACCCTGGTCGGCATTGGTTACGTCCGCCAGCTGAACAACCGCCGCTACGCCCTCGGCCCGCGGCTGATCCGCCTGGGCGAGGTCGCCAACCGCCAGCTGGGCGCCCTGTCCACGCCCATCCTGCAGAACCTGGTGAACGAACTGGGCGAGTCGGCCAGCATCGCGGTGCTCGACGGCGACATGGTCACCTACATTTCCCAAGCCCAGTCGCCGCACGCGATGCGCATGATCACCGAGGTCGGGCGCCGCTCGTCGCTCCATGGAACCGGAGTGGGCAAGGCAATCCTGTCGGTGCTGGAAAACGACCGGGTCCAGCGCCTGGTCAACCAGGCGGGCATGGCGCCCCACACGCCGAAAACCATCGGCACCATGCACCAGCTCTTCGAGGAACTCGATCAGGTGCGCACCCGCGGCTATGCCATCGACGAGGAAGAGCAGGAGCTCGGCGTGCGCTGTCTGGCGATGGCGGTCCCCGGCGCGCCGACCCCGATGGCGATCTCCGTCTCCGGGCCCGTCACCCGGCTCAACGACGAGTTCGCAGCCAGGGCCGTGCCGCGCTTGCGCGCAGCGACGGCCCAGCTTTCCGCGGCCCTCGCCGTCACGACGGGCTAGGGCGACCGACCGCACGGGACGTCATGGAACCGGGAATTCCTGAATCCACTTTGTACGCACGATCCTTCATCGCGTCGGCGCCTTGGCGCGCGCTGCGTAGGCGAGCCGCCGCGTAGGGCGGGAAGCCGCGTAGGGCGGGAAGCCGCGTAGGGCGGGAAGCCGCGCGGCTTTCCATGGCCACGATGCACATGATCGGCGCGTTCTGCGACCGGCCCTGCAGTGCCCAGGCGTCCAGCAGACCGTTGCGTCACTGGACTCGGGGATGCCCGCGGGCCCGGTACGGTGCGGAAAACGAGGAGGTCACCCTCTTGCGACCCCTGGGATCCTCACCAGCATGCTCTCGATACCGGTCCCATGCCTACGAAATGTGAACAAGCATCTCGCGGGTTTCCTGAGCCTGATAGCCGGAGCCCAACACCTGGAGCTTCCAACTGCAAACTGTGACGACGTGTGGACCGGAAACACTCCCCGTGGAGGACTGCCGGAGGGCAGTGGCCATGTTGCCCCTCGTGCCAGCGCTGTCTGGCTGCCCTATTTATGCGTTCTTCGGCATCACCTACGAATGCTTCCGGAGCCCAGATCATCCTTCTGCTGTCGGCCGCGGGGCACCGCGAAATGGTGCATTTGCATATCCTCGCAAGGGCGGGCGAACGTGCCCAAGGACCGAGTCAGCCAATTTCCTGTCAGGGAGGACGGCCGCTCGGGTCCCAAGGCACGACGACAAGGCAGCGACAATGCTCGTCGGGCCGGGATCCCTGGGCGAAGCCTCCGGGGCGTACGTGCATTGGAAGTCGGTGATCGGCTGGACATGGTCCTGGCTGCCCCGCCAGCTACGACCCGGAAACTGGGCCCACCAACTGATGATTCCTTTGGATTCATCCCTTGAACCTGCCCGCGGCACCGAGCCGCAGGCGGCCGGTTGTCGCCTGCGCTACCGCACGGGGGCACCGGGACCGAGCGGAATGCCCAGCGCCCACCAGGCGAGGAACAAACCGAGCCACACCACGAACATGATCAACGCACACGGCAATGTGAAGGAGATCAGCGTGCCAATGCCCGCCTTCTTGTTCAGCGTCTGGAGGTAGCCCACACAGAGAACAAAGCTGGTGCTCATCGGGGTGATGGAGTTGGTGCACGAATCGGCGATGCGGTAGAGCGCCATCGTGGTGGCAGGATTTGTCCCGAGCAGCATCATCATCGGGACGATGACCGGTGCCACCAGCGCCCACAGGGCCTGGCCGGAAGTGATCATCAGGTTGAGGACCGCGATGCAAACCACAACAATCAAGAAGAGGCCAACGCTGTTGACCCCCAGGCCTTGGATGGCATCGGAACCGACCACGGCCACCACGGTGCTGATTTTCGTGAACTTGAACAACGCCAAAAACTGGGAGACGGCAAAGAATAGGACGATCAGCGGCGCAATCGAACGAACGCCGTCGGCCATGAAGCGGGGGATGTCGGAGGCGGAATCAAGTTGCCGTGAACCGGCCGCGAAGGCCGTGCCCAGAACCAGAAAGAACATCGACAGGAAGAACGCGATACCGTCCAGGAACGGCGATTCCAGGAACTCCCCGCCCTCGCCGCGCAACGGTGATCCCGCGGGAATGATGGCCGCAGCCAGCAGCGCGAGGAATGCCACCGCCGAGAATCCGGTGACGCGCAGTCCACGGCGTTCCTGCTCGTCGGAGAGCAGGGCGCTGGGAGCCATGGCGGACAGTGCCGCCGTGTCGTCCTGCTGGGAGTCGACCACCAGGGTGTGCTCACGCTTCTTCAGGATCAGCTCGGTGACCAAGGTGACCGTAATCGCCAACACTATGGCTGAGACCGTCGTGAAGTACATGTTGTCCGTGGCTCGAACTGTGACATTCGGATCGATGAGGTGGGCGGCCTCGGTGGCTACCTTTGCAAAGACCACATCGCCGGGGGCGATCAGCGGATTTGCATCTCCGGCGGCATTGATCGAGACGAAGGCCACGATCATGCCCAGCATCGGCGAGCGTCCCACGGCCTTGAACGCCACGGCGCCCAGCGGAATCAACACCACGTAGGCGGAGTCGGAGAGGAACTTGGAAAGCGCGCCGCCCAGTGCCACGGCGAACACCACGGAGCGCGGCGACACATTGCTCAGCGCACGCCGGGCGATGACCTCGAAGAGTCCGGACCTGTCCGCCACGGCAACGCCCAGCATCACGATCAACACCGTGCCCAGCGGCCCAAACGTGACGAAGGATTCCTCCGCGCCGGTCAGCAGGGAGCGGATGGCCTCGACACTTAAAGCATTGTTGACCCCGACCGTCTCTCCGGTCGCGGGATCCGTAACCTGCACCCCGGCGTTGGACAATATCCAGCTGGCCACGGCGAGCACTCCGAAGAGAATCCAGAACAGCCAAAACGGATGAGGCAGTGCGTTGCCTGCCCGTTCCACGCTGGCGAGCAAACGGAGCCCCAGCGATTCGCTCCGGCCTCCGATTTTGGTGATGGTCATGGATCCTCCAGTAGTGCGGTAACCCTGAGCCGCGGATTGCCCAGTAGCGTGGGAATCGAAAACCCCACCCGTGATTTGTATTACAAGCACCGCGGTGCTGGGAGATGATTATCCAATTTTCGACAATCGTTCCGGAAGTTGCGACGAGGATTTGGAAACTGTCCCGCGAGATGCATAAGGACGGTTCAATGAATGCCAACCAATGATCCCCACTATTCGCCGACTTCGGAAACGTGCCGCCCGGTAGGGGAAGTCATCTGGTCAGGGTGGCCAGCAGGTCCGGGCCCATCCTGAGCACCGTGGCGGTGTCGATGCGGTGGTAGACCAGCTTTCCCTGCCGATCCGAGACCACCAAGCCCGCTTCGCGCAGCACCCGCAGGGATCGGGAGATCTGTGCCGCGGGTTGACCGAGCCTTACCGCAAGATCGGAGGTCGTCATGGGCTCTGCCGAGATGTGCCGGAACAGCTCCATTCGGGAGTCGGCACTGAGCGCGCTGAGCCTGCCACGCATCTGCTGGATCTGCAGGAGTTCCTCCTGCGGGGTCTGCGCCGGGAAATGGACGATGACCGGGTACCCGGCATTGTCCTTGACCGTGAGGTGGTTGCCGATCCAACGCGAGGGGACCAGCAGCAGCTGGCGTCCTGCCATCTTCACCCGGCGTTGCTGGAGCGTGTCGAAACGGACCTCGGAGGCTCCGCGGAACGCCTTGGCCGTGACGCTGAGCGAGGCGATCGTTGCGATGGGGTCGTCGCGGTTCAGCTTGCCTGCGAGTTGGGCTGCGGCGCCGCTGATGTTGAGGGCGAGATCCTCCCATTCCTTCCTGAAGAACGAACTCCAGCAATCCGAGCAAAATTCGATGATCCTCCGCCTGAACTGCTCCGGGTCATTCAGAAGTTGTTCGGCCAACTCGAATCGTCCCAAAGATCGCGACCGGCACGTGTCAAGGAATTCCCGACGGGTTTTTTCATCATGCAACAGTTCCGAGGCTGCCGGGAGGTCCTTGCTGAAGCCGCGGATGGCTTCGGCCGCCATGGAGACGAAAGCCTCAAGCGGCAGGGCGGCCATGCCAGCGAGTTCACGGTCAAGATTCTGCTTTGGTCCGGTGGAAACCGGAAAGAAGAATCGTGCGCGGAACCGTGCCCACAGGGGCGAGAGAGCGTTGAACTCGGCGATCAGCCGATCGTCCAGATTCCGCGCGATGGCCTGAACTTTTGCAGACGATTCGAAGTGATGGTCAGGTTCCGCCAATACGTGGAGTACCGCCATCAGCTCGGCCAGCGGGGAAACCGATACGTGCAGGTTGTTGGTCTCGAATCCGGCAAATTGAAGTGCAATGGCCATGAGTCCTCCTCTGCCATGCCTAATGTGTTGCGAACAATTGGCTCAATTCAGCCAATTGTCGCACGCGGCGCCGGTTCACTGGCTAACTTTTCATGGTGGAGGACTCCGCCGGCGCAGCTGAGAGTACCACCGGGAATTGAAAAACTGAGGAATGAGGTCGCAGTTGACTAGTTACATTGATGAGAGAGCCTTGCTGTCGGAGGACGCGGGCCGTCCGCAGGAATTCATGGTTGCGATGAGTGATGGATGCCGGCTTGCCACCGACGTATACCTGGGCGACGCTCCCGAAGCGCCCCGGCCCGTACTCTTGGAACGCACACCCTATGGGAAGCGTTCAAGCCGGGATTCGGACCAGTCAATACATGACCAGCCAATACCTCTGCCATCCGAGATCGCCGATTTTTTCGTCCGACGAGGCTATGTCGTGATCCGTCAGGACTGCCGCGGCCGAGGTAATTCGGAGGGCGAATTCGTCAAATACCTCAATGAGGGACAGGACGGGGTAGACACGATCGCCTGGATCGAAGCCCAGCCCTGGTGTGATGGGCGTGTGCTGATGAACGGGGTTTCCTACTCGGCCCATGTGCAAACGGCGGCGGCTGCTTTGGCCCCCTCCGGCCTGGCTGCCATGTTCATGGACTCTGGCGGATTTTCCTCGGCCTATGAGGTGGGCATGCGCATGGGCGGCGCCTTCGAACTCAAGCAGGCAACCTGGGCGTTTCGCCATGCGGTGCGAAGTCCGGCAGCAGCAGGCGATCCCGTTCTCGCTTCCGGGCTGGCCGCGCTGAACGTGGCGGACTGGTTCCACCAGACGCCGTGGCGGCAGGGCAGCTCACCTTTGAGTCTGGCCCCCGAGTATGAAGGCTACCTGCTGGAGCAGTGGGCCCATGAGAACTTCGACGACTACTGGGCACAGCCTGCAATCTATGCCCGCGATTCCTACGACAAGTTTCCCGATGTGCCAAGCTTCCACATCTCCAGCTGGTACGACCCCTACATTGCCTCGGCCATCGAGAATTTTCAGCAGCTCGGAGATCGCAAGTCCAGTCCGGCTTACCTGCTGCTGGGCCCCTGGACCCATGGGAAACGCTGCCAGAGCTACGCAGGCGACGTCGACTTTGGCCCGGCGGCATATTTTGACGGCAATCTTGCTCCGTCGTACCTGGACTTTAGGGCTGATTGGATGGACGAGGTCCTGGGACGGGACACGAGTGCCGTGCAACGGGCCGCTGTCACCTATTTCCTGATGGGTGGCGGCAGCGGCAATGCCACGGCCCAGGGCCGGCTGGATCATGGCGGCCGATGGGAACACGCGGCCACGTGGCCCCCGGAAAACGCGCAAAGGGTCACCCTGTACTGCTCGCCAGACGGGGGACTGATTCCCGAACCGGTCGCACAGGACACCTCTATCACCTATGCCTTTGATCCGAACGACCCGGTTCCCACCATCGGTGGCCAGGTCACCAGCGGCGAACCAGTCATGCGCGGCGGGGCCTACAACCAGGTGCCCAGCGACGAAATCTTCGGAGCCAGCCAGCCGCACCTACCGCTCAGTGCCAGGCCCGACGTTCTGGTATTCCGCACCCAGCCCCTGCAGGAGCAAGTGGGCATCGCAGGTGAAGTGACCGCGGAGATCTTCCTCTCATCCTCGGCCAAGGATACCGACCTGACCATCAAGCTGATCGACGAGTACCCGCCGAGCCACGACTTCCCCCAGGGTTTTGCCATGAATCTCACCGAAGGAATCCTGCGGGTGCGTTATCGCAATTCCTTCACCGAACCTGAATTAATGGAGCCCCACCGGGTATACCGCGTCACGGTCTCGGCACCTGCGACCGCAAATCTCTTTGCCGTCGGGCACCGGATCCGGCTTGATGTTTCATCGAGCAACTTTCCGCGCTTTGACGTGAACTCAAATACCGGCGGGACGATTGCCACCGACAGGATCAAGATCGTGGCCGAAAACACCGTGCACATGTCGGATGCCCATCCGACGTCGCTTTCACTAGACGTGTTATCCGACTAGCTCCATTGCCTCGCGGGTTGGCAGAACCGGCAATGGAAGCGATGTGTACAACCCGAAAATGCGCGTCCGCACGGACCCAGGGAACCGGGTCGACTGTGGTTCCTGGATCCGTGCCAATGGCCGCACGGGCCAGAGTCGCTCAGTGAAGCTGCGGGGGCTTCCCGGATCGCACGAACTCGGACTCGTCCGGGCACGGGACGCCGGCCGCCTCGCATTTCTTGCGATACTCCTCGACGATGCCCTTGAATTCGTCGTCGTCGACGACGGGGATCTCCTCGCCGTCCGCGGCGATGAGCTTGCCGGACTTGAACCGGTCCCCGTCCAGTAGCCCGCGGACTTCCTCCGCCTTGACGATGCGCGGGATCTGGTCGGCAATGAGCATGCGTGGCGGGGCCGCGGCATAGGCCGAACCGTGTCGCTTCGGGGTGCCGATCTTCAGCTCATTGAACAGCAGGTTCAGTGCCACGGCCATGACCGCGGCCGAGCTGATGCCGGAGTGGAAGATGGTGGCGAACCAGGTCGGGAACGCATCGTAGAAGTCGGTCTTGACGATCGGCAGCGCCCCGAAGGCGATGGAGGTGGCCACGATGATCATGTTCAGGTTGTTGTCGTATTTCACGCTCGCCAGGGTGCGGATCCCCGAGGCCGCAACGGTGCCGAAGAGCACGATGCCTGCCCCGCCCAGGACCGGGGTGGGGATCGCGGCGACCACGCGGCCGAGCACCGGAAGCAGGCCCAGGACAACCAGGATGCCTCCGCCGGCCGTGACCACGAAGCGGGATTTCACCCCGGTGATGGCCACCAGGCCGACGTTTTGCGCGAACGCGCTCTGGGTGAAGGTGTTGAAGACCGGGGCCAGGATGCTGGAGGCCATGTCGGCGCGCAGGCCGTCGGCGATGCGCCGCGAATCGACGCGGGTCTTGGCGATCTCCCCCACCGCGAGGATGTCGGCGGTGGTTTCGGTGAGGATCACGATGACGACGATCGTCATCGAGACGATGGCACCGACCTCGAACACCGGCCACCCGAAGGCGAAGGGCTGCGGGAAGGCGAAGATGGCGCCGCGACCCACGGCCGAGAAGTCCGCCACACCGAGGAACACCGCAATGACGGTGCCGATGACCATTGCCAGCAGGATCGACAGGCGTGAGATCGCTGCCTTGCCGACCTTGGAGAGCAGCAGCACGATGACCATCGTCATGCCGGCCAGGCCGATATTGGCCAGCGAACCATAGTCGTCGGCCTTGGCGTTTCCGCCCATGGCCCAGTTGGCCGCTACCGGAATGAGCGAGAGCCCAATCATCGTGATGACCACGCCGGTGACCACCGGCGGGAAGAACCGCACGATCTTCGCGAAGAACGGGGCCACCAGGAAGCCGATCACGGAGGCCGCGAGGACCGCGCCGAAGACCGACTGGATGCCGCCGTCGCCGTTGACGATGGCCACCATGGTGGAAACGGAGGCGAAGGAGGTGCCCTGGACCAGGGGAAGCTGGGCTCCGAAGAAGGGGACGCCTACGGTTTGCAGGATCGTGGCCAGGCCGCCGACAAAGAGGCAACTGGCGACCAGCACGCCGATTTGTTCCGGGGTAAGCCCGGCGGCACCGCCAATGATCAGCGGCGGGGCGATGATGCCGCCATACATGGTCAATACGTGCTGGAGCCCGTAGGCGATCGTCTTGCCCAGGGGCAGCCGTTCGTCCTCGGGACGGTGTGTAGTATTTTTGACTTGCGCGGCCTTCATGTCTGACTCCTTGACGGGTTGCGACGCATCGGGGGTGCGCGCGTTGCACCGCGCGCACCCCCGAGACCTCATCGGCTAGCAGAATCCGGGCGTGTTTTCCCAGATCGGATGGGCTGCGGAGGCGCCCTCGCGGGTGATGGCCGCCTCGATCAGGCCGTACGGGCGATCCGCGGCAAAGAAGACCTCATTCGGGTTGTCCTGTCCAAACGGGGACAGGTCGACGAGGAAGTGGTGCTTGTTGGGCAGCGAGAACCTGATTTCCTCGATCTCCGGATGCGCCTCCAGGACCGCCTCGCCCATGTCGAACATTGTCTGTTGCAAGGCGAAGGAATGCTTGGCCGCGAAGCCAGCCAACAGCAGTTCCCGCACCGAGGCGTAGACGGCATTGAAGTCCACGTCCCCTCCGGCAACCGCGTTGGAGTTGTAGCGCCAGCGGCTGCTGACGTCGGTGGCCAGGATCCGGTCGCCGGTTTCCTGCAAGGTGGTGTAGCGGTCAACGGGGAAGTTGCGGAATTCGCTGGCGGTGGACTTCAGGACCGTGAGGTCCTTGATCCCGGCGAGCACCGAGGCCTCGCCGTCCTTGATTTCCAGGACCGCGGTGCGCACCTCGGACTTGTTCCGGGAGAACGCGTGATCGTGCTCCTGGATCCGGTCCCAAAAGTATTGCTCGGCTGCCCAGCGCCCGCCCGTGACCCAGTCGAATTCCGTGGTGAAGTGCGCACCGAGCCGCAACAGGAACGCCTCCGGCGAGCCAACGCCATCCCGGGCAAAGCCGTAGACCGTGTTTTTCTGTGTATCGGTTGGGACAACGTGCCGGTTGTCGCCGTCGATGTGCGCGGCGAGGAAGTCGCCGTGAAGCTGCGAGGTCACGTTCAAGTCCTCGATCTCGTGCCGCTCGGTGTCCCGGGTGATCTTCACCAGCCGGACCTCGGCCTTGCCGTATTGGTTGGCGCCGAGAACGATCTTGGTGCCGGTCTTCTTTTCGGCTGCAAAGGTGTTCATGATATCTAGCTCCCTCGGTACGTGGAATATGCAAACGGGCTGATAAGAAGAGGTACGTGGTAGTGAGCGGCGGTGTCGCCAACGACGAAATCGATGCTCACCGCGGGAAAGAAGGTTTCCGTACCCGTCTTTCCGAAGTAGTCACCGGTGCCGAACGCGATTCGGTGGTGACCTGCTTCAACCTTTGTCGGACCGAGTGACTCGATGCGTCCGTCGGCATCGGTGACTCCTGATCCGATTTCTTGCCAGCCGGATGCCGTCTTGGCTTCCAGCGTGGCCTTGACACCGGAGGCAGGCCTCCCGGTCCCGGTGTCGAGTACATGGGTGGTGATGTGGCTTCTCGCAGCCTGGTTGGCGCTCATCGAAGGCTCCTTTGGACTCGTTGAGGGGAAGGAAAAGCTTTAGATTCCGGTGGACGTGATCTAGCTTGAGGGCACGCGGCCGAAGCACGCGTCGAGGCGAAGAAGGGCGATGGCGCGCAGCTGTTCTCCGACTTCCGCCAGTTCGACCTCGGGGTCGTTGTCCAGTCGGCGGCGCAGTTCAGCGAGAATTTCTTCGCTGCTTCGGCCGGCGGCGCGTATCAGGAAGACGCGTTCGAACCGTTCCTCGTAGGCACGGTTGCCGGAGAGAAGCTCGGCGGCAATTCGCCCGTCGAGATTCAGCGTGGATTGTTCGCCGCGGCTGAGCGTTGCTTCCGCGGATGAACCGGCGGCACGTTCCCCGATACGGGGATGGTGGGCAAGCGCCGCGTTGATCTCCGCTTCGGTGAACGGGTCGGCGGCGTTTTGCGCGCAGGCTAGGAGTTCATCGATGGAACCAAAGGGGCGGGCGCTGAGAATCGTCTCAATCCAGCGGCCAATATCTGCACAGGGCCGGAGCACTGCGGCCGCGTCAGCCGAGTCGAGGTCGTTGAAACGGGAAATGTCCATGGGGTGATCAGCTCTTTCAATCCTGCGAGGTTTTCCTGCACCATCCAGGGCTGAACACCCTTACCACCGGCTTGGAACCGGCTTCGACTCGATGTTTCTGGATGGTGGAACTTTGCTTTCACACCATGTAACTCGGATCACACCCTTCCCGTCAAGGGTTTAGCCGAATCTTTTCCCGCTGCCCGCCCACCCCTGCCCGGAGGCCGGCGTGAAGCAAGTTGCGGCGAGCCCTTGCCTTTCCCATGCTCCGCGTACATACTTAATTTCACAAACCAATATTTAGATTTCATATCTTGGAATCTTTGTCGTTTCGAGGAGGACCGCATGAACACCACCCAGCCCATCGCTGAAACATCCAGCGAGAAAAAAGCGCGCGCACTTCTGGAAACCTCGACGGCACTCAGCACCGGAATGTTCCACCCCATCGGCGGATTGGACCCGGACATGAGCCGTGGCCCGCGCAGTCCCAGGCCACGCATCGGACTCTGGTCGTGGTTGCGCGCCGCTCGCAGGTAGCCCCGGGAGTCCGGCTCGAGGGCCCCGGCGCAACTGCCACGAATTGCATACCACGTCGAAAGAACAGCCACGGCGGTGGAACCCCCGGCCCGGCACGGGTGTCCCGCCGCATGCGTGTCCCCGCCGGGCAACCGGCGCCACAGGATCCGGGACCCGCCGCTGCGGCGGTCTCCTCAGTAGGCTGGGGTCGAATGCCTGAACGCGAACCCTTCGCCTGCAGGCACAGCCGACCAATGCCAGTCTCACTTCAAAGGATGATTCCGCTTGAACCCTGTCCCCAATCAGACCGTGCCCGCGTGGCGAACCATGCTGGTCACCGGGGCCGGTTCCGGAATCGGACGCGCAGTCACCCGACGCATGCTCGAGGCCGGGTGGAACGTGGTCCTTGCCGGGCGGCGCGCGGCGCAGCTGGAGCAGAGCGCAGGCACACACCCCAACGCGCTCGTGGTGCCCACCGACATCACCGACCCATCGGCCGTGGAACGGCTATTCGCCGCCGGGATCGATCGCTTCGGCAGGATCGACGCGCTCTTCAACAACGCCGGGGTTTTTGGCCCCTCCGCAACCATCGGCGAGCTCACGGCGCAGCAATGGCAGGATGTCTGCGCAGTCAACCTCGGCGGTGCCATCCATTGCGCGGGTGCCGCGTTCAGGCACATGCAGGCGTCCGGCGGCGGTCGCATCATCAACAACGGTTCGATCAGCGCGCAGGTGCCGCGCCCCGCCTCCGTTGCCTACGCGGTGACCAAGCATGCGATCACGGGCCTGACCAAGTCCATTGAGCTCGACGGCCGCCCCTACGGAATAGCGTGCTCGCAGGTCGACATCGGCAACGCCGCCTCCGAGATGATGAAGGATGTCGGCGCGACCTCGGGCGCGCTGCAGGCCGACGGAAGCCGGAAGGTCGAGCCCACCTTCGACATGGACCAAGCCGCGGCAACCATTGAGTTCATTGCCGCCGCACCGGCCGAGGTGTCGATCAACCACGTCACCATCACCGCCGCCGGGATGCCGTTCATCGGCCGTGGCTAGGGCCGGCCAGTCCGCGGCACCCTAGAGGTGCGCGGCAAACAAACGGTCGAGCTTGATGAACGAGGACTCCCATCCGGCACGCGCCGGCTCCAGGACCTCGGACGGCAGCGGACCCTGGGTGATCCTCAGCGCGGTACCCGCCGGGCAATCGGAAAACTCCACGCGCAATTCGATGACCAGGTTCAGGGTCATTTCATGCGGTCCATCTTCCCCGACCAGCAGCTCATGGTCCCTGACCTCGGTGAATGTCGCATGCACCGGCGAAGTTTGGGTGGGGTCCTCAAGCAAGTGCATCACGAACTTCTGTACGCCGCCGACCCGGGGCTCAATGTCCACCGTGTCCACATGTACGCCCCAGCCCTCCGGGCCGAACCATTCGGCCAGGATTTCCGGTTCTGTAAAAGCTGCCCACACCGCGCCTCGGGGTGCGGAAAATTCGCGATCAATGACGAGTTTGCCCATATCCATGCGCACGAGATTACCCCGGTTCGAGCGATGGACCGAATAATCCGCCGCTTCTGTGGGGGCAAACACGCACCACCGGTTGATGAAAGGATTGGGATCATGACCGTGATGAAATCAATCCTGCTCTTCGGCGTGGCCGCCCTGCTCGAAATCGGGGGCGCCTGGTTGGTATGGCAGGGAATCCGCGAGCACCGGGGCTGGCTATGGGTCGGGGCCGGCGCCGTGGCCCTGGGACTCTACGGCATCGTGGCCACGCTCCAACCCGACGCCAACTTCGGCCGCATCCTGGCCGCCTACGGCGGCGTCTTCATTGCCGGTTCGCTGTTGTGGGCGGTCTTCCTTGACGGGTTTCGTCCGGACCGCTGGGACATCGCCGGTGCCATCGTTGCCCTGGCCGGGGTCGGGCTGATCATGTACGGCCCGCGCGGGGCCTAGGAGCACTGCCCGAGCCCGGATGCTGGTCCCACTCCCATCTCCTGGGAGCACCCCACGAGCCGGCCCTTCTCGGCATCGTTCCTCGCCTCGTGCATGAAGCGCACCTCCTCACCCGGCACACCACGGGCCGCCAGGTCTTCCCTCAACTGGTCGAACACGTTCCAGTCCGGGGATGGGGTGCCCAGGTCGCAGAACACGATTTGAAGTGCCCCGGGGCCGGGTGGGGTTCCCGGTGGCCGGGTCTTCGTAGATCCGGTCCTAGTTCTTTTCATACAGCCCAGCGATCAAGTCGACCGCCGCACCGGTCTTGGTGGCCGCTTCCAGCAGCTCGAGAGTCGGGTCCGCCAGGCGCATGCCCAAGGCTGCCTTGCGGCCACCGCTGGCACTTTTCAGCATTGGGATGTCGCCTCCCTTCCGCTCTACGGCCACTCCCCACAGATAAATAACAACCGGTAATAAATATTATGTAAACCAATAAAAAGGACTATTCGCGAAAGGTGCAGATAGTCCCCTTTTGATACGTTTCCCCGTGGTTCAGCAATTCGCGTTCTGACGTGGGTCTTGCTGATCATTCCACACATTTCTCGGAGCAGTGCCGCTATCGGTTGACACCACCAGTCGAACGTCGCCTGACCAGCAATTTTCTGTTGATCCATTGCAATTTTTGCATTCCGTCTGCAATATTTTTATCCATGAAAGCCGCGTGGTGAATGAGGACATGGGCGGATTGATCTGGCTGCCGTCGATTGCTGCGGCGCCGGATCCGGAGAAGTTCCTGGACGAAGCGTTAGGCGGTTGGTCGCGCCA
>NZ_JAOYTG010000025.1:0-61894 GCF_025847175.2 Paeniglutamicibacter sp. ZC-3 | reverse complement strand
TGGGCAATTTCGAGCCGCTGCCGAGAGGCTGAGGCTTAGCGCTCTTTTGGCATGAAATGAGCAGCCAACTTGGCCCACCGTCCTGACTGAAACGGCCCAATGCTTAGCGCTCACACACAAACAATGTCCTTAGCCCGTAACCCCTGAGGTTTTCTCCCTCATGTTGTAGCTACCGGTCTCGACCCAGGTCGTGTTGTGGACAATCCGATCCATGATCGCGTCCGCGTGAACCCCTGACCCGAGCCTGGCGTGCCAGTCCGACTGCTTGTACTGGGTGCAGAACACCGTTGCCGTCGAACCGTACCGACGTTCCATCAGTTCCAACAGCATCCTCAGGAACGCTCCCTTCGGAGGATCCAACAGCCACTCATCGATGACGAGCAAGCTGAATGCTCCGTACTTCTTCAAGAACTTGTTCTGCCCCAAGGGCTTGTCCTCGGCCTGCCGCCATTCCTCTTCCAGGTCCGGCATGCGCACGTAATGCGTGCGGATCAGCTTCAAACACGCCTGCTTCGCCAAGGCGCAGCCCAGATACGACTTCCCCGACCCGGTGAATCCCTGGAACACGACGTTGTGGAATTGGTCAACGAAGGCGCAGCTGGCCAGCTCTGTGAGCGTCATCCGGTTCAGCCCGCGTTCCTCCAGCAGGTCCACCTGCCTCAGGTCGGCGTTGGGGTAGCGCAGGCCGGCACGCCTGATCAGGCCGCTGACCTTCGAATGGGTGAAGGACGAATGCGCGTGGTCCACGGCCAGCCGCAGACGCTCTTCAAACGTCAGCCCCATGCTCAGGATGTCGTCCTGGGCCTCCACGGCCTCGAGCAAGGCGCCGGCGGCCATTTCCCGCATTTTCCTTTTGGTTTCCATGTCTATCGAGGTCATCGGGCACCGCCCGAGTAGTAGTCGCTGCCGCGCACGTATCCGCCCGGTTCGGGCTCGGGAAGGGAATCAGTCCGGATGCTTGTCCGGTCTTGTCCGGTGTCCAAGATCGGCCTGAGATGCGCATACCGTGGCGAACGCACCAGGCTTTGCAAGGCGACGCGGCATGCCGCCTCCAGCCGTTCCGGGCTGAACTTCCTTGAGAGCCTCAATACCGCCAGTGCTGCGTTCAGCCCCTGCTCGGCGAGGGGAAACGAAGCAAAGATCCGGTCCACGACTTCCACGGCGCTGGGCCCGATGCGGCTCGCCCAGCCCCTGACCCGCTTCGGTTCCCACTGCCGCCACTGCCGGTCGGCGGGGATATCAGAGTCGTTGGTTCGATACTGGTTGATCGCCGAGGCGGGCAGCAACCGGTGGCTGGTCAGCCGTTCCTGGTTCCGATAGACCTCGAGCATGGTTTCGGTGATGCGCAGGTCAACGCTTGCCCCGACATTGACCAGCGGAACGGAGTAGTAGTTCCGCTTCCACGTCACGTAGCTGTTCTTCGCGACCTTGCGCTTATAGACCCAGTCGCTGATTTCGTACGGCACCGCCGGCAATGGACGGAGCAACGGCTGCTCTTCTTCCAGGAAGACGCTCAGCCGGGACCCCGCACGCTTCTGGAACGGCTCGTCGTTATACGCCTGGACGCGTTCACGGATCGCTGCACGAAGCTGGGCCAGCGAGGTGAAGCGGGTATCGCGCAGTCCGGCAATGATCCACGTCGCCACGTGGCCCACCGTATTTTCGACGCTGGACTTGTCTTTAGGCTTCCGGACGCGGCCAGGCAACACCGCTGCCACGTAGTGGCCCGCTAGGTGCCGGTAGGAATCATTGAGCACGATCTCTCCCTCGGCAGGATGCTTGATCACCCCGGTCTTGAGGTTGTCCGGGACGATCCGCGGAACTGAGCCTCCCAACGCCTCGAACATGGAAACGTGGGCACGCAGCCAACTGGCCTGCTTCATATCGAGGCAGGCCTCGACAAAGGCAAACCGGCTGAACGGCAGGCACGCCACAAACAGGTAAACCGTCTTCTTGGCGCCGGTGTCCGGGTCAAGCAAAGCCATGGTCGGGCCGGACCAATCGACCTCGATGCTCATCCCGGCCTTGTGCTCAACGCGTGAGGTGGCGCTGTGTTCCAGGACGTACCGGTGATACGTCTTGCAGAACCTGTCGTAGCCCATGGTGGCTTGGCCCTTGACGGTTTCCGCATCAACGTATTCGCTATGCAGGAGCTTGAGCGTCACCCCGACCTTCGCAAGTTGCTTATGCACCGCGCCCCAGTCGGGCTGCGCGAACACGCTCTGGTGGTCCCCACGACCCGGGAACAACAGCTCGTAAACGGCATTCTCGGTTTTGTCTTGGGCATCGGTCCATGTGATCCCGGCGTTTGATGCGGCATCGAGGACGTCGGAAACGCTGTTCCTTGAGATGTTCTGCGAGGCGGCGATATTTCGCCCCGACATCCCTTCGGCGCGAAGCCGGAGTATCAGCTTCGCATTGATCTTTCGTACCATTGAGTTGCTCCTTCTACCACGTGGCCGTCACATGGTGGGAGGAGCTTATTTCATGGCTCTCAGGGGCGCTATTGGCGGCTCTGAAGAAGAATATTCGCAATCTGGCGGGGTGGCTCTGAATGGCAATATTGGTGGCTCTCAAAGTGGCAAATATTCAATGTAGGTCTTGCCCCCGCCGCTGGGGGCGATGACCAGCAGATTCGTCGGATCGTCCCGCCACTGATGCGTCGCGTAGCGTTTCATCCGCGCCTCATCGATCTTCCGGCCCGGAAGATACTGCAGCTCGGCAATCGATGCACCCGGCAGGGGAAACCGTGCCTGCTTGATGAGCTTGTCGACCTTGTTTGACCGGCGGGCATCCAGGGCGTGGTCCACCGCCTGCATGAACACTTCCTCCGGCAGCAGCTTGTCGTTGGCTTCGTCGTTGGTCAGTTCCAGGAATTTCTCGGCAAACACGGTCAGCCGGAGGTCCTTGATTTTCCGGTGGTCTTCGCTGCTAAGCATCGGTGCCACCCCGTCCCTTGTAGTGCTCCGCGTCGCGGACAAACACTCCGGCAAGGTTCTGGATGTCCTTGAGGTTCTTCACGTTCTGCGCTGCCGGGGCTGCCGCGGCCGGCTGGTCCTTGGCGGCGGCAAGGGTCGCCATCACCCGTTTGAGTGAGGTGTAGCTGGGATGCCCGTTGATGTTCAGCATTTCCTGGCAGGCTTCCTCCAGCGAGGCCTTCTTCCCGCCCAACTCCGTGAGGATATTGCGGCACGGCAAATATGCCTGGGCTTCGACCTTGTTGCGGTCCAGGATCTGGGTGATGACCTGCACGGTGGCCGGCCCGTAATTCCGGGCACGGTTCAGGAACCACTCCCTGGACCACAAGCCCTGGACCTCTTGGTGGTGCTTGGGCGCATGGGAGAACTCCGTGGAGTACTGGCCCCGGCGCCCGAGCTTGCGCGGGTGCCGGCAAACCTTGGCCTGCCCGTCAAAGATGCTCACGGTGGTTGCGGTGATCCTCACCGACAGGATCTTCCCTGCCAACTCATACGGCACCGAATAGTGCTGGTAGTCGCTGGTGACGTGATAGTTCCGTCCGACCTTCAACTGCTTGTATTCCACCGACTCGAACGGATGATCCGGCAGGGGCTGCAGCAGCGCGGCTTCCTCCGCGTCAAAGACTTCCCGCCTCGTGGTCCCGTTGACCCGGCGCAACCGTTCGTTCAGGTCCAACAGCCGCTCCTGCACCGCGTCGTTGAGTTCCTCGAACGAGGTCCAGGTCTCGGAGGCGAGATAGCCGATAACGCGGCTCTCCACGGCCTGCACCATTCGCTCGACATGGGCCTTGTCGCGTGGCTTGTTCGATCTTGCCGGCACGATCGCCGTCTGGTAGTGCTCGGCGAGCTGGCGGTAGGACTTGGTCACCACCACCTCGTTGTCTGCCCGGGTGCGCTTGTGGGTTGCGGTGCGGGCATTGTCGGGCACGATCATTTGTGGGACCCCGCCGATGAACACCAGCGCGTTCACGTGCGCCTGGTTCCAGGCTTCCTGCTTCATGGTGCCGAACGCCTGGCAAAACACCAGCCCGGAGTACGGGAGGGACGCGACGAAAAAGTAGGCCTTGCCGGTTTCCCCGGTCACGGTGTCCACCACCGGCGGGGTCGGACCGACCCAGTCCACGAATATGGCCTTGCCCGGTTCGTGCTGCAGCGTGGCCACCACGTCGGTGGCGGCGGCGAAGCGGTTGGACAGCTCGCAGTATTGCGAGTAGCTGTATTTCTTCGCTCACTGGTCGCCCCCAGGTATTTGACCCAGCCCTGCTGCAACGTGAAGAACCGGTTGTGCTTCATCTCCTCGATGACCTGGGCGAAATGCGGGTCTGCGTAGTCTTGGGAGACGGCCTTGCGTCCGTCCGGGAACAACTGCTCGATGTCCGCTGCGGTCATGGAAGCGAAGCGTTCGGCCGTGATGCCGGCGGCGCCAATGGCCTTCTTCACCGCCGAAACATCACGACGCGAACAGCCCACCGACGCGGTGATTTCCTCATAGGTCCGGTGCTTGAACACCAAGGACATGATGGCCTGGTAATCCACCAAGGTATTTCTCCCTTGAACTAGCCGCCACACGGAGTTGTGCGATGGCTAGTTCAAACGATCATGGGCAGGTTACGGGCAGTACCGTGTCACCGGAACAGCAGTACCGACTCGTCGGAACAACAGTTCCAACAAGCGCTATTTGGCAAACTAACCAATGAATCACCCGCAAGTAGGAGGATTTAAGTTCAATCAACCTAGTAATACTTGAAATCTAAAGTTCCGGGTCAGCGCTGATCTTGATAGGATTTAAATCATGCGTATTGCCGTAATAGCCCTAGGTAAAATCGGGCTTCCTCTTGCTGTCCAGTTCGCCGACTCCGGTCATGACGTCGTCGGTGTGGATGTGAATCCCCAGACGGTTGATTTAGTCAACGCCTCCACGGAACCGTTCCCTGGCGAGGCGATGTTGCAGGAAAAGTTATCTGCGCTGGTGCCGGCTGGTCGGCTGCGGGCGACGACGGACTATTCCGAAGCGATCCCTGGTGCTGACGTGGTGGTACTGGTGGTTCCATTGTTTGTAAATGACACCACGTGGGAGCCTGATTTTGCATGGATGGATGCGGCAACGGAGTCTTTGGCAGCGCACTTGACACCTGGGACACTAGTGTCATACGAGACTACGTTGCCGGTCGGGACCACGAGGGGTCGGTGGAAGCCGATGCTCGAAGCGGGTTCGGGGTTAAAAGAGGGCCAAGACTTCCACCTGGTGTTCTCCCCCGAGCGGGTGCTCACCGGTCGAGTTTTCGAGGACCTGCGGAAGTACCCCAAGTTGATTGGGGCGCTTTCTGGTGAGGGTGCTAGGCGTGCGCGAAGCTTTTATGAAGCCGTGCTGCAGTTCGACGAACGTCCCGATCTTGCCCGCCCGAATGGTGTGTGGGATCTTGGCACTGCAGAGGCCTCCGAGATGGCGAAACTTGCTGAGACGACCTACCGTGACGTGAATATTGGTTTGGCGAATCAGTTTGGGATCTTTGCAGCTGAGAACGGGATCGACGTGTATCAGGTGATTGAGGCCTGCAACTCGCAACCGTACAGCCATATTCACCGGCCAGGGATCGCCGTAGGTGGGCACTGCATCCCGGTGTACCCGCGGTTGTACTTGACGACGGACCCGGACGCCGACATCGTGCGCACCGCACGATTGTTGAATGCGTCGATGCCGGAGCGACTGGTTAAGCAAGCCGAAGGGGTGCTTGGATCGTTGGAGGGTCAGAGGGCCGTCGTGCTTGGCGCCTCTTACCGCGGTGGTGTGAAGGAGACTGCGTTCTCCGGCGTTTTCCCGACGGTTGAGGCATTGCGCGAGCGTGGTGCAGTAGTCAGCGTCCATGACCCCCTCTACAGTGACGACGAACTCCGTTCTCTCGGGTTCGAACCGTATGAGATTGGTGGAGAAATCGATCTTGCGATTCTGCAGACAGACCACGCACATTACCGCGAGCTCACTCCAGCGCAGTTACCAGGTGTGAAGCTGCTGGTCGACGGACGTAACGCTACGGATGGCTCCCAGTGGGTCGGCACTCCCAGGATCGTAGTGGGCACGGCATCCGTGCCAGTTAACGCTGACGCGTAAACAAATGCGACTAGACATTTTCCTGATCGGAGTCAGCAATCGTGACTGACCCTTCCTCTGTTCGAATCGTTGATTCTGCCGATGTTTCGGCGGATGCCGTGATTGGAGCTGGTTCATCGGTATGGCATCTCGCGCAGGTGCGTGAGGGTGCGCAATTGGGCACAAACTGTATCGTCGGGCGTGGCGCGTATGTGGGCACCGGTGTTGTCATGGGTGACAACTGCAAGGTTCAGAACTATGCGCTCGTCTATGAGCCCGCTCGGCTTGCCGATGGTGTGTTCATCGGTCCTGCGGTTGTGTTGACCAATGACACGTATCCGCGTGCGATCAATCCCGATGGCACTATCAAAAGTGCGCATGATTGGGAGCCTGTTGGGGTGACCATCGAGCGCGGCGCGTCGATTGGGGCACGCGCTACGTGTGTGGCCCCGGTGACCATTGGTGCTTGGGCGACTGTCGCCGCAGGTGCGGTCGTCGTAAAGGATGTACCCGCCTATGCGCTGGTGGCCGGGGTTCCGTCACGGCGATTGGGGTGGGTCGGCGAGGCTGGACATCCTCTTGTTGTTGGCGATGCACATGGTAGTTGGGTCTGCCCGGTAACTGGTGATCGTTATGTAGAAACAGACGAAACTTTGATCAAGGAGAACGTATGAGCGATTTCATTCCCCCTGCAAAGCCCATTATTGGTGATGATGAGCGGGCTGCGGTTGACCGAGTGATGCGGACCGGGATGGTAGCGCAGGGGCCGGAGGTCGCGGCGTTCGAAACAGAATTCTCTGCCCACTTCGTTCCCGGCCGCCTGTCCGTTGCCGTGAACTCCGGCACCGCTGGCTTGCACCTTGGGTTACTTGCGGCCGGTGTCGGGCCAGGGGATGAGGTGATTGTGCCGTCATTTACGTTCGCAGCGACGGGGAACTCGGTGGCGCTGACCGGCGCAACACCAGTTTTCGTGGACATTGAGCCAGAAACTTTCAGCCTTGACCCGATAGCTGTCGAAGCGGCGATCACCTCGAAAACCCGTGGAATCATGCCGGTGCACCTGTATGGGCACCCGGCACGAATGCGCGAGCTCCAGGCAATTGCCAAGAAGCATGGAGTCGCACTTTACGAAGATGCAGCGCAGGCGCACGGTGCGATGTTGGATGGGCGCCCGGTGGGATCGTTTGGTGAGTTCGCGATGTTCAGCCTGTACCCGACGAAGAACATGACCAGCGGCGAGGGCGGCATGGTTACCGCCGCCACCGACGAGATCGCTCGAAACCTCCGATTGTTGCGCAACCAGGGGATGGAGCGACAGTACGAGAACGAGATCATTGGGTTCAACGCCCGGATGACCGACATTCACGCGGCGATCGGCCGGGTACAGCTGACTAAGGTTGATGCCTGGACGAAGACTCGACAGGCCAATGCGGAGTTCCTAAATGCGAACCTGCAAGGTGTGACCGTGCCCCCGGTGGTTGATGGTGCGGTGCATGTGTATCACCAGTACACGATCCGGGTTCCGGAGGACCGGGACGGGTTCGTTGCGGCGCTCAAGGCCGAACACAACGTGGGGGCGGGAGTTTATTACCCGATCCCGAACCACCGCCTGCCATCCCTTGCCTCATACGCCCCCGGCTTGGACCTGCCGGAGACGGAACAGGCGGCCCGCGAGGTCGTTTCCCTCCCTGTTCACCCGGCACTCATCCAAGATGACTTAGACCGTATCGTCACCGCCGTCAACACCCTGGTAAAGGCAGGCGTCTGATGCCAGTACTTCGCGCCGGCCTTCTTGGCGTGGGCATGATGGGCCGGCACCATGCCCGGGTGTTACGGGAAATCGAGGGGGTAGAACTCGTTGCGATTGCCGATCCAGGTGGTGACCCACACGGGGTCGCCGGGGACCTGGAAGTCCTGCCCGATATTGACGCGCTGATTGCAGCAGGCATTGATATCGCAGTGGTGGCGGTGCCGACCGCGTTCCACGAGGAAGCCGCGCTTAAGCTTGCCGCGGCGGGTGTCCACACGTTGGTGGAGAAGCCCATCGCACATTCGCTAGAGGCGGGGCAACGCATGGTTGATGCGTTCCGTGATGCGGGTCTGGTCGGTGCCGTGGGGCATATTGAACGGTTCAACCCCGCGTTGCAGGAGTTGCGTCGCCGGATCGAAGCGGGCGAGTTGGGTGCCCTGTATCAGGTGCAAACCCGCAGGCAGGGACCGTTTCCAGCCAGAATCTCGGACGTTGGGGTTGCCAAGGACCTAGCATCCCATGACGTGGACCTCACCGCATGGGTGGTGCAATCCGAGTACGAGTTTGTATTCGCACAGACCGCGTTTAAGAGCGGACGTGAGCATGAAGACATGATTGCAATCACCGGGCGTACCCGCTCAGGCGTGATCGTGAACAACCTCGTGAACTGGCTCAGTCCGATGAAGGAACGCCTTACGGTCGTCACAGGTGAGAAGGGCGCCTTCGTCGCTGACACGGCCACCGGTGATCTCACGTTCTACGCCAACGGCACTATCCCGTTGGAATGGGAGTCCGTCTCATCCTTCCGCGGAGTTTCCGAAGGAAACATCACCCGGTACGCATTCGCTAAACGCGAGCCCCTGCGCGTCGAGCACGAGAACTTCCGCGACGCCGTCCTGGGCAAGCCCTCCGACATCGTAACCTTGGAACAAGGCCAACGTACTCTCCTCGTGGTCGAAACCGCACTCCAAGCGGCGCGCGAGAGCACTGTCGCGAAAATCTAAGGGCTCGCTGATCATTTAGTTTGAGTGTCGCCGGTTTTCGGGGTGTGATTCCACTTGGGGTGCCATTCGTTCCTGCTTCAGCGTGCCGCTGGATTCTACCTCCGGCATTTCCCTGTCGGGTATTTGCACACCGGTGGGCTAGATTCCGGTGTCCAATTCTGCTTGGAGGTGATTCCGGTTTTCTGGTTGTTGCGGCAATGGATTTCGTGATGACTTCGTGCCTCCCGCTCCAAATAGCGGAGCTGCGGGAGGCGGGCTTCTGCCCGATCTAGTTCCACTTGCTGTTGTCCGGCAGCAGAATGCATACGGTGATGTCCATACCCGTTTCAACGGCCAGGGTGCCAAATAGCTGACGGTACCGGTGTTCTGGCAACTTGGTGTGAAATCTCGCTTCATCGTAGACACTGAATCTCACCACTTCGTGGGCAGGCAACCGATCTCATGTCACACACCAACAAGCCGGAACAGAAGTACCCTCTAGCGGCTATTTGGCAGCCATAGCGGCCATCTCGGTCTTACACAACCGGGTGCGGTAGCCGTTGGATCCTCCGTCGTCTGCGGTGATCAGCGTCCGATTGGCTTCCGGGTGGGGCGTCCGGTGGTGTCCCGGCAGGAGGAAGGTGCTGACGGTGGAGGCGGCAGTGTCGTGGTCGATGTCCACCGACACCCGGCCGGAGCTGGTGCCCATGTCATGGACGCCGTAGGGTGGGTCATGACTTTGTCTTGGTCGATGAAGTCGTCGACCTTAGCCGCTTCAGGGTCTCCGGTGGGGCATCATTCGATGCCCTTGTTCTGTCTTCCCTGACCAGTTTCATCTTTTTGGCGTCAACGGAAATAGCGCGCTGTACGGCCTACGCGCGCGCAACGCACGCCATCCTCTGCGTAATGGCCATGCGACCGAACGGCGCCCGCTTGCGCCTGCTGTAAAGCAGAGGAGTGTTTGGCGTCCGGAAGGAATTGGCGTGGACAGTCGCGTTTGGGCACTACCGCGACGACTTTTCTATTTACTTCTTGGTTGCGTGAAAGGCCTCGAAGGTAACGATTGATCTGAGAGACGGAAGCAGATCATCAACCATCCTGTCGTACACCGGATCGCTTTGACGATAAGGATCAACGACATCCAGTTGTCCTCCCAACTTCATGCGCGCCGAATGCCGCGCTAGTTGGGCTGCCTTGAGTAATGCGGCCCAGCGTGTATCCACAGAAACTGAATCGTTTCCCTTGGGCAAGATGTGGCCTGGGATGGTCGCCAATTCCTCCAGTACGGCCGCAAATTCCCGAACGGTGTATGTGCGCTTGAGCAGCCTCGGGCTCATCGCTACGATGCTCTTTCGGTGCTCATCGGTCAAGGCAAGTACAAGGTCGCTGCCGACAACGACATCCTCGCTGAGTTGTCTTGCCACGAATCCATCGCTTGCCACGCCGACGTCACGCAGCTTCATTGAGGATCGCTCATCCATTTGTTGTCCCACCAACGCGTGGGAGCCGGCACTTCGAAGAGTGAATGAGCCGGGGGAGATACGGTCTAGCTCGCTTTGAAGAAATAGCTGAGCATATGGTGAACGGCAAATGTTTCCGGTGCAGACTGTGAGGATCCTGATCATGACTTGATCTTAGTCAATCTGGTCAGTCTTTGATCGAATGCAATGGATGAGCAGCTCAGATTAACACACCGGAGGTACTACTCGTGAAGCTGGTGGATGTAATCACAGCTGCATCACGTCATGTCTATCTTGTGCCGTCAGGAACCGAATGTCCAAACTGTGCATCAATTCCAGCTAAGATTGAGGCAAACCCTCAAAGTCTTTTCGACTGCGCGCAAATTTACCGGGAGCACTAATCAGTGGAACATCTTGAAGAGAATGTAGCGGACGGCCCGGATTTAAGGCAATATCTGCGAATGCTGCGCACGTTTTGGCGAAGCATTACGAGCGTCGTCCTGATTGCCATTATCTGCGCCTTCGGTTGGACCTTTACGCAGCAGCCTCTATATGCTGCCTCAGCATCCGGCCTAGTTATCGCCAGCGGAGCGGACACTGCTGCCTTGGCTCTGTCAGGTGACAGCTTGGCTAAGTCGCGGGCTATTAGTTATAAGAGCATTGCTGCAACGCGCACCGTTGCCGAACGTGTGCGGGATGATCTGGAACTCGATACAAGTGCTGAGCACCTTCTGGAGCAGCTCGCAGTCGATCTGCCTACCGGCACCGCCGAGGTACGTTTGAGTATCACCAATGCCGATCCCGTCTTGGCGCAGAAGACCGCGAACGCCTGGGTCGATGCACTTGCAGAACAAGTCACGGAAATTGAATCCGGTTTTGCCAGCGGATCATCGAACAAGGATTCAATCGTTCAATTTGTTCCACTGGTGGATGCCGAAATTCCGACTGCGCCGGTATCGCCCAACACCAAGTTAGCCATAGCTCTTGGGGCTGTGCTCGGGTTGGCGCTCGGTGTCGGATATGCCTTGCTCCGGCAGCATTTGGACCGCCGTGTTCGATCCGTCGAGGATCTCGAGAAACTTGGCACGTCGGTGATCGGCACGATCCCGTTGGACCCCCGCTTGGTGAACAACCGCACAACCATCGAAACCGGCGCCTTGGACCATGACGACCGTGCCTCGCACCCATATGCCGAGGCCCTCCGCGAGCTGCGTACCAACCTCACCTACGTTGATGTGGACAAGCCGGCACGGGTAATCCTCGTGACCTCATCAGTCCCCGGCGAAGGAAAATCTTCCGTCGCTGCGAACCTGGCGATCGCCATTGCGTCCACCGGCCGCCCCACGATTCTTGTTGATGCCGACTTGCGCCGCCCCGTGGTCACCGACGTCTTCGGTCTTCCGGGTGGGGCAGGGCTCACTGATGTGCTCAGCCACCACGCGACGCTGGATGACGTTCTCCAGCCCTATGGACCCATTCCAACGTTGTCGATTCTCGCGGCCGGACGAATCCCACCGAATCCTTCGGAGCTTTTGGGATCCCAGGCAATGCTCTCCCTGCTCGAAGACATGAGCCGCGATGCATTGGTTCTTATCGATGCACCGCCACTTCTCCCTGTTACGGATGCGGCTGTATTGAGTAACCTTGTCGACGGAGTTCTGGTCGCTGTGAAGGCCGACTCGACATCCACCGATGAGGTTGCCAAGTCCTTGAGCAATTTGCACAAGGTGGGGGCAAGGGTCCTAGGATTCGTCCTGAACCAGGTGCCTACCAAGGGTGCGTCAGCTGCCAACTACGGTTACTACGGACAGTACTACTACGCCTCCGATGAGCCACTGGCGGACTCGACGAAGAAGGCCAAGCCGAGCCGTCGCCTGAAGAATGCCGTTCCGGTGCAGGCTCCGATGCGCAGTGTCGAGCCACAGACTGCGGCCGTTGTCCACGTGGACGGCAACGCTTCAGAGGCTACGTACATACCCGCAGATGCTGAATTCGACGATGTGCTGACGACGCGAGCAGGTATGCGGCACCTAAGGCGCTAATCCTCGCAAACTAAACCGCTCGTATCCGGCCACAGTGGCCGGATACGAGCGGTTTTTTGTTTCATCAATAGATCTTTGTGTGATTCCGAGGGTGGGCCGGTTCGAGACGCATGAGCGCGATTGCCTCTCTCAGAGGTGGCGCTTCACCGCTGGGTAGTATCCCTTAAGGTAACCGGTGGTGGTGGGGTGCAAATTGAAGGGATCAGCCAGATCCACCTGGTTGAAGTAGATCCATGGCTTATTTGCGCCCAGACCGTGGTTGTTGAATGCCCCGGTGACCGAAACGAACTTGGCACTGGTACGCTTCGTGGCATTCTTGATGGCCAGGTTGAGTGCATCACCCAATCGGTTCAGTTGTTTGGCGCGCTTGGCGGTGATGAGCTGCTGGTCCCCGTTTGAGGTGGTGAACAGTCGCGGGTAGCCAAGAACCAGGATCTTGCCGCGGGTGGCGGCGTCAAGCGTGCGCAGGGTCTGGTGCGCGGATGCCCCGATCGTTGGGATGGCCAGATTTCCCAGGCGCAAGGCACCATCGCAGGCAGCATCACTTCCCAGCGCGCTGCAGGCCGTTACGAGCCCTCTGATATCGAGGTCATTGGCGCCCAGGGTGAGGGTCACCAATTCGGCACCGGCCAGGTAGGGCGTCAGCAGCGGCACAGTACCGGCGATTTGGGCGTTGGTGAGGCCGGCACAGGCGGCATTGGCGGTGAGGTTGATCCCGGGCCGGGCGTCCAACGACGTGACGTGCGTTGGTCCGCTTCCCTGGAGGCAGCCGGGCGGCATCATCGGGTTTTGGGTCGGGATCCCTGAACCGAAACCGGCGGAATATGAATCGCCGAGATTGACGTAATCAGTGACCTTGGACTGGGTCTTGGTTGGGGAGGCAGTGGCGGTGGCCGGGGCGATGCCGGTGAACGTGAGGGCAAGCGCCGCGGCGCCGATGCCCAGTGCGGTGAGGAAACGAAATTGTCTTCTGCGAGCCATGAGGATTGATCCTGTCTCAAGATGGCGGTGCACGGTGGCGCACACCGGATCAAGCCCGAATGCACGGGCGGCAAGTGACGCACACGTGTGTCCCCGTGCACGTGGGTGGCCCAACCCCAAGGTCTCGCCACAATCCGACCCCCCAAGCGAGGATTGGTTCAGCTGCCGGCGGGCCAGAAAATACTGGTCCGCGCGTATTGCCAATCGTAAGCGCCGTGGTTCACGGAGAACAGGCTTGTGGGGGAGTGGGGTACCCCGGCATTGAGCAACGCCATCCATGATGCCCCCTGGGTGAGCGCGTATGAGCGCGAACGGCGTGTGGCGGGAAGCCTGCTCCGGAACCGAAACCTTAGAGGGGCAGTGCCGAGCGAATGGGCCAGTCCTGGCCCTCGAGGATGACCTGTGCGCAGCTGCCCGTGTCGGCGTTGAACACCAGCGGAGCGAAGAGGTTGACGCTGGCTTGATGGTCGGAGGTATTGACGATTACCAAGACGCCGCGGGAGCCGGGCTCCGGGTCTCCCACCAGTGCCATTTGTTCGTTGGTGAAGACGGGTTTGTAGTCGGTCAGGTGCAGCGCCGCATCCAACACGAAAAGGCGAAGCCCGGCTGCTTGGGGAGAGGCCAACGCGTACAAGCCAAGTGCTCCCTCCACCGGTTCCAGGGACAGCGTGGTGGCTTCGGGGAAGCCGGGCAAGGCCGCTGCCGGAACCAAGACGCGGCTCATCGCAGGAAGTCCATCAAGGAGGGCTGCAAGGTGCGCGAAGCCGCGGACAGAGCCGCCTGGTAGGCAACCTCTTGGGTCTTGAGTTCCAGAATGACAGAACCCAAATCGATGTCCTCGATGCCGCTTCGCCTTGCTTCCAAGGAAACGGAGTCGGCGAGCAATGCGTCGTCGGCGGCGAGGACCGCTGCGTGGCTGGCACCAATAGATGCCTGGGATCCCAGGACCCTTTGCAGGCTCGCATCGAGCTCGCCGATGTGGGAGGAAATATTGGTTCCGGCGCGCAGATCAGCGACGATGTTCTTGATCAGTTGAAACACGCTCGTGTTGCCCTCTCCAAATACCTGGGCTCCGTCGGCATCCACTCGGACGCTCGAGTTCGTTCCGATGCGGCGTTCCACACCGCTGGTGCCCGAGAACCCATAGGCACTATCCACTGCACTGGCTTGGTCGGATGTCCCGGCAAAGACGTGACGTCCCATGAACTGGGTGTTTGCCGTATTGAGCAGGGCATCGTGCAGTTGGTCGAGTTGCAAGGCGATGGCTTCCTTGGCATCCGGAGGCAACGCGCCGTCGTTGGCGCCCTTGACCGTGAGGTCGCGAACATGCTGGAGGATGTCGGTGGCGGTTGTCAGCGCCTGGTCCGTGGTGGAGAGCCAGCCGTTGGCATCCTGCACGTTGCGGGAGAACTGCTCGTTCTGGCGCTGCTGCGTCCGCAAAGCCATGACATTGGCGGTGCCGGCAGGGTCGTCGCTGGGCCGGCCGATTTCCTTGTGGGTGCCGGCCTTGTTCTGGATCGTGGCGAGCCGGTTCATGGCTGCCTGCAGGTTGCGCTCGGTGTTGGTGGTCAGCGATGCGGTGGTGATTCGAGTCATGGGCCTTCTCCTTTATCGTCCAACGAGCCCGGTGCGGTTGATGAGTGTGTCAAGCATTTCATCAATGGCAGTCATGACCCGTGCGGCGCCCTGGAAGGCGTGTTGATTGGCAATGAGGGCTACGTTTTCCTCATCGATGGAAACAGCGGAGACCGATTGCTGGGTGTTGACGGCGCCGGCAGCGGCAACGGCGGAAGAGACTGCCTGCTGGGCCTCGGATTTGGTCGCGGTTCCGATCTTGATGACCATATTGGCCCAGAGTGAGTCGGGACCGTCGGCGGAGCCACCCAGCTTGGACATTTCCGTTGCGTTGGAGCCGTCGAGCGCGCCACCGGTTGTACCGGCGGTGGCAAGGTCCTTGGCCCCGGTGGCCAACATCGTCAGTGAGCGTGCCGGATTGTTGGAATCGGTGATTTCAAAGAACGGGGGACCGGGGTTGCCATCCACGGTCTTGCCGTTGGCCTGCGCCGCGTTGACGGTGGTGGCCAGCTTCTCTGCAATCGCGTCCAACGACTTCGCTGCCTCGGCCAGCGGTCCGCCGGTTCCAGCATCATCGGCCGGTGCGAGAAGGGAAACAGTGCCGGCGATGCGGCCTGCCTGCAAAGCCACGGACTGTCCCGGGCGGTGGGCCCACTGCAGCGCCGGGGCCGTGCCGCCAGCGAACGTAGCCGACCCGGTGACCTCCAACGGGCGCACCGTTGAGCCGGTGACCAAGGCGTTGCCATCGATCAACACGTCAACGGTGCCATCGGGCAGTTCGCGAACCGTCGCGCCAGAGAGTTCCGAGATGGCTTGCGTGAGCACGGCGCGCTGGTCCAGCAAGGCGTTCGGGGCCCCACCGGCCGCGACCGCGGAACGAATTTGGGCATTGAGCCCGGCGATGGTGCTCGCCGCGCTGTTGACGTCATTGACCATGGTGTCCAGGGACTGGCGTTGGGCTGACCATTGGTCGGTTACTTCGGTGTGGGATTGGCCGATGCGGTTAACCACCGCCTTGGCCCGCTCCAGCAGGACGGCTGCGGGGGAGGATTCGCCTGGCTGGTTGGCCACGTCTTCCCAGCCGGCCCAGAACTCATTGAGCAGTGAGGACAGGCCGTTCTCGCCTGGTTCCCGCAGGATTCCCTCGAGGTTTGTCAGGCCCTCGGCACGGGTGTCGGACTGCGCGGCCAGGGCCACGGTCCCGCGCACGCGGGCATCCAGGTGCGCGTCGGCGAGCCGGGCGATTCCGGTGAGCACCACTCCCTGGCCAACGCCGGGGCGCGAAGCGAGCAAGCCGGTGGAAGCGACGGAACCTGCAGAGACGAAGTCGGCCCGCTGCCGTGTGTAACCCGCGGTGCCCACATTGGCCAGGTTGTTTCCGGCAGTCTCCATGGCGAGGCGCGCCGCGTTGAGGCCGGACATGGCCGTATTCAGTCCGCTGAACGTACTCATGTCAGTTCCCTATAGATTCGTGTCGATGATGTGTGCACCGGAATTGTGTGCCGCCGATGTTCCGGAAGGACCGTATAGCGAGGTGTCTTCACCCAGGTTCGCCAGCGTTTCCTGGGTGGAGCGGTAGGCCGCACGCAGATACTGTTCATTGGCGTCCCGTAGCCGGGTGATTTCAGCCGTGGTGTTGCGCAGCGCAGTCAGGTGGGCGGTGAGGATCTCATTCCATGGACCAGGAGGCGCAGCCTCAATGATCCGGGTCAAAGGTGAAGCCGCGTCAATTCCCCAAGTGGATGCCAGCTGTGACGCTTCCAAGGCGCGCGCAAGACCGGCGGCGTGGACCTTCTCGAGAATGTTCTCGATCTCCCGCGTCGCCAGCGGAATCCATTGCGACTTCCCGGAGACCAGCAACAAGTGCTCTTCCTCCAACTTGAAGTGAAGCAACTCGAGTAGTTCCCGTTCTTTCCACAACAGGGCCGAAAGCTCATTGGTTCCCATGTATCCATCTCTCCAGACTGTTGTGCCCCCAAATATCCCCAGTTATTTCAGTCTATCGGCCGGTCCAAAGTGAACGTTAGTTGTACATCTTCAAATTGGGGTGCATTCATGTCCGCTTTTTGGGGATACTCGGGCTACTATCTTCGTTGGGGAAATTGTTTTTTTGGGGAAAACAGACGTGGCCACTGGCAATAGCTCTTGGCTTGATCATCACTCAAATTGACAAGGACGATCCGGGTGGAGCGACAGGCACGCAACCAGTTGGTTATAGAGAACCTTCCCTTGGTCGGATATCTGGCGGCAGAGTTATGTGCCAAGGCGACCCACCTTTCCCGTGAGGACCTCGCCTCGGTGGGTGCCATTGCACTCATTACGGCCGCCGATGCCTTTGACGACTCTCTGGGCGTCCCCTTCGGGGCCTACGCGCGCCGGCGCATCCTTGGTGCATTTGCAGACGACATGCGATCCAACGACTGGGCCACCCGGGGCGCGCGAAAGAAAATCACCGAGACGCGTACGGTCCAGGAATCCCTGACCTCAGCACTGGGGCGAACCCCCACCGTTTCCGAACTCTCCGACGCCCTCGGCATGGACCAGGCATCAACCCTTGCAATCTTGAGCGATTCGGCCCGCACGGTCGTATCAATTGATGACACTATGAACGATTACCTGGTCTCAGGCACGGAGACTCCTGAAGAGGCCTTGCTCGAGACCGAGCACACCAAGGTAATCCGGGATGCCGTTGCCGCGTTGCCGGAAAACCTGCGTGTCATCATTGAGCGCATCTACTTCAAGGGATCGACGGTGAAAGAGCTTGCTGCCGAAATGGGTGTCACCCATTCGGCGATCTCCCAACGCCGCACCACCGCCATGAAGCTGCTTCATGAAGGTCTGCAAACGCGATATGTGTCGGAGCAGGCACCAGCACCGGAAACCGCCATGACCCGGGCCGCGACCCAGCGACGCGAACTTTACCTGAAGGAATTTGGCCAGCGGGTGTCCGGCGGGATCGTGCGGATGGCCGGCAACGTCGTCTCACCCTCCGCATAACAGGCCCGAAAAACTTCTTCCTATCGCTAACCAGCGATGCTCGGGTGCCGATAGTCGGTGATTGAGGTCCACG
This sequence comes from Paeniglutamicibacter sp. ZC-3, assembly GCF_025847175.2. Classification (NCBI taxonomy): domain Bacteria; kingdom Bacillati; phylum Actinomycetota; class Actinomycetes; order Micrococcales; family Micrococcaceae; genus Paeniglutamicibacter; species Paeniglutamicibacter sp. ZC-3. Next base: position 43,967 of record NZ_JAOYTG010000025.1, on the reverse strand, counting down.
GACGGACCTCGTTACAGACACCCGTCTCACGGAGGAATTCACCATGGGTATGCAGATCAACACCAACATCGCGGCACTGAACGCACACCGCAACCTGACCAGCACGCAGAACGACCTTTCCAAGTCGTTGGAGAAGCTCTCCTCGGGCCTGCGCATCAACCGCGCAGCCGACGACGCAGCAGGTTTGGCCATCTCCGAGGGCCTGCGTTCGCAGGTCAACGGCCTCACCGTTGCTGCCCGCAACGCCCAGGACGGCATCTCGGTCATCCAGACCGCTGAAGGCGCCCTGACCGAGGTCCACTCCATCCTGCAGCGCATGCGCGACCTGGCCGTCCAGGGTGCCAACGACTCGAACAACGCCGATTCGCGCACCGCCATCAAGGCCGAGGCCAACGCGCTGGGCTCGGAGCTCTCGCGTATCTCGGAATCCACCAACTTCAATGGCATCAACCTGTTCCAGGGCGGTGCGGTTGCCGGTCCTGCGTCGCTCAAGTTCCAGGTCGGTGCCGAGGGCGACGCAGCATCGCAGATCACCGTTTCCCTCGACAGCCTGGCTACTTCGCTTTCGGGCGTCGTGACCATGATGGGTGGCACGGTTTCGGCTGACGCTGCCGGGTTCATTGTCACGGACGCCACCGCGGCACAGACGACCATCGAATCCATCGACACGGCGATCAAGAACGTCTCCACCTCGCGTGCCAATCTTGGTGCCAACCAGAACCGCTTCGAGTCGGCCATCAACACCCTCAATGTTTCCCGCGAGAACTTGCAGGCTGCAGAGTCCCGCATCCGCGACGTTGACATGGCTTCCGAAATGGTCAGCTTCACCCGTTCGAACATCCTTTCCCAGGCCGGAACCGCCATGCTCGCGCAGGCAAACCAGGCCAACCAGGGCGTGCTGCAGCTTCTCGGCTAAGCACCATAACGGTTTAGCAACCGGCGTTCCCGGGCATTGATGATGTCCGGGACCGCGCCAAGCAGCAAACGATCTCCCGTGGCAGGCATCGACTCTTCGAGTCCCTTGCCTGCCGCGGGAGATTTGCGGTATCCACACCATAGGTAGAAGCGGAGAAAACATGGGCCTGGCACTCGACGGACTAGCCAGCGGGCTGGACACCACGGCATTGATCAAATCCCTCATGCAGGTGGAGGCGATCCCGCAGAACATCCTGAAAAACAAGGTCAGCGCGACTCAGACCATGGTGTCGGCCCTCCAGGCGCTCAACACCCGCGTCGCCGACCTCGCCACGCTGACCACCAAACTGGCCAAGCCCGAATCGCTGCAGCTTTTCAGCACCTCGGGAAGCTCCGAGGGACTGACCGTAACGACCACCACCGGCGCAAGCGCAGGATCCCTGGACCTCACGGTGACCAAGTTGGCCCAAAGCCAGCTCCAGGTCTCCGACCCGGTCACCGAATGGACCGAATCCAGCTTCTCCATCACCGCCGCCGACGGCACCGAAACGCTCATCACGGCACCATCGAATTCACTCGATGACATCGTCACGGCTGTCAATGCCTCGGATAGCGGCGTGCAGGCGGTCAAGGTTTCCGCCGGCAAGGACGCGAGCGGCGTGGACCAATACCGGGTCCAATTTTCCTCCGGCGAATCCGGTGCAGCGAACTCCTTTACCATTTCCGGGACCGCGGTTCCGATGACGGAAATCCGCGCGGCACAGGACGCCGAGGTCAAGCTCTGGGCCGGAACCGCCGCCGAGCAATCCGTCAGCTCCACTACCAACACCTTCGCCTCCCTCTTGCCGGGCGTCGATGTCACCGTCTCCAAGGTTTCCACCGATCCAGTCACCGTGTCCGTGGAACGCGACGGCGAAGCCACCTCCAAGGTTGCCTCGGACCTGGTGGATTCCCTCAACGGCCTCTTCAGCTTTATTGCCACGAACTCGGCGGTCACTTCCGGAAGCGGCGGTGCCACGAAGGGCATGATCTTCACCGGTGACAGCACGGCGCGGATGGTGAAGCAGCGGGTGATGGACGCGGCGATCTCGCCGATTGACGGCAAGTCGCCTTCCGAGATCGGCATCTCCATCACCAAGGACGGCAAGCTCGAATTCGATTCCGAAAAGTTCTCCCAGGCCCTGGCCGAAGATCCAGCCCGGGTCGAAACGGTGCTGCAGACCATCTCTTCCCGGGTCTCCGCGGTGTCGACGGACATGTCCGACAAATACGACGGGGTCATCACCTCCCGGATCAAAGGCCAGGAATCGGTCGTGACCCGTCTTGATGACCAGATCTCGGACTGGGACCGGCGCCTGGACAGTCGGGAAGCCACGCTCAAGCGGATCTACTCGGCTCTCGAAGTTCAAATGAGCAATCTCAATTCACAATCGTCGTATCTTGCCTCTCAATTGGCCTCGCTCCCGACAACGCAGAAGCAGTCATGATGAACCCCGCCCAGAAACTTGCCCAACTCAATCGCGAAGCAATCCTTTCGGCCAGCCCGGCGCGCCTTCTCACCATGCTCTACGACCGCCTGTTGGTGGACCTGAACCGTGCCGAAGCAGCGCAACTCGCAGCGGACTGGGCAGTGTCCTCGGAAAACCTGGTGCATGCCCAGGCCATCATTTCCGAACTGGTCTCAAGCCTGGACTCCGAGGCCTGGTCGGGGGCAACCGCGCTCCACAGCATCTACGCCTTCGCCACCCAGCTGCTCATTGATGCGAACGTCAAGCGCGACCCGGCGTTGACGCGACAGGCCATCGGCATCATGGAGCCACTGCGGCAAACCTGGCACGAGGCAGCTTCCGCCCCGGCTGCCCCCAGCACCGGTGGCGTCCACATTGGCTAATCAGCCCGAATCCGCCGGGCACTTGGTCCCATGGGAACGCTTCCTCGCCGATTTGGAGGACCAGGTGGCCCAACTGCGCGAATCTTGCGCGGATGACGCTTCCTTGCTCGAGCTGCCCCACGCTTCATGGAGCCCGCCGGCCGGCATGGGCGAATTGCCACCGGAGCTGGGCCCACGGGCGCGAGCGATACTTGCGGAAATGGATTCGCTCACCCCGGTCCTGGGGGAACGGCGCGACGAAGCCGCACGGCAGCTCCGTGCCGTTTCATCGGTTCCACGAGATTCGGCAGTGACCTCCGTTTACCTGGATTCGGTCGGATAGCCCAAACAGCTAACGGCCAACGCCGGGTAGCCGATTGTCTATTTTGAGCACGGATAGCTCACTTCCTTTTGAGCCCACGGATGGGCCACGAAACGACCTTGGAGCGATTCGTCGTGTTCAATTCCGTCACGTCCATGGCGATCGAAAGTGCCCTGGATGGCCTGGCACTGCGCCAGCGTGCCATTGCCAACAACATCGCCAACGTCAACACGCCCGGCTATCACGCCCGCCGTGTTGAGTTTGAATCGGCCCTGGCCAAGTCCGTGGCCGACGGCAACGGCCAGGCCACGGCGTCCACCTCCGCATCTCTGGAGCCCACACGTCTCGACGGATCCAACGTCAATCTGGACACCGAGACGCTTTCCAACATCGACACCGTCTTGCGCTACCAATTCGCCACGCAGGCCGCCTCCGGGCCGTTCAACTCCATCCGCACCGCCCTTCGGAGCAACTGATGCTTGACGCCATCGGAATCGCCGGCAGCGCACTGACCGTGCACCGCAAATGGCTTGACGCCGTCTCCGACAACTTGGCCAATGCGAACACCGCCACTGCCACGGACGGCGAAGCCTTCCGGGCCCGCTACGTCTTGGCCCAGGCCGGTGCCGAGAACACCGGCGTGTATGTCGCGGGTGCGGAGTTCGGGGACGCCGAAGGGCGCATCGTGCACGAACCGGACCACCCGTTGGCGGACGAGGAAGGCAATGTCCGCTACCCGGATATCGACATGTCCGAGCAAATGGGATCCCTGATCATGGCCCAGCGTGGCTACCAGGTCAACGCCGCGGTTGTGGACCGCGCCAAGGAAACATACCAGGCAGCACTGCAGATCGGACGCAACCAGTAATGGCCTTCGAAATCGGCCCCGTAGCGGGCGTCAGCCCCACCCTGCCCACCGGATACCTGAAGCCGGCCGGTGCACCCGCCACCGACGGATCGGCTTTTGCCAATGCCCTGGGAGGGGCAGTGGACCAGGTCCAGTCCCTGCAGGCCGCCTCCAATGATCTTTCCATCAAGGCCGTGACCGGGGACCTGACGGATATCCATGCCGCCACCCTCGCCTCGACTCGTTCGGCCGTTGCCCTGGAAATGGTTTCCACCTTCCGCAACCGTGGCGTTGAGGCCTTCAACGAGATCATGAGGATGCAAGCCTAGTGGCCAACGTTCCAGCCCCGCTGGCCAAGGCCGCGGATGCCGTGCGCGGCTTCAGCCTGGCACAACGCACCATTGCCTTGATCGGCATCGCCGTCCTGGCCTTGGGAACCATTGCCTTGGTTTCCTTCATGAGCCAACCCAAGCTGACGCCGTTGTTCACGGGCCTTGCCCCGGAAGACGCCGCCGGTGTCGTAGAACAATTGAAGGCCGATTCGGTTCCCTATGAACTTACCGGGGGAGGGGGCACCATCCTGGTGCCCGAGGCCAATGTCTACGACTCGCGTCTCAAGGCCGCTGCTGCCGGGCTGCCCACAGCCGGTACCAGTGGATACTCCCTGCTCGATGACATGGGCGTGACCTCCAGCGAATTCCAGCAGTCCGTCACCTACAAGCGGGCGCTCGAGGGCGAACTGGCCAGCACCATCCAGGCCATGGACGGGGTCAACCTTGCCTCGGTCAAGCTCGCCATTCCCGAGCAAACCGTGTTCGTGGATTCCAAGACCAATCCCACCGCCTCGATCTTCGTCGAGACCAAGCCCAATGTGACCCTGGGCAACGACCAGGTCCAGGCCATCGTGCACCTGACCTCCGCCGCCGTTGACGGACTCAAGGCCGAGGACATCTCGGTCGTGGATTCGACGGGCAAATTGCTTTCCGCCGCAGGGGTCGGACTGACCGGCGGCGCCGAGAAGCAGGCTGCCGACTACGAAACCCGGGTTGCCGGAGTCATCCAGGCCATGCTTGACCGCGTGGTCGGCCCCGGCAACGCCACGGTCGCCGTGGCAGCAGACCTGTCCCTGGAATCGGCGGAACGCACCGAGGAATCCTTCACCAACCCCGAAGGCGAACCCGCGCTGACCGAATCCGTCAAGGAAGAGGAATACGAGGGGACCGGCGGGGCCGGCGCAGGCGTGCTGGGCCCGGACAACATTGCGGTGCCCGGCGGCGAGAACGGCGAGGGAACCTTCACCTCCACCGACAACCAACGCACCAATGCGGTGAACAAGGTGACCGAGAACCGCTTGATTCCCTCCGGCAACCTGAACCGCCAGAGCGTCTCGGTGGCCCTGAACTCGGCAGCCACCCAGGGCCTGAGCATCCCCGACATCACCCAGATGGTCAGCACCGCAGCAGGTATCGACGAAGCACGCAACGACACCGTCAACGTCTCGGTCGTGCCCTTCAACGCCGACGGCGCCGCAGCCGCGGAGGAAGCGCTCGCCGCCGCAGCCGCCGCGGAGGAGGCAGCCCGCACCGCGGAGCTCCAGCGCACCTTGATCATTGCCGGGGTCATTGGCCTGGCACTGATCCTGGCGGTGGTTTACGCACTCTACGTGAGGCGCAACAAGCAGAACCGCGAACCGGTTGACCTCGGCGAGTTCCGCGAATTCACGTCGCTGCCGCCGGCACCGACGGCGGCAGAAGTCGCGTCACCGAACACCATGGCCATCAGCCAGGTTCCGGCCACCGCCCCGGTGGCAGAGTTGGTCACCCCGCACCACGTCAAGCGCGAGGAACTCTCTGCACTGGCGGCCCGGGATCCGGCCAAGATGGCCGACTACCTGCGTTCCGTGATGGATGACAAGGGGACCGAATAATGGCCCAAGGAGCCGGGACGCCCCGGAAGCTGACAGGCACCCAAAAGGTCGCCATCATGCTCATGCAATTGGACCAGGAGAATGCGGCGGAAGTCATGCGCCAGTTCACCGAGTTCGAGGCAGATGAGATCGCCGCCGAAATCGTGCGCCTGCGCCGAGTGGATTCTTCCCTAGTGGAAGACACCGTCCGTGAAATCCACGAACTTGCAACTTCCGGCAAACCCAGCGCGCGCGGCGGGCGGGACATGGCCGCGGGTCTGCTCGAGGCCTCCTTTGGCAGCGAAAAGGCCAGCACGGTCATGAACCGGCTGTCCTCTTCCATGGCCGGGATGACCTTTGAATTCCTTGAAGGCACCGAACCTGCTCACATCGGCTCGCTGCTGGACGGGGAACTGCCGCAAACCATCGCCCTGGTCCTGGCCCACCTGCGCCCCGAGGTGGCCTCGGCGGTGATGGCGGGATTCGAGGCGCCACTGCGCACCGAGTCCGCCCGGGCCCTGGCCACCATGGGCACCGCCGTGCCCGAGGCAGTGCGCGTGGTGGCCGAGGAACTGAAGAAACGAACCGGATCGGTCATTACGTCCCACGAACCGCTCGAGACCGTTGGCGGCATCCAGCCGCTGGTCGACATCCTGAACCGCTCTGACATCACCGTGGAAAAGGACCTGCTGGCGTCCCTGGACGAGCACGATCCGGAGCTGGCCGAGGAAGTGCGCTCACGCATGCTCTCCTTCGCGGACCTGGTCAAGTTCGACCGCCGTGACGTGCAGCGGGTGTTGCGCGGCGTCGATGCGGCAACGCTGGCCTTTGCCCTCAAGGGCGCCGCAGCCGAGGTCGAGGACACCATCCGCGCCAACATCTCCGACCGCACCAAGGAAATCCTTGATGCGGAGATCTCCTCCATGGGTCGGGTGCGTGTCTCCCAGGTCGAGGAGGCCCGCGCCGACGTGGTCCAGTCCATCCGGGCGCTGGAGGCCAGCGGCGAGATCACCATCAAGCGCGGCGACGAGGAAGACTATGTCCTCTGACCCGGCAGCCTTTGAACCGGCGCACTTCGGTGCCCTGGAGATTTCCGAATCCGCCCGGCGCGAGCAGGGAACCTCACAAGCCCATGGCTACGCCACGGGCTACGCGCAAGGCATCCGTGCCGCCGAGGCCGTAGCCCGGGCCCAGCGCGAGGAGCTGGCGCGGGCAGCGGCCCATACCGATGCAGCGCGCGCTGCCGAACACGCCGAGGCGGTGCGCGCCCTGGGTGCGGCGGCCACGGCCCTGCATGCCCGCACAGTCCCGGTGCTGGAGGCAGCCTCCACCGTCCTGGTGGAATCCGCTCTGCTGTTGGCAGAAAAGATCATTGGCAAGGAACTGTCCAATGACCGCTTCGGCGCCAAGGCAGCCTTGGACCGCGCCATGGCTGGCATCGACGAGACCACGGTTCGCCAAGTCCGCATGAACCCGCAGGATCTGGCCCTGCTGGAACTGGACAAGGTTCCGGGCACCGGGATCGCGCTGGTTGCCGATCCCGTACTTGCCCGCGGGGATGCACTGACGGCATTCGACGAAGGATTCCTTGACGCTCGCATCTCCACGGCCCTAGAACGAGCCTGTGCCGCATTGCGTGGGGCAACCCCGTGAGCGTGGACGCACGGTCCTGGACCGGCCTTGACGCAGCACTGCTAGCCGCCGAGCCCGTCAGGATGGGAGTGGTGAGTTCGGTGGTCGGGCTGGGGCTTGAGGTCGCGGGCTTGAACGCGCCCTTGGGCACGGTGCTGGAGATCGGGGACGACAAGGTTGCCGCAGAAGTGGTTGCCGCCCGCCGCGACACGCTTCACTGCATGCCGCTGGGGCCGATGGATGACATCAGGGTCGGCGACTTCGTGCACAGCAGCGGATCTGCCGCCTACATTCCCGTCGGCACTGGCCTGCTTGGCCGGGTGCTGGACGGGCTGGGCCAGCCCATTGACGGGCATGGCCCGCTGGGGGAGCACACCCTGGTTCCCATGGAGCACCAGGCACCAGCCGCACTGGAACGCAGCAGGATCACCAACCCGCTGCAACTCGGTGTCCGCGTCATGGACACCCTCACCGCGGTGGGTGCCGGCCAGCGCATCGGGTTGTTCGCCGGATCCGGAGTCGGCAAGTCCTCGCTGTTGTCCATGATTGCCCGAGGCACCTCGGCCCAGATCAATGTCATTGCCTTGGTGGGGGAGCGCGGGCGCGAGGTCAGGGAATTCCTTGAGGAAGACCTTGGAGCCGAGGGCCTGGCCCGCTCGATCGTCGTGGTGTCGACCGCCGACGAACCTGCGCGCATGCGCCTGCGGGCGGCCTTTGTGGCCACCCGTATTGCCGAGTCCTTCCGCGAATCCGGTGCGCAGGTTCTGCTCATGATGGACTCGCTGACTCGTGTGGCCATGGCCCAACGTGAAATCGGGCTTTCGGCCGGGGAACCTCCGGCAACCCGCGGCTACCCGCCTTCCACCTTCTCCCTGCTGGCCCGGATGCTTGAGCGTGCAGGTACGTCCTCGACCGGTTCCATCACCGGGATCTACACCGTGTTGGTGGACGGGGACGACCACAACGAACCCATCGCCGATGCGACCCGTTCGCTGTTGGACGGGCACATTGTCCTGGATCGGAAACTGGCCATATCCGGCCACTTCCCGTCCATTGACGCACTGGCCTCGGTTTCGCGCGTCGCCTCCCGGGTGACCAGCCGTGAACAGGCCACCGCGGCGGGCGCCCTGCGCAAGGTCATGGCCGCACGCCGTGCCGTGCAGGATCTGTTGGATGTCGGGGCCTACCAGCGTGGAAGCAACCCGTTGGCGGACGCGGCCGTCGATCACGAGGCCGCGATCAATCGATTTCTGCAGCAACGGCTCGAGGAGCCGGTGCCCAGCGGGCAGTCCTGGGCCGAACTTCAAGCATTGCTACGAACCATGGGGGTGTCCTGATGTCCAGGGGATTTGCACTTTCGGGGCTGCTGCGCCTGCGCGGACTGCAGGAGACCAAGGCGGCGGGAGACCTCGCCGCAGCCAACCGCAGCCTGCGCCAGCGGACCATGGAACGGAACGCCATGCGCGATGCCATGGCGGCTCCCGAGCGGGCACCGGTGGACAGCGAGACGCTGATGGCCTTGGTTGCCTCGCGTGCCTCCACGCGCGGCATGCTGCTGGAACTGGACACGCTGGTTTCCAGCTTGGACGGGAAAGCTGAAGAAGCCCGGGAAACCCATGGCCAGGCCCGCAAGGAGCTCAAGGCCCTGGAAAAGCTGGCCGACCGCCATGAGGTGAGGGTACGAACTGAAGCCCTCTCCCGTGAACAATTGCTCCTTGACGACTTGGGAGCCACCAGCGCCTTTGAAGGGAAGACACCGTGAGTTTTGATGGCATGGCAACACGTATTGGCGCTATCCAATCAACACTGGCGCGCGTCAGCGGAACCCCGGCACCCGCGAAGGTCGAGGCATCGCCAGCCGGTTCCGCGAGTGCTGCTGCTTTGGCCGGCACCGTCCCGGGGCTCGGTGCAACCTCGGGTGCACTGCCTACGACTCCGGCCGCGTTCACCCAGGCACTGCAACAGGCGATGGCACCTTCGGTGGCGGCAAGCCCCGTCACCGCATCACCGGCACCTGCACCCACCGTGGCGTCGGGGTCCGGTTCGGCAGTCGAAAAATCCAAATCGGTGGGCAATGAGCCTCCGGCAACGGCCGACGGCGTGGATGGCTCCGACGTGGTGCAGAACGCGAAGAAGTACTTGGGCATCCCGTACGTGTGGGGCGGTAACAACCCCAAGATCGGCCTTGACTGCTCCTCCTTCGTGCAGCACACCTTCAGGGATTTGGGCGTGGAACTTCCCCGGGTAGCCCGGCAACAGGCCAAGGAAGGAACCGAGGTTCCCTCCTTGGCCAAGGCCAAGCCCGGCGACCTGATTGTCACCCGTGGAGGTGGCCATATTGGCATTTACCTGGGAGACAACAAGATGATTCATGCCCCGCGTCCGGGGGAAAGCGTGAGCATCCGGAAACTCTTTGAAACCGATGCCACGATCATGACCATTCGCCGCATTGTGCCTTCCGCAACCGTCGGGGCAGGTGAGGCCAAGACCCCTGCCGCCGCCACGGCGTCTGCTGCGACGCATCAGGCCGAGCTCACCGCGGCAGCGCAGCGCGCTCTCTTCTCGACTGCGGTGAGTGGAGCATGATTCCCTTCCCGTCCACTCACGCCACACTGCCGGTTGCCCCTGTGTCCTCGGCTTCCGCGAAATCCGGGGACCTGGGTGCCTCTCCTTCCGGTCAGTTCGCCGAGGTCTTTGCCTCCATGATTCCCGGCTCGCCTGTATCCGGTAACTCGGGTGCATCTGTGGCAACCGGCGTGGGGGCAACAGATGCCGAACCGGCGAATCCAGAAAATGGGCAACCGGCAATCGACACCCCGGAAGCATCCCTCGTTGGCTCGCAGTCCCCGGAAACCGGCGCACCTGCTGCACGGACATCGAATACCTCAACAGCGGATGCAGGGGCCGTGATGAACCAGCGGGCGCAGCACCCGGCGCTGTCGGCTCCTGCCGCGCTGCCCGCGGGATCCGGTACAGTCACCGAATCCGTTTCCGTTGAACAGACCGCTGGCTCTGACGGGACATCGTTGCCTGTTGCCGTCGCGCCGTGGCTGGTCATCCCGACACCGGGAACTGTTGCTCCTCCGGAAGGTACGCAGTTGCCCGTGGCGGTGGCGCCCTTGTTGGTTCTCCCGCTGAAGGAAGGCGGCGCGTCCTTACCTGTGGCACCCACGCCCGGGGCCACCGTTGACGATTCCGGAGTTGCCGTGACACCCTCACCGCAAGCACTCGCTGGGTCAAGTGAATCTGAACCCACCGGAACCGCTATTGCATTTGGTGCTGGCACAAATGAGGCGGCAACACTCACTCGCCAACCCGAAGTGGCGGTGCCAGCCACCGAAGCCCAAGGCCAGATCACCACACCTAATTCCACCTCGGCTGATGCGCAACTTGAACCGGAGACTGGGGGACAATCCCCGGCCGACCACGCCGCCACGGCACTGGCCGGAACGCAAGAGATACCGGCTGTATTCAACTCAGGCTCCCAGCCGATTCCAGCGGTCGCCGGCCAGGGCGATGCCCGGATGGCTGCTACTGGAGCGACGGCGTCGGCCGGCGTCGCCAGCGATGCAGCCATCTCGGCAGTGGAGCCGCTCGAGTCCTCCGCCGTGGACATGCCCTTACAGCGGACCCAGACACCGGCCCCGCTGCACCGGCAATTGCTCGGGCCCATCGCCAGCCTTGCTGCAGGGCCTAACGGGGAACGAACACTGAGTGTCAACATCGCTCCCGAGGCGTTGGGGCCCATCACCGTCAAGGCGCTCCTGGGCGGTGAAGGCATCCGCATGGAGCTATCGGCCCCCACGGACGCCGGCCGCGAGGCGTTGCGTGCCATGCTGCCGGAACTGCGCCGTGAACTGGCCGCCACGGGCTCAGGAACCATCATGCTGTCGACCGGGACGGATTCCTCCTCCACTCCTGGCGGCCACACCGGCAGCCAGAACGCGGGCGGCGGGGACGCACGTTCCTTCACCGGCGCACCTTCCCCGGGAATGCGCACCCGCGGCGAACCGGCACCCGAAACACCGGGGCGGGAAACCGCCCTTTCCCTGCACGACACTGCCCATCTCGACGTGATGGCCTAGGAAGGACACCCCCCATGACAGTGCCACCCATCGAAGCGACGCAATTCGGGGCAACAGCCGCGCCCGTTCGTGCCCCCAAACAGGCCATGGACGGAGAAGTGTTCCTGCACCTGCTGGTCACCCAGCTGGCCAACCAGGACCCGAGCTCGCCCATGGACACCAACCAGATGATTTCCCAGACCACCCAGCTGGCCTCCATGGAACGCATGAACACCCTCAGCGCCACCCAGGAAGCCTCGTTGGACATCCAGCAGCGCCTGGCGGCATCCTCGCTGATTGGTCAGGAAATCACCACTGCCGGGGAACCGCCGATCACCGGGGTGGTCACCGCGGTGTCCTTTGCGCAGGGTGCCCCGGTGGTCACGGTGGGGGAGCAGCAGATCCCTTACGCGCAGATCATCGGCATCGCGGCACCCGCCGCGCCGGTTCCCGAGCCGGAACAGGACACGACGCCGGATACCTCGTCCGAGGGCGGGGACACGGTGCCTGAAACCACCGAACCGGATGCCCTGGGCGCCTAGGCGTCCGCCCCAAGTTTTCTTGTTCCACCCAATTTCCTTCAACGCAGAAAGACATCCACCATGCTTCGTTCACTGTATTCAGGAATTTCCGGTCTTCGCGCCCACCAGACCATGCTTGACACCACCGGCAACAACATTGCCAACGTCAACACGTCGGGCTTCAAGTCTTCCTCCGTCCAGTTCCAGGACACCCTGTCCCAAATGACCCAGGGCGCCACCACCCCGGGCGAGAACGCCGGCGGACGCAACCCCGCCCAGGTCGGTCTGGGCGTGCAGGTCGCGGGCATCTCGACCAACTTCGGCCAGGGATCCGCCCAGAGCACCGGACGTTCCTCGGACATGATGATCGCCGGTGAAGGATTCTTCGCCACGCGCTCGGGGAATGCCACCTCGCTCACCCGCTCCGGTGCCTTCGAATTTGATGCCAACGGCAGGCTGACCAGCGCCGACGGCGGCATCGTGCAGGGCTGGATGGCCCAGGGCGGGCAGCTGGCCACCGGCGGCGCCCTGACCGACGTCGCCCTGCCGCGGGACCTGCTCGCACCGGGTGTCGGCACCAGCACCGCCGGGCTCTCCGGCAACCTGCCCAAGGAAACGGCCACCGGAGAATCCATCGTGCAGGACAAGGAGATCTTCGCTGCGGACGGCACCAGTCGCACCATGACCATGACCTTCACACGCACCGCCAACGGCTGGAATGTCGCGGGCAACGACGGCGCCGGAGCCACCGGCACCGCAACGCTGGCCCTCGCCGGCGACGGAACCCTCAACGGCGGGACCATGAACCTCGGCGGCATCGCCGTGGACCTGTCCGCGGTTACCGGCTATGCAGGGCTCAAGACCGTGTCGATCGCCGAGCAGAACGGCCGCTCCGCCGGAACCCTCGAGTCCTACACGCTGGGCTCGGACGGAACGCTCACCGGGACCTTCTCCAACGGCGCCCAGCAGGCCATTGCCCAGATTGCCCTTGGATCCGTGGCCAACCCCGGCGGCCTGCAGAAGACCGGAGGATCGGGCTACACCGTCACCGCCAACTCGGGCGCCATCGAATACGGCGTACCGGGGGACCCGGGCATGGGCACCATCTCCGGCGGCATGCTGGAAATGTCCAACGTTGACCTCTCCCAGGAATTCACCAACCTGATCGTTGCGCAGCGCGGCTTCCAGGCCAACGCCCGCATCATCACCACCAGCGACGAGGTACTCCAGGAACTGGCCAACCTCAAGCGTTAGCAGGCATAGGGGTGGCACCGTTGGTAAACGGTGCCACCCACGCGATCCACCAACTGCTTCTGCGACTGCCTCCCGCGGGTCAGGGTTGTTCGGCACATCAGTCCACGGTTGCTTCCATGGCAACGGCGGCCACAAAGAGTCACCTTCATCTACGACAAAGTAGGATTACGCCATGAAAAAGACCACCGCAGGACTTGCCGCACTCGCCCTCACCGCCGCCGGAATCATCGGCACCACAACCGCTCTGGCCGCTGACGGCACCTGCCAGGTCTATTCGGGTGGCGGATGGCTCGTTGGCGCCTGCCCCGAACCGGCGGCGGTTCCCGTTGAGCGAATCGGCGGGGCGAACAAGTACGAGACCGCCGTGCTCATCTCGCAGATCAACGCCGAGCCGGGCGTCGCCGCCGTATACCTGGCCAACGCAGCCAGCATGGTAGACGCCCTGTCCATTTCGCCGTACACGGACGGACCCATCCTGCTGGTGCCCGCCACCGGCACCCTTCCAACCACGGTGGCAGGTGAGCTCGCCCGCTTGAACCCGGGCAAGCTCGTGGTGCTCGGCGGGACGACCGCTGTCAGCAATGACATGCTCGGCCAAGCGCAGCTCGCCGCAGCGAAATAATCAGATCCCGGCCGACCGTAAACGGTAAGCCGGGGGTAGGTGGGCGGCGCCGTTGGCTAACGGCGCCGCCCTTTCTGCCGAGAGTGCTCCTCTGAAAGGACGGGGTGCTTCAATGATCGTTGTAACCAGGCTTAACGCCACACGCTTTGCGATCAACGCCGACCTCATCGAGCGGATCCAGGAAAACCCCGACACCGTTGTGTTCATGGTCAACGGCGCGAAGTACGTGGTCACCGAGACCATGGAGGAAATCATCGCCCTGGTGGCGGGACATCGTGCCCGGGTGGTCTCGCTGGCGCGGAACTATGAGCAGCCGCAACCATCCGTTCCGCCCCTGACGCATCGATAAAGAGGACGCCCCCAAGTGGATCCAGCAACAATCATTGGCCTTCTGCTGGCCTTCGGCGCCATGTTCACCATGCTTTTCATGGAGGGCGCCAACGTCTCGTCGATTCTGCTTCCGGCCCCCATGATCATCGTGTTCCTCGGAACCATCGCCGTGGGCATCGCCAGCGGCACCATCAGTGACACGATCATTGCCTTCAAGTCCCTGCCCTCTGCCTTCCGCGGCAAGATCGCCCCGGTGGGGGAGCTGATCACCCGTCTGGTTGAACTGGCGGACCTTGCACGCAAGGAGGGCCTGCTGGCCCTCGAATCCGAGGCCAGGGAAACCAAGGACCCGTTCCTGGGCCGGGCCCTTCAGTCCATGGCCGACGGGATGGACGGGGACGAGCTGCGGGACCAGCTCGAGGATGAGATCTCCACCCGCGAGCGCACCGATGCGATTGCGCACAAGTATTTTTCCACCCTGGGCGGCTATGCCCCCACCGTGGGCATTATCGGTACCGTGGTCTCGCTGACCCACGTGCTGGAAAACCTCTCCAAGCCCGACGAACTCGGGCACATGATTGCCGCCGCATTCGTAGCCACGCTGTGGGGACTGGTCTCGGCCAACTTCATCTGGCTTCCCATCGGTGCGCGGCTGCGCCGTCTTTCGGAACTCGAAGTCGACAGCATGACCCTGGCCATGGAGGGCGTGTTGGCGATCCAAGGCGGAAGCCAGCCGATCCTGCTCGAAGAGAAACTGCAGGCCATGGTCCCGCCCCACGCGCTGGGCAAGAAGTCCGGGAAGGTCACGGAGAAGGCAATGCTTGATGACTTCAAGGAAGCCGCGTGAGTGGCGGCCGCAGCAGTAGCCGGCGCGGGGGCCGGAAGGGCCGCAAGCCGGCAGAGTCCGGGCACGACGGTCCGGACGAGCGCTGGATGGCCTCCTACATGGACATGGTCACGGTGCTGATGTGCCTGTTTATCGTTCTTTTTGCGATGTCCACTGTCGACCAGGACAAGTACACGAAACTGAAGAATTCCTTGGCCACCGGCTTCGGCACCGAACAAAGCGTTACCGCGGACACCGCGGAGGGCGTCGTGGTCCCGCCCGAGCTGGTGGGCACCGAGGGATTGCTGGCCAGCAGCCAGATCGACGGGCAGACCAAGGAAGCCCTGTTGGCCCTGGCCCAGGACGAACAGTCCGAACTGATTGAGCTCAAGGAACGCATCCAGAAGCGGCTGAAGGATTCCGGGCACGCTGGCGCTGCAGATTTTTCCATCGACAACCGGGGCCTCACCGTGCGCTTGGTCAGTGCGGAAACCTTCTTCGTGCCCAATAGCGCGGAGCTCACCGACAATGCCCGCGAGATCATCGACGCCATCGCCCCTGTGTTGGCCCCCACGAAGCGCTACTTCGAGGTGGAGGGCTTCGCGGACGAGCGCCGCCCCGTCAAGCCGTACCCCACCAATTGGGAGCTCTCCGCGTCCCGAGCCACCGGAGTGCTGCGCTCGCTGGTCGAGGACGGTGGCGTGAAGGCCTCGCGGATTTCCTCGGTCGGCTACGGGGACGCCCGTCCGGTCCCAGGCAACAAGGACCTGTCGCTGAACCGCCGTGTCGACATTGTGGTGCTGTCCAACCAGCCCGAGTCGGTCCGACGCCTGCTGAAGCAGAACCCGTAGTCACGTGGCTTGCCCGCGACATTGCCGGGTCGGAAGTCTTCCAGAGCGTTAAGACCTTGGAAGAACCCTGCACCGGCACGTTTCTCTCTTCTACTTCCCCTCATGGTGTCGTAGGGTGATGCCAAGGGAGCGGAATCGCGTCGTTTGGGGAATTCGCGCGGGGCTGCTCTGAGATCACTTTTGGGGAAGTGGCTGGTGGCCAATGCTGAGACACCGTGGAAACAAAGTGCATTCAGGTCTAATGGAAGAGCGTGTCCTAGCGCATTCCAGAATGCCCCGGCGAACGACTCTGGCAGCCATGTTCATCCATGTCTTCCATCTGGATGATGAACCGCAGGCCGAGCGAAGAACCGCGACACAGGCCACCGGTATCGTGAAGCTCAGCGGTGAATATGCCCGGGCGCGGGGTCATGCAGTGGTTTGCACCTGTATCCGGGCTGGCGACGTTCGCGTCATTTCCGTCCCCGATCCGGAGTGCGTGGGGCACAGCTAGCTTCAGGGATATTTCATGCGGGGCAGCCCTACGAGTGTGCATTTTTGGATACGGGCGACCAGTTGCGTTCCGATCGGAAGGAACTGTCCCCACAACCGTGCAGATGGTGCGGGCGATCAGTCCGTGTTAGACATTAATGGGCCGCTCTCACGAAGAGAAAGCGTATGCGGCCAATCCGATTACGACGGCAATGAGTGCCGCAAGGCCAATGTTCTGCCATAACACCGGAATTCGTGGCCCCTGATCGTAATAGCGACGATTTCCCATAATTTGCCCACAAGATGTTGATTGAAACTCCAACAGTATGTGAGCTGTGGTACACCGGATTGCCATTCAAGTGGCTTTCACCCCGCGGTTCACCCTGTGCAGGCCACGTAGCGACATATGGTCCATCAGAACCCTTGGCGTGAGCCCAGCCACGTCACCTATCTGCCGGGATTGTGCACTCGCGGCGCGGTCCAGCGCGGTCCAGCGGGGTCGCATGTCCGCAAGACCGGCGACACATTGACTGCCACCGGGGAGGAATTCGTCCTGCAGGATAGGTGGGTTCCAATGCACTATCCTCCGCGATTGTTCAATCCTCGATCGCTGCTCAATCCATGGTGAAAAATCTGTTTGGACTTGCAGTCACCGAACGATCAGGTAAGCAGCAATCCCAATAACCGCTAGAACCAAAATCCCCAAACCAATGTTCTGCCACAGAAGCGGAATGCGTGGACCTTGGCTGTAGTAACGACGCTTACTCATGATCAGCCTCCAAGTCTTTGAAAAGTGATTCCCGTACAGGACCCACAGTCCAAGCTATCTGCCGTTCCTGTTAACTCGCTCAGTTCGTCGCAACCCCCGGCGGGCTTTGCCAAGCTCGCGAATCCGACTATCTGCCGGCAAGGGTGTGCTGGTTGTCGAGCAGACAAAGTGACACAATTCTGCAGGCACGCTCACTACTCGTGACATGGGAAGCAGTCTGCACTGGATCTCTCAGCAGTGAGTCATATGGGCGGGGCCGATTGGTGCGGCCTTTCCCCACGGCTAGGCCGTTATGACCTTGCCTGCGTTCGTGTTGACAGCCTGCTCGATACGGCCCAGTGCCCGAATCATCTCGAGGTGGTGATCCTTGAGTTCATTGACGGCCTCAGCCAGATCGACTTCAGGAAGATTCTTGAGATCCGCCACGCGTGAGTTCCAGGACTCCACGAGGGCGAACGCCTGCGGGGTAGTTTCTTGGACGATAAATCCCTCGTAAATGTTGGTCACTTTGGACCTCTCCTCTTCGATGCGCTGGAATCCGCTACGTGAACACTGTCGAGCTTAGACTCTCTGCCCACTACGGCTCCACTTCATCCATGGCAAACGACCCTACTTCGACCGAAAGGCAGCCATGCGCGAATCCAAGGCGGTGACGCGGTGTTCGATGACATCCCCGCGGCCAGAAGGCCGGATACTGCGCAGTCAACAGAGATCCCGAGTCCGTTGTTTCGACACCCGACTTCATGGAAATGGTTGGACCGCGGTTCTGCAAACGTGGGCGTGAAGGGGGCGCTGACAACCAGCCTGAGCCGATCAGCGGTCAGTTCACGCAAACTACCTAGTCAGTCGACTACTGACGTTTGCAGGGAATTTCTGGACGGATATTTGCCTCAAGCGGCTTACCGATCGGCCATCGCCTGCCGATAGTGGTGCCAGTGACGCTCATGCCTGCGGGACGCCCCGATGCGGGTGCGCCCAATCCAACACCCCCCGACCCGGCCGCCGCCGTTGTCTATGACTTTCGCCGCCCGACCACACTGGCCCGCGAGCACGCGCGCGTGCTCGAGCTGGCCTTCGAGACCTTTGCCCGCCAATGGGGCACCCAGCTGACGGCCAAGATCCGGGTCATGTCACAGGTAACCCTCGAATCGGTCCAGATGCAGTCCTACGACGACTACGTCGCCGGCCTGCCGCCGGCCACCACCATGGTCCTTTGCGAGGCCGAGGGGCACGGAGCGCGCGCCGTCATCCAGTTCCCCGCCGCGGACGCGCTGAACTGGGTCTCGCACATGCTCGGCAGTCCCATCGCTACCGAGGTTCCCGAACGCAAGTACACCCGGATCGAGCAGACACTGGTGCGCGGCCTGATGGACGAGGCGCTCGAGGACCTGCACTACTCACTCGGTGCCCTGCTCCAGCGCCAGCTCGCAGTGGTCGGAATCCACCACAACTCGCAGTTCGCGCAGGCAGCCACCAAGTCGGAGATCGTCATCGCCGCCTGGCTGCGCGTGCGCGTGGGCGAGCGCACCACGCTGGCGTCGGTCGCGGTGCCCGCGGACATGCTCCTGCCGCAACTGGGCGAAACCAATCCTCGCACGCCAGTTGAGAACGCAGCCGAACTGCTCACCGAGGCCATCGCCGGGGTCCCGGTGGACGTGGCACTGGCCCTGGGTCCCAGCTTCGTCACCCCCGGCACCATCCTGAACCTTGCCGTGGGAGATGTGCTGCCGCTGCCGCACCCCGTCCACCGCCCCTTTGAGCTGTCTGTTGACGGGCGCCGCCTGGGCACCGCCGCAGCCGGCACCCGCAGCGGCCGGATCGCCGCCGTCGTCGTTTCTACCGAGGAGAGCCTCTCTTGAGCCCCGAACCAACATCCATCCCGGTCCTGCACTCGACGGCGCTGTATTCGGCTGCCGCGGAAGCACTTGCCGGCATGCTGCCCACCACCTCGCCGGTCACCGCGGTGCTGCACTCCGGCACACGCGACGCCTCCATGCTCCAAGGGTCCGGCGAACTGGTGGCCGCCAGCTTCGTCGGCCAGCACTCCGCCGACGTGCTGCTCTCGGTGGCCGCCCCGATGCTGGGAGGTGCCCCGGGCGGACCCGGCTCGCTGGTGTCCGCCGCCGACATCCTGCGGCCTGCCCTCGAAGCCGCCACCGGCGTGCTGGGAGCCGGCGTGCTCTCCACCGATTCGGCGGTGCACGCAGATGCGATGCTCGGGGACGCGGAGACCGTGTGCTTTGAACTTCACAGCGCCGGGAAGGAAATCGGCTTCTTTGCCATCCGCATCCGCAACAACGAGCCCAACCAGCTGCCCGCAGGATCCGCCCTCGACGGACGCGAGGACGTGGCCAGCCGACTGGGACGCATCAACAACGTTGAAATGGCCTTGACCGTGGAAATCGGGCGCACCCGCATGTCGGTGCGCGATGTGCTGGGCCTGGAACCCGGTGCCGTAGTGGAGCTCGACCGCTCCGCCGGCGCGCCTGCGGACATCCTGCTCAACGGCAGGCTCATCGCACTGGGTGAGGTCGTGGTCATGGATCAGGACTACGGGGTGCGCATCACCCAGATCCTTGATGTGAACGAGGGCCTGGCGTAGTTTTGGAAAGTTTCTTCTTGGTATTGCGGGTGATTGTCTCGCTCGCGGCGGTCTTCGGATTGTTGTTTTACCTGCGCAAGCGCGTGCTGACGCGCTTTGGTTCCCCGCGTGCCTCGCAGCTTTCCGTGGTCGAGCGCCAGGGCCTGGGCCCGAAGTCCTCCGTGGTGCTGCTTGACGTCCAAGGCCGGCGCTACCTGCTGGGCGTGGCCGAGTCCTCGATCAGCGTGCTCGATTCCTTCGAAGCCCCCGAGGCAGTGGAAACAGATGCCCTGGAACAGGTCGGCGCTCAGCCCACCATGGCCGAGCGCTCGCGCGCCTTCGCAGCGAGCCTGAATTCCATGCGGCAGGGCAGCATGCCGGCCAATGATTCCGGCACGAACGGGCCGGCTGTGAATGACCAAGGTACGCCGGCTGTGCTTTCATCCACGCCTTCGGGAGCGCTTGCCGGATCGATCCTGTCGCCTGACACCTGGCGCCGGGCCGTTGCCGCCGTCCGGTCTGGCCGCGGCGCATGAGATCGCTTCGCACTTCCCTGCCCTCCCGCGCCCGGATGGCAGTGCTGGCCGGGTTGCTGCTGGCTCTGCTGCTTGCCCTTTCCTGGATCAGTGCCTCCGCCGCCCTTGCCGCGCCCGTTGAACCCGGGGACCCGGGGGACAACGGCGGGCTGTCCGTTGAAATCAATGGACCCAACGGCACCCCCAGCTCCGCCATCGTCACCCTCATTGCCATCACCATGCTTTCGGTGGCCCCGGCCCTGCTGCTGATGATGAGCTCGTTCACCAAGATCTTCGTGGTCCTGGCCTTCACCCGCAATGCCCTGGCGCTGCCCACCATCCCGCCCAACCAGGTGCTGGCCGGCCTGGCGCTCTTCCTCTCCCTGTTCATCATGGCCCCGGTTCTCACCGCCATGAACGAGACAGGCGTGCAGCCCTACCTGGACGGGTCCATCGACCTCACCCAGGCCCTCGAGGTCGGCGTGGTGCCGCTGCGCGAATTCATGCTGGCGCACACCCGCGAGGCCGACATCGCGTTGATGACCCGGGCCGCGGAAATGCCCAACCCCGCCACGCCCGCCGACGTCCCGCTGACCACGCTGATCCCCGCCTTCATGATCTCCGAGCTGCGCGCAGCCTTCATCATCGGTTTTGTGATCTTCGTGCCCTTCCTGGTCATCGACCTGGTGGTCTCCTCGGCGCTGATGTCCATGGGCATGATGATGCTCCCGCCGGTGATGATCTCCCTTCCCTTCAAGATCCTGCTCTTCGTCCTGGTGGACGGCTGGGGCCTGGTCATCACAGCGCTCATCGGTTCCTACCGGATCGGTGGTGGCTAATGGATCCCAACGCCGTCTTGGACATCGGCTTCTCCGGGCTGCTGGTGGCCGCAAAGCTTTCCGCCCCGGTGCTCATCACCTCGCTGGTGGTGGGCTTCGCCATCTCCCTGTTCCAGTCAATGACGCAAATCCAGGAAATCACCCTCTCCTTCGTCCCCAAGGCCGCCGCCGTCGCCATCGCACTGCTGGTCTGCGGGCACTGGATGATCTCCGAAATGGTGCTCTTCACCCACGAGCTCTTCGAGAAGATCCCGGCCCTGCTGGGAGGCGGCTAAACATGCTGGCCACCGTGCCGCTGGCCTGGCTGGAGGTCATGATGCTCGCCGCGGTGCGCGTCACCGCGTTCCTGGTCATCGCCCCGCCGTTCTCGCACAACGCCATCCCGCTGCGGATCAAGGGCATGCTCGGCATCGGGCTGGCCCTGGCCGTCACCCCGCGACTGGGCGCCGGCTACGAATCCCTGGACACCGGCCCGTTCCTGGGCGCCATCGTTGCCGAACTGGTGGCAGGGGCTGCAATGGGCTTCATGGTCATGGTCGTGTTTTCCGCCATCCAGTCCGCCGGCAGCCTCATCGATCTCTTCGGCGGCTTCGCCATGGCCCAGGGCTTCGACCCACAGTCCATGATCAACGGCGCCCAGTTCACCCGCTTCTTCCACTTCGCGGCACTGGCCCTGCTGGTGGCCTCCGATGGTTACCAGCTGGTGCTCGCCGGACTCTTCCGCTCCTTTGCCGTCATCCCGCTGGGCGGAGGCATCGGGTTGCCCTACGTGGCCGAATCCCTGGTCGGCGCGGTGGGGGAGATGTTCGTGGCGGCCGTGCAGATCTCCGGCCCGCTGCTGGTGGTGCTGGTGCTGGCCGACATCGGCCTGGGCCTGCTGACGCGCGCCGCCCCGGCACTGAACGCCTTCGCCATGGGCTTCCCGCTGAAGATCATGCTGACCCTCGCGCTGGTCGGCACCGTGTTCGTGGTGCTGCCCGCACTGGTCTCCTCGCTGGTGCGGGCAGCCCTGTCCCTGCTTTCGGGGGTGGGCGGAGCGTGAGCCAGGATTCGGGGGAGCGCAGCGAAAAGGCCACCGCCCAGCGCATGAAGGAGGTGCGCGAGAAGGGCAAGATGACTCGCTCGCAGGACCTTGCCGCGTGGCTGGGCATTGGGGCAGCTGCCCTGATGCTGCCCGGGGTGCTCGTGGCCGCCGAGACGGCGGGCCGTGCCCAGCTGGAGGCGGTGCGCGGCATCATTGCCGCCCCCGACCCCGAGGCCGCCGTCGACGCGCTGGGCACCGGGCTGGGTTCGCTATCCGGCACGCTGCTGCCGCTCTTCGTGGTGGTGCTGGTGGTCGTGGTGGTCATTGCCGCGCTGCAGGGCGGGATCAATTTCAAGAAGTTCAAGCTGGATCCCGCCAACCTGAACTTGGTCACCGGCGTCCAGCGGGTCTTCGGGCTCCAGGCGCTCTGGCAGGGACTCAAGGCCCTGCTGAAGGTCGCCGTCATTGGCCTGGTGCTCTGGTTCGTCGTCGCCTCCCTCATGCCGCTGCTCCTGCAATCGGGCTCCCTGTCGCTGTCCTCGCTGCTGGCCGCCGGATCGGACGGCGCCTCCTCGCTGATCCGCGCCTCGGTCATCGCCGGGCTGGTGCTGGCGGCCATCGACGTGCTGGTGGTCATGCGCCGGAACCGCAAGCACACCCGGATGACACGCAAGGAAGTCACCGATGAGAACAAGCGCACCGACGGGGACCCGTTGATCAAGTCCCAGCGAAGGTCCCGGCAGATGGCCATGAGCCGCAACCGCATGATCGCGGCCATCGCCGACGCCGACGTGGTGGTCGTGAACCCTACCCACGTCGCCGTTGCGTTGCGCTACGAACCGGGCAAGTCAGCACCTCGCCTCGTGGCCAAGGGCGCGGGCAACATCGCCACACGCATCCGCGAGGAAGCTGCCGAGAAGTCAGTGCCCATGGTGCGCGACATTCCGTTGGCGCGTTCCCTGCACGAGGTGTGCGAGATCGGGGACGAGATCCCCGCCGATTCCTACAATGACGTGGCGCGTGTGCTGGCCTTCGTCATGGCGCTCAAGGCCCGCGGCAACGCCGCCGGCGTCCACACCGTGCCGGTGGCGGCGACAGCGAGCGCCAACCCCGGCCCCGGACGAAGGGCCGGCACCTGATGACGCCCGGCCCCTTCCGCCTTTCCAAGAATTCATCCCCGGCCACCACCAATCGCAGGCCAACCGCCCAGTCCCAAGGAGCAAGACCTCAATGAAATTTGCTTCACTCTCCAAGATCGCCGTGCCGCTGGGCGTGGTGGGCATCATCATGCTGCTGGTGGTCCCGGTCCCGGCCGCATTGCTGGACGTGCTGATCGCCGTGTCCATCCTGCTGGCCCTGGTGATCCTGCTGACCACCATGTTCGTCAAGCGTCCGCTGGACTTCTCGGTCTTCCCCTCGTTGCTGCTGGTCGCCACGCTGTTGCGCCTGGGCCTGAACGTCGCCTCCACCCGTCTGGTGTTGGGCAACGGGTACGCCGGGGAAGTCATTGCCGCCTTCGGCTCCATCGCGGTGGGCGGTTCGCTGATCATCGGCTGCGTGATCTTCCTGATCCTGATCGTCATCCAGTTCGTCGTGGTCACCAAGGGTGCCGAGCGCGTTGCCGAGGTCGGGGCCCGCTTCACCCTTGACGCCATGCCCGGCAAGCAAATGGCCATTGACGCGGATTTGAACGCCGGGCTGATCACCGACTCCCAGGCGCGCGAGCGCCGCGCCGAGGTCGCCGCGGAGGCCGACTTCTACGGCGCCATGGATGGTGCCTCCAAGTTCGTCAAGGGCGATGCGATCGCCGGGCTGATCATCATCATCATCAACCTCGTCGGCGGCATCGCCATCGGCATGTTGCAGCGCGGCATGGGCATCGGCGAGGCGCTTAACACCTACGCGCTGCTGACCATCGGCGACGGCCTGGCCACGCAGATCCCCGCGCTGCTCATGGCCGTGTCCACCGGCATGATCGTGACCCGCTCCAACGCCTCGGCCGACATGGGCTCCACCGCCTCGAGGCAGCTGGCCCAGTCGCGCACCGCGCTGCTGATTTCTGGCTCCGCGGCCATCGCCCTGGCCCTGGTGCCCGGGATGCCGAAGCTTCCCTTCATCCTCATCGGCGCCCTGCTGATCCTCACCGCCCAGCGCATCAAGTCCAACCTGGCCAAGTCCGAATCCCTGGCGGAAGTGGCGCGGCAAAACGAGGCCGCCGTGGTCCCGACCGAAACCACCGAGGACCTGATCGAGAAGATGCGGGTGCACGCCCTGGAGATCCAGCTGGCCCCGGACCTGGTGGACGTGGTCAACGGGGGAGGGGACGACCTGCTGGCCCGGGTCCGCGCCCTGCGCCGCCGCGTGGCCATGGAGATGGGCATTGTGCTGCCGCCGGTGCGCACCCGCGATTCGGTGGACCTGCCCCCCGCCACCTACACCATCCGGATCGCCGGGGTGGAGGCCGGGCGCGGCACCGCGCCGCGCGGGAAGGTGCTGGCCCTGGGCGAGCATCTGGATTCGCTGCCCGGGGCCTCGGTCGTGGAGCCGGTCTTCGGGTTGGCCGGCAAGTGGGTGCCCGCCGAACTGCGGCACAATGCGGAGATGGCCGGGGCCACCACCATCGATCGGGTCTCGGTGATCGTCACCCACCTATCCTCGATTGTCCAGGCGCAGGCTGCACGGCTGCTGACCCGCGAGGACGTGCGGGTGCTCACCGACGCGGTGCGCGAAACAAACCCCTCGGCCGTGGAGGAACTGGTGCCTTCCCCGCTGTCCCTGGCCGAGGTCCAGCGCGTGCTGCAGGGCCTGCTGATCGAGTCCGTGCCCATCAACGACCTGGGACGCATTTACGAGGCCCTGGCCCTGCGCGCCAAGGCCAGCACCGACCCCGAAGGCCTCATCGAGGCGGCCCGCACGGCACTGGGCCCGGCCATCGCCGCCGGCTACCTGGAGTCGAACACGCTGCGCGTGGTCATGATCGATCCCGTCCTGGAACAAGGCATGCTCGAGGGGTTGCGCCCCTCGGAGGCAGGAAGCCAGATCATGCTGGATGCGGCCCGGTTGGAGGCGGTGCTGGCCTCGGTCAAGCAGATCGCCGGGGAGCTGGAAACCCGCGGGCTCTCCGCGGTGCTGGTCTGCGCCCCGGCGCTGCGCCCGGCGGTGCGCCGCCTGCTGGGCGCCGCCCCCGGTTCCATTCCGGTGCTCTCCTACCAGGAGGCCACCGCCGGCGGGGCAGAGATCGAGACCGTGGGGGTGGTGCGCGGTGCCGATGCGATTTCGGCTTGAGGGTGCCAGCCTGCCCGACATCCACGAGCAGGCCATGGCCGAATACGGACCCCATGCCCGCATCGTCTCCGCCGAGCGGGTCACCGTCGGCGGCATCGGCGGGTTCCTGGCCAAGTCGCACCTCGAGGCCATCATCGAGGTGCCGGACGAACACGCACCCGACGGGCACGTACTGGAGCCCGGGGACGAACCGGCGCCACAGCGCGCCCTGGAGCCAGCCTCCAAACCTCGTCCATCGAAGCCCGGGTTGTCGAAAGCAGCTATTTCCTCTCCGCCCATTGCGGAACAGGTAGCCGGAAATCCCACGTCCCCGGCACCACGTTCTCTCACTGCCCCCGCCTTGACGCCCGATTCCCCGGCCGTGGCCGGCGGCATCGACGGGTTGCTGGTGCGGGCGGATGAGGCCGAGCTGCGCCTGGCGCCTCAGTTGCCCGTGTTCGCCGACCAAGGCAGACTGACGCCGCTGCCCGGCCGCCCCGACTTCGACCGCCTGTTGGACAGCCAGGCCTTCGCCCTGGAACCTGCAACCGGCGCCCGCGCCGCAGGCGGACCAACGCACCCGTCCGGTGCGCCGGGGAATCCGGCTGCGCAAGCTGCGGGGCCGGGTCCCGAGATCGTTCCCTCGCCGCTGGCCGGCCCCGGGGACCTGGTCGTGGTCATCGGACTCTGGGGGGATGCCGGGATGGCAGCCGGCGAACTCGACGAGGGCACAGCGCTGCGGCGCAACGCGGGGGAGCTGGCCCAGAAGTTCGATACGCAGGCCTTGGCCCGCAGGCCGATCCTTGACCGGCGCGGCATCCTGCGGGCGCGCGCCAACGCCGTGGCCGACGGCGTCCCGCTGCTGGTTTCCGTTGCCATCAATCCGCTGCTGGCCTTGCCAAAGCAAGTGCAGCTGCTGGAGGTGCTGGCGCCCGACCAGCTCTGGGTGGCGGTGGATGCCGGGCGCAAGGCCGAGGACAGCGCCGCCTGGGTCAAGGCCGTCGCCAAGGCCTGCGGGATCTACGCGGTGGTCTCCCTGCACGCGGAGGAGACCCTGTCCCCGGAAACGGTCTGGGAGTTGGGGTTCCCGGTGCTTGAGGCCAGGGGCGCCGGCACGTAGGCACCGTCTGCACTCTCGGTCCGGCAGTCGAAGCGTCCAGGCTCCCTGGCCTTGGACGTGGCGGGTCCCCGGGACACAAGAATCCCGGGGACCCGCCGACGTTCCATACTCGATTTTATTGGCCTGTCATTTTATTGACCTGCCGTCTTAGTCATCCCCGGATTCGGAGTTGCGCGACGTGGGGGAGTCCGAGGCGAGGTCGTCGCGCTCCGTGGCCTCCTGTACTTGAGCCGGATCGGTCTCGTCGGTGAAGGGTTCGCTCTGGCGGAACTCTTCCCGGTGGCTGGGCTTGACGCCCTTAAGGCCACCCTCGGCTTCCTGTTTCATCTGCTCGTCGAGCTCCGCACTGTGCTTATCGCTTCCACGTTCAGCCATGTGGATTCTCCTTTTCACTCGTGTCGTTCAGTCCGCGTTGGGCGCGTTCGGCTTCCTCCGAGGAACCGGCGGGGACCGGGTCGGCGGCCGGGGGCACATCTGCCGGGTTGTAGTCCTCCAGCCCGGCTGCCACCCGCTCTTGCTGCTCGGCTGCCGCGAAGTCATCGTCATCCAGGCCTTCCGGGACCTTGGCATGGCCGCGCCGGGACGATGGCGGCAAGGCAGAGCCTTCCGGATCAATGACGTCATCCAGGCCGGAAGTTCCGTCCTCGGCGTTTTCGGGGTTCACGTTCGTCATGCGTTCTCCTCCAGTTGGGGGCGTCGGGCCGGACATCACACGCCCCGGCCCACCGCCTTCGTCCGGCCAGTCTAGAACCGCGGCCCCAGGGGTGCATAGGCTTTTGACGGTCGGCGGGCCATCGGTGCGCCATGCCCGTCGGCACGGTCGATCAACCGTGCCGGCGGGAACGCGGGATTCGGCGCGAATCCCTATTGCCCGGGGATCGCCGTGACCGCCAACCACGCATTTCACTTGTAGTTTCACAGAACGGCTGGTAATTGTTTAGGGGTAGCCCGTGGGGAGGTGTATTTCGTATTCAGCATCCACCTAGGGCAAAGGAAGCGGACCATGGATCAAGGGACCGTCGTGGTCATTGAGGATGATGCCGATTTGCGAAACCTCTTGGTGGCGGTGCTGCAACAATCCGGGTTCGAGGTGAGGGCGGCGGCGACGGGGCTCGAAGGCGTTGCACTGGTCCGGGAACAAAACCCCGTCGTCGTGACTCTGGATATTGGCCTGCCGGACATCGACGGCCATGAAGTGCTCCGCCGCATCCGCCAGGCCAGCGACTGCTATGTCATCATGTTGACGGGCAGGGACGATGAAGCGGACACACTGACCGCGTTGCAGGCCGGGGCCGATGATTACGTGACGAAGCCGTTTCGTCCCCGGGAACTACGTGCCCGCGTGGCGGCGATGCTGCGACGTCCGCGTGCCGGCACCCAGGAGTCCGAGACACAAAGTCCGGCGGCGCATACCCCGCTGAGGAAGCGTTCAACACTTCACCACGGTGCGCTGGTCCTGGACAGCGAAGCGCGGACGGCACGACTGTCCGACGCAGAGCTATCACTGACCAGAAGCGAGTTCGACCTGCTGCAGGACCTCATGAGAAACGTCGGCACGGTTCGGACGAAATCCGATTTGGTCCAGGTGGTTCGCGGTGAGACGCCACGCGGGGGCGGACGCGGATACGTCAGCGATGTCGATGAACGCGCCATCGAGGTGCATATTGGGAACCTGCGCCGAAAACTCGGCGGGAACGCCCGCCACCAGCCATGGCTCTTGACGGTGCGCGGAGTGGGATACCGCCTGGCGGCACCCCATCCGGACGAGGAATGATTCGCCCCTAGCCCTGTTCCTTCGGCTTGGGGTAACGCTCCTGCAACTCCAGCAGGGTCTGCCGACCGCAAACCTCGAGGCCCGGCAATAAGTCGACGGCTTCCGCTTCATCGCCGCGTTTGACCGCTTCCCCCAGTTCCCGCGCGTCCCCTGCGAGGCGCACCGCTCCCGCCATGGCAGCCGCAGTCCTGATGCTGATCAAAGCGTCCAGCGCAGTATCCGGATCAAGCGGATCCAGCGCCTGGGCCAACCGTTCATAACGCGATTCCCACAGATCCACGAAGTCGTGCACGAAGCCCACGACGATCGAAGGGTCGTCGACTTGCTGCTCGAGCTCCCGGAGAACCGCAAAATCCACCAGGGGCTGGCCGTTCGGCGATGGCAACGTGGGCATTGGCGAGTCTTCTCTGGCGACCCCTGCCATGGTGTCGGTTAGGCCCATGAGCGGGGCGGTGGGCGGAGTGTGCATTGCCTTAGGATATCCGCTGGGACTGGGCAAGATAAGGGCAAATCCGGAGAACCGGGACAATCTGCGTGAATCCTGCGTTTGGCAACTGGCCAGGACGTCGTAAACGCCGTTAAAGACCGCCTGATCTGTGGTTGGGTCCAATGGCCGTTGGCCCGCGGGAGCGTCTGCGCGGCCCACTCGGGGTGACGATGTCATGAGGTTCCTTCCGTGGGGTCATTGACCGCTGAACGTTGCGATGGCATTGATCACCGCCGGTCCAAGGATGGCGATGAAGAGAACGGGAAAAATGAAAAACAGGAGCGGGAACAGGATCTTGACCGGCAACTTCATGGCCTTCTCCTCGGCACGTTGCCTCCGCTTCACGCGCATGACCTTGGCTTGCACCCGCAGGACCTGGCTGATGGCGATGCCGTAGGCATCCGCCTGGACGACCGCCTGGACAAAGCTGCGCAATTCGGGAACGTTGGTCCGCTGGGCGAGGGCGGAGTACGCCTCCCGGCGTGAACGGCCGACCTGCATGTCCTGCAGGGTGCGGATCAATTCCTGCGCCAAGGGTCCCCGGCCGTTTTCACCAGCACGCGACACGGCACCTTCGAATCCGAGGCCAGCCTCAACACTGATCAGCATCTGGTCGAGCGTATTGGGCAGTTCAAGCTGCAATTCCTGTTGCCGTTTCTGGCCGTTGCTGATCAACAGCAGGTCGGGGATGAAGTAGGCAGCGACGAAGACCCCAAGGCCCATGACCTTCATGATCGGGTGCGGATCCAGGCCGAAAAGGAACCCCAGGACCGCGCCGGCCAACCCGAGTGCGGGTTTCACCGCCAGGAGGCGGTCCAACGGCATGGAGGTGGGGCGCCCGGCCAGGGAGAGTAGCTTGTCGAGTCGGCGAACATACGCCTCGGGGGTGAGGCGCCTGCCGATCCGCACCAGCAGGCCGGTATTCGGCCGGGCAGCGGTTTCCTCCGGGTCGTGGCCGCGGCGCAGGTTTTCCCTGCTGGCGGCCTGGCCCTTGCGGTCGACCGAGAAGAACGCGAGACCGAGGTAGAGCATGGCGAAGCCGACCAGCAACGCGCCGGCGGTGACGATAAGTGGCATTTTCCGGTCCTCAGAACTTCAAGTCGATGATCTTGCGCATCCACAGCCCGCCGACGGTCATGAGGACGACGGAGGCGCCCATCATGACCCAGCCCAGGGGCTGGGTGAACAGCGGGGTCATGTAGCCGGGGCTGATGACCATAAGCATGGCAATGATGCCCACGGGCATGGCCATGAGGATGTAGGCCGAGAACTTGCCCTCGGCGGCAAGGGACGCGATCTGTCCCTTGATTTCGCTGCGTTCGCGGATCGTTTCATTGACCTGGTCCAGCACTTCGGCCAGGTTTCCGCCGACCTCGCGGTTGATTTGCACGGCCTGTGCGATCCACTTGAAGTCCTCGCTCTGCATCCGGGTTGCGGTGTCGTTCAGCGAGGCCAGCAGGTCCCTGCCCAAGCTGGTTTCCGAGACGATGCGCCGCATCTCCTCGGACGTCGGGGCCGGGGACTCCAAGGCTGCCGCATCCATGGCGCGCAGGATGCTGTGCCCCGCACGCAGGCTGCCGGAGAGCAGTTGCAGGGTGTCCACCAATTGCTCGCCGAATCCGTGGCGGCGCTTGGCGGTGCGACGCCGCAGGTACAGGTGCCCTAACGCCGGGACCAGCAGGAAAAAGAGCACGCCCAGGGAAGGCCCGGCAATCAGCATGCCCAGCACCATGGCGACGAGCGCGGCGGAGGCCATGAGCACCAGGAACTCGCTCTGGCGCAGGCGCAGTCCGGCGCTTTCCAGCGCCTCGCTGCTGAAGAACCGCAGCTTGCGCCGGGCGAGCATGGCTTCGAGGAATCCGGTGGTTCCGCCGGCAAGCCGGGAAAGCCCGGTGGTGGGTGAGACGTCAACGGGGGCACGGCGATCCACGGCAACCCGTGCCGGCCGAAATACGATACCCAGTGCCAGGCCCAGGGCCAGCAGCACGAAGGCCAATCCGATCATCAGTTCCATCTCGCCCTCCTAGGCGTTGGCGACGGCGTGTTGCCGGCCGGCAAAGACGGCGGGCGAAACCTGGATGCCCATGTCCTGGAACCTGTCCATGAACGTGGGCCGAATGCCGGTGGGGATCGGCGTGCCACGGAAGCGCCCGTCATCGTCAACGCCGGCGGCGAAGTCGAAGACGAAGGCATCCTGCAGGGTGACGATGTCGCCCTCCATGCCCTGGACCTCGGTCACGTGCGTGATGCGCCGCGTGCCGTCGCGCAAGCGTGAAATCTGGATGATCAGGTGCACGGCGGAGGCGATCTGTTCGCGGATGGCGCGCAGCGGAAGGTCCATGCCTGCCATCAGGACCAGGGTCTCCAGGCGGGCGATGGCGTCGCGGGGCGAGTTCGAGTGCACCGTGGAGAGCGAGCCGTCGTGGCCGGTGTTCATGGCCTGGAGCATGTCCAGGGATTCGCCGCCACGGACCTCGCCCACCACGATCCGGTCCGGGCGCATGCGCAGGGAGTTGCGGAGCAGTTCGCGGATGGTCACTTCGCCTTTTCCTTCCGTGTTGGGCGGGCGGCTTTCCAGGCGCACGACGTGGTCCTGCTGGATCTGGAGTTCTACGGCATCCTCGATGGTGACGATGCGATCGGTTTCGGGCAGGAATGAGGACAGCACGTTGAGCAAGGTGGTCTTGCCCGTGCCGGTGCCTCCGGAGACGATGATGTTCAATTTCGCCTTGACGCAGGCATTGAGCAGTTCGGCCATCGCCGGGGTCAGCGTCCCGAAGCGGATCAGGTCCTGCACCGTCAGCGGGATCTTGCTGAACTTTCGGATGGTCAGGGAGGAACCGCCGACCGCCAGCGGCGGAATGATCGCGTTGACGCGCGACCCGTCCTCCAAACGGGCATCGACCAGCGGCGAGGACTCGTCGATGCGTCGGCCCACCTTGGCCACGATGCGCTCGATCACCTTGCGCAGGTGCTCCTCGGAGCTGAAGCGCGAGTCGCTCAGGACCAGCTTGCCCTTGCGCTCCACGTAGATCCTGTCCATGCGGTTGACCATGATCTCGGTGACGTCCTCGTCCTCCAGGTACTGCTGCAGCGGACCGTAGCCCAGCACGTCGTTGGCCACGTCGTTGATCAGGCGCGAGCGTTCGGCGGGGGAGAGCGGGACCTTCTCGGCGTCGATGACCTGGACCAGTTCCTCGCGGGCGCTGGCGCGCAGGTCCTCCTCGGTCAGGGTGGAATCGTTGAAGCGGCTTCCCATGCGTTCGAACAGTGCCTTGGCGGCACGCTGCTTCAGCCCGGCATAGGCATCCACCGGGTGGGCGATCGCGGACTTCGCGCTAGCCGAACCCGCGGCCGGTGCCTGCACGGCCGGCTTGTAGATGTCGGCTGGCGCGGCCGAGTGCAGGACCGTCTTGGCTGCGGGCATGGGGGCGGAAGCCGCCCGGGGCACTGCGGTGTCCAGGCGCTGGGTGGCCGGCTGGCGGACACTGGTGGCACGGTTCGGCGGCGCTGCGTTTTCCGCGGCGCTGAGCCGCTCGGAGAGTTTCATCGGACAACCACCCGTCGGTGGAGCTTGCGGGCGGGTTGGGCGCGCCATTGCGGATCGAAGCGCCGGGTCAGGTGGGCGAAGCCCTTGACCGCGCGGTCGGACTTGGATTCCTGGAGCACCGGGATGCCGCGGTTCGTGGAAAACGCCACGGTCCGCGAGCGGGGAATGCTCACGTCCACCGGGGCGCCGATCCAGGTCTCGATGTCGCCAATGGTCAGCCCCGTCTTGGGGTCGGCCATGTTCAGCACCACGTGGCGGGTTTCGGGGAGGATGTCCAGCTGCTTGAGCACATCGAGCCCGGTGCGCAGTCCGCGCACGCTGGGCACGTCCATGCCGCTGACCCACACGGCGTCGGTGCAGCGTTCCATGGCGGTCAGGGCGAGCTCCGTGAGACCGGGGGCGCTGTCCACGATGACGTACTGGAATTCCCCGGCCAGCTGGTCGAGCAAGCGCTCGATGTGCCCACTGGTCACGTGGTCGGCGTCGGCGGGGTTCTTCGATGCGCACAGCGCGTAGAGCCCGGCGGGGTGGACGGTCAGGAAGGCCTTGAGGACCAGGGTGTCCTGGCTCGCGGAGACGGACACGGCGTCCATCACGGTGTGCTCGGGATCCAGCGACAGCGCGGAGGCGACGTCGCCGAATTGCAGGTCCAAGTCGACAATGACAACGCCCATAGGCGCGATCTTGCCCAGACCCACGGCGATGTTGGTGGCCACGGTGGTCTTGCCCACGCCTCCCTTGGGGGAGAACACGCCAATCACCTGGCCCTTCTTCTCCTGCGGCTCGGCGCTCGCCGGCTGGTGGTGGCGGCTGCGTGCCGAGTGCGCCTGGCAGGCGCGGTCCAGCACGGATGCGACCTGGGCGATGTCCGCCGAGGGTGCCAGGACGTCGCGGATGCCGGCGCGCATGGCCAGAACCACGAGTTCGGGGTCGTAGTCGGCGGCGAGGACGACGCTGATTCCCGGGCACTGGACATCGAAGACGGTGGCCAGGCGGAGTGCCTCCTCGACGGGGATGCCGGGACCCAGGACGAGGACCTCGGGGGCCTGCTCCAGGGAGTCCAGCAATTGCCGGGGATCGGTGGGCACGCTGGTGGTCAGGAAGGAGCGCACCCCACCGTGCAGGCCGCCTTCGACGGCGGCGCGGACGAGCTGGTCAAACTGGGCATCCGGGGAGATCAGGACGAAACGGCTCACGGGTACACCTCCGATTGGCGCATGAGTTGGGGCGGGTGATTTTCCTTGGCATCCTTGGGCTCGTTGGTCAGCCAGATGCGGCCGTATTCGGCCGAGTAAATGATCTTCGAAGCGTCGCGGTCGGTCACGGCGAGGGAGACGAGCATGGTCCCGGCAGGCAGTGGCTGTGCACCCTCCGCCGATTCGGCGGTGGCGTCGGCGCGCTGCAATCGCGTGACGAGCATCTTGTGGAAGACCCTGCCAGTGGCAGGGGAGCCGGCCGGGTCCTTGAGACCTTCCTTGTCGAAGGAAACGAAGACCCCCACGGTGCTTCCGGCGGTGATGTTGCCGCCGACCATCCGCTGTGGTTCCAGGGCGAAGGTGACTTCCTGCAGGCCCTTGGGGACCGCGACGGTGCCGGGTGTTTGGAGCGAAGCAGGATCGACGAGGCGGCTGGAGAGCAGCACCTCGCCGGGTGCCAGATCCGCGGCCGTCACCTGGCCGGCGACATTGTCCAAGGCGGCCAGCGCGCCGGCGGGCACGGTGCCCGCGGGCCTGGCTTCGAGTGCCAGGGATTCGCCGAGGTCGGCGACGGACGTTCCCTCGGGAACGGCGTGGCGAACGACCAGGACGTTGGTGGGCGTTAGCCCCGCCATGGCGCGCGCGTCGGCGTTGGCGGCATAGGAGTAGACAAGGACGGCGCCGAGTAGCGCGAGGACGGCGGCGGCAACACCGCCCAGAAGTCGGGATTTCAAGAAAAGCTCCTAGTGGGTTATTCGGACGACGGTGGCACCATATTTGTTGACGGGTCCCAGGATGTGGCCCTCGTCGAGGGACACGTAGCGGACGAACTTGCCGATGATGCCGCGGCAGTCCCCGGTGCATTCCTTGGAACCGACGTAGGCGGAGGTGTTGCGGAATACGGAGGGCAGCGAGGACCCCCCGGAGAACTTCCAGCCGGTGACCTCGAAGGCAGCGAAAGAGGAAATCTTGTAGTTGGCCCCCGAGCCGGTTCCGGTGACCTGGTTGAATATCGGGAGCAGGACGGTTGGACGTCGGCCAGCGTTGAGTTCGGTGCTCCATTTGTTGAAGACCGTCGTGCAATTGGGCGGCTCATTGTTGCCGGTGGCGCTGCCGCCTTCCTGGACGAGCAGGTCGATGTAGCCGCCGCATTGTCCGGGAATCTGGGCCAGCCAGCCGAAGCCGCCGGCGACCGGTGCGCCGGACGGGCCGTAGTTGCACCCCGGGTTGGCGTAGGATCCGCCGTGGAGCCCCAGTCGCTGGAGACCGCCGCCGACGCTGTTTTCGACCTGGCAGATTGAAAATGCCGCGGGAAAAACGGTGGGACCTGCCACCGGGCTGCCCCATTGCGCGCCGGCAGTGGCGCCGACTTCTGCCGAGTCAAAGCCAAGGATGCGCGCGAAGGACAGCGAAACCTTGTTGGCCTCGCCGCCTGCCTGTTGGGCTCCTGTGGTCACGGTGACAGTGCCCGCGCTCTTGTTCAGCTGGACGGATTGGATGTTGCTGAGCCCGTCGTTGGCGTTGGATTTCGCGTAGCCTGCAGCCAGCGGAGAGGCGGTGGTGCAATTGGTGCTGGCTAGGCTGAGGGCGCAATCCTGCGCCACGGCAAGCGCCGCGGCGTCCGCGCCGTTTTGCAGCTGGGCCTTTTCGGCATAGAGCATTCCGACATCCACCACGAGGGCGGTGAAGCCGAGCAGGGCGACCAGCAGCAGGGCCGTCATGACGCTCACCGTTCCGCGTTCGGAATACGGGGATTTCCTTAGCCTCCGCATCGCATGACCCCCTTGCCGGTGAGCGTGATGGGGGAGACGATGCCGGTGATGGTCGACAGCGGGTAGGTGATGGTGACGCTGGCCTGGGCGCCGGGCGTGCAGGCTGCGGGGGAAATAGCCAGGTTTCCATCCGTGAGCGCGGGGTACAGGGTTGCGCCGGCATTCTTGGTGGCCGAGCGCGCCTTGGCCGGATCATTCGCGATGGCCATGACCCGGACGCCCTCGCGGGCGGCCTGGGTCAGCGTGAGCTGGGCGTTGTAGGCATGCCCGAACTCGATGATGCCCATGACCAGCATGAGCAGGACCGGAAGGACAATGGCGAATTCAACGGCAACGGAACCGCGTTCGTTCTGCTGTGTCATGGCCTGGACCTTCCTGGTTTGAGTGGATGAAGCTTGCTGTGGTGGCGGGGCGAAGGTGCCCCGCCACCACAGTGAGGTTGTTGGGGTGGAATTACGGGGTCGTCGGGGTGGTTCCGATCCCCTTGAGCTGGGTGTTAACCTCCACGAACAACGCGTTCAGCTGCGGGCCGAGGAGCATGAGCGTGGCGATGATGGCGACGGCGATGACGCCGACCATGATGCCGTACTCAACGGCGGTGGCGCCGGTTTCGTCGCGCTGGATGCGGTTCTTGATGCGGAAGCCGAGGGTCTGGAGGGTGGCGTAAACGTGCAGCATGGGGGAGCTCCTGAAATGAAGTGGTGTTTTGGTTTTGCGAGGTGCATCGGACTGCTTCGTGCACCGCGCTGAAAAAAACATAGCAAGGCATTTCGGGGTTTGGACGGAACCTGTGGCTATCCTCAGGGAAGCCTGTACCAACCCATGGGAAGCTGCGTTTTTCCTGCGCTTAACCTGATCCAAACCGGCATTTTGGTCGATTCCGGGAGTAGCCCGGTGGAGGATTTTGAGCGGTCATGTAAGCGCGATTTTGCCCCGAGTGTAGAGACGCAATCGTGTCTACGCCGCATGGTTGTGCCGGGTTGATTCCAGTGGTTGTCCGGGATGCGGGAGAGAACCGCGGTTGCTGCCGTTAGATCGGAAGGTCTCATGGGCATGTGTGGAAGTGAGAACATGCTCGTGCCTGCAACCAGCAGGCCCGGAATGGCACGGCAGACGGTGCGATCACAGGGCAGGAGCAGCGGACAGGGGTCACGCAGGGCTCGCCATTCGGAGGAACGCGGATGAGAGGGACGGTCTGCCTCATTTCTCCTCGAGGAACGGTTTTTCCGGGATAGGTGGCACCGGTATGCGATCTGGACAACCGCGCGATCTTCGTGTTCGGACCAAATTTTCCGGGTCCTGAATCGTGCGTGTTTCCACTTAGGCTTCGAAGTGTGTGAGTCCAGGCGACTGGGCGGACCTGGAGGTCATCGCCAAGGCAATGTCATGCAGTTTCTGGTTCCGGTTATTTGATGCGCTGCGAAGGAATCCGAACGCTTCGGCGGCTGTGCAATGGTTCTGGGCCATAATAATGCCGCGAGCAAGGTCAATGGCCGTCCTGTATTCCAATGCGGCCGACAGATCCTCCGATCTCAGCTCGGCTTCCGCGATCCTCAAGGCCATGCACAACGCCTTGCTGCCTTGATCCGCGAAACCCATCGCGTCAAGAATGATGCCGTCGTTGTTGGCACCGATTCGGGCAGCAAAAAAATTGAGGGTGGCAGATGCCGTGGGTCCCAGTTCCAGCGGGCGGACCAGCAATCCGGCGAAACCCCGATCGGTTAATTCGCGCCCCAGATCGGGCCAACGGGAATCTGAAGAGTCAGCAAGGATGATCGGCAAACCGCTACGCCTGGCGTGGAGGCATGCTTCGGCATCCAAGGCTTGATTCACGTGGTCCAGGCCAACCACTCGATCGTTGCTGCCGGCGATTGCCACGGGTCGTTTGCTCCTATGCAAAACCACCGAACATTCAACCATCACTCCGGAGACACGCGTCATTGCCAGGGCTACGTGGCTGACAAGGCTTTCCAGAAAACCTTGGAGGTCTTTCATCTTCAATACCAGATCGCATAGCTCCCCAAAAGCATCCATATTTCTCGGCGCGTTCATGACACCGAACCTATGGCAGAGGCTCGGTGTTACACAACAACTGATTTGAATCCACTAGACGAAAGGGTCGAAGCGTATCCTCGCAACACTGAACTGCGGTGTCGCAAAGGACAGTCGAATTGGTTTTGGGTCAGCCACTCGGGCGCGCGCCAGCTCGCTCTCGGGCGTGGCTCTTGCTTCCGGCTTGAAGTTGAGGCAACCGCGAAGCGACACCGCGGACCCCACGCCGAATGCTGGGCCAGTGTTCAGTTAGCAGAAGCGTCATCATGGCGCTTCCCGGATCGATGGAGCAACCAGTTGGCCTTTCATTGCTGCTGCGTCGTGCACTGTCGAAGAGGTTGCCATCGCCAAGTACAACTACATGCTGTGCACGGAGCGACCCTAGGGCATTGAACTGGCTCACGGCGAGGGCTCTGCGGACACCGGACGGCCTCGCCATGAACCATCTCCTCTACACGGCCGCGTCCGCGACACGGCCCGAGCTGAATACCCGGCCTCATGGAGATGATTCCGGCCGGAGGCAAGGCCTCCGGCGTGGACCTGGGTCGTGCGGGACCATTTGCAGTGAGGTCGCCGGTCCACTGGCGGAGGCGGGACCCGATGGTGATCGGGTCCCGCCTTAGTTTGGCGTCGCGCTGGGTGCCTGCGCTTGCCTTGTGCCTTGAGTTCTTCCTACGGCAGACGCGCCGTTCAGGCGGTTTCGGCGGGCGTTGCCACTGGTTGTGCTCCTACACCGTCCCCGCTGCGGTAGCGGTAGGTGGTGTTGTCGTCCTGCACGATGAAGGTCTCGATTCCGCTGCGGGTCCAATGCAGGACCAGCAGGCCGTAGCGCTCTGCAAGTTTTGCCAGGGTGGGGAAATCCACGACGTCGATGACGGGACGCCCAGTGACCGATGGGACCGGCTGAACGGGGATGACAAGGGATGGCCAGCGGCGGCGAATGTTTTCCGCTTCGCTGCGGGAAGGGCGTCGGCGCGCGTTCGCCGCAATCGCCATCAGCGCCGCGAGTGCCAGCAGAAGCAATACCGGGGCAATGACGCGGGAGATTCCGGCCGAGAGTTGCCAGGTGCCCAGTGTCAGCGCACGCGGGGCGGCGGTTTCGAGCTTCTCCCCAGCGACGGAAAGAGCGGCGGGATCCACCAGGGCGACCTGCAGGGGCGTTACCGACAGTTCCAGCGCCGGCCTGAAGTCCTGGCCGTCGCCCGTTACGGCTGGGACCACCATGATGGTGAGGGGGCTGGCCGGCAGACCCGTGACTTTGGCGGCCCGCGCGGCACGTTCTTCCAGAGCAGCTACTTCCAATTTGACGGTCCCGCGGTGGGTTCCGCTGCTCACCTCAGTGGGGTCACCCAGGGGGACCGTGGTATGCCATCCTCCGGGCGTGGACAGTTCGGCGACCGGTGCAATGGTCGCGGCTGGGCCTTGGTAGGTGTAATGCACCTTCATGTTGTCGGCCACTTGCCGGAAGACCGGGTCCGGGGACCTGACGGTGGTGTCGTCGTAGGCCGGGGTGCGCGGAACCGCTGCGCTGTAGGAAAAGTCCATGTGCGCTTCGGTCCCCGCACGTGCGGGGGCATCGGCGGGACCGGTCCATGCCCAGATCCCGAGACCCATGGCCACGACGCCGAGGGCGGTCGCAGTGGCGGTCCAAGGAGTGAATGGGGCTTCGAACATTGCACGCACGGTGTGGCGGGTCTTCTGCGAGGCGGCGCTGGACGACATGGTTTCTTTCCTTGCTGCGCGGCGACGCCGGCTTCGGTTCAGGCTGGGGGCGGCTCCGGCGAGCAGCGCAAAGGCTGCTAAGCCGAGTACAGGGGGCGTGGTGAGTATCTGAAGCACCTTCCCGCCGTGGGGGATGTGCAGGACGGCCTTGCCGA
Organism: Paeniglutamicibacter sp. ZC-3; assembly: GCF_025847175.2. Classification (NCBI taxonomy): domain Bacteria; kingdom Bacillati; phylum Actinomycetota; class Actinomycetes; order Micrococcales; family Micrococcaceae; genus Paeniglutamicibacter; species Paeniglutamicibacter sp. ZC-3. The sequence continues at coordinate 4,716 of NZ_JAOYTG010000025.1, read as the reverse complement.
TGAGGTCGACGGCCGCGGGATGGTCGACGTCGACCGATTCGTTGTTGTCGCCCTTGAGGGTAAAGCCATTGGCATCTCCGGCGATGATCCGGTGGAGCGCCACCTCTCCGCTGACCAGGTGGTAGGCGGCAATGTCACCGACAGAGTAGCTTTCGGCGCGCGAGACGACGACGAGGTCGCCCTGGTGGTAGAGGGGGTTCATACTCACCCCGTAAGTGTTCACGAACGCTGCCTGGCCACTGCCTAACAGAATCGCGGCCAGCAGGATGCCCAGCACGGCGAGGGCGCTCGCGGCACTCGCGAGGAGCCGTGGAAAACTTGGCACCGTGCTCCTTCCGGTCGGTGGTGTTTGGTATGGAGAGAAATCGCTCATGGTCAAGGTCCGCTGGGGGGCGGACCATGACCATGAGCGATGGACGGACTATGCGGCGTCGAGTTCCCCGACGGTGATGCTGAGCCCGGTCAGTCCGGTGTAGCCGGTCTCCGTGGTGGTCGGTGCGAATGTGCAAGCGGATGCGTTGGCGACGACATTGCCGCACGTGAAAGTGCCGCCCGCGCCGCCGGTGGTGGTGACCACTACCGGCTTGCCATCTTCGGTGTTTGCGAAGCTCAGGTTGATCTTGTTGATGGACTCTTGGGTGGTGTTCGTGAAATCGTAGTCCACGGTGGCCAGTGTTGCACCGGTGACCTGCTGCGATACCTGTCCGCCGATGAACTGGGTTTCGCCGGCAGTAGTCGAGAGACCGGTTCCTGTGAAGGCGGAACCGCCGGCAAAGACGATGCCGGCGACGGCAACAGCGGTAAGGATTTTGTGGGACTTGCGCATGGAGGATTCTCTTTCGATGTGGCCGGGGCATGGAAGCCCGCGGGCAGGGTGCACCAGGATGTGCTTGACAGGGATGTCGTCGAGAGATGCGAATCCCTGGGGCGGCACCTGTTGATGGGCCGTGTGATTCGCTCCGACATTTGAAGACTAGCCGGACCCAGCCGAGCGATCATCGATCTTGTGTCTTTCCTGCGGTAATGCTTGGGCAGTGCTCAGAAACCGCGGATTCACTGCGGTTGAACCGCGCATTGGTAGGGGAATATTTGGCGTACGAGAGTACTGGGGATCCGAACCACGCTCGTCTACCGTTCGGTAAACCCTCCGTGGAGCCAGCACCCTTCATCAGGACGCGAAGTCGGCGTTTCCATCTATGAACCGGCGACCATGCGTCTAGTACGTGCTTCGCAGAGTGCTGCCGCATCTACAATGCCCGCCGACTTCGGTATCTTCCGAATATTCCAAACCACGTGCCCATAGTGCAAAAGACTCATAGACACACCCGGGACATACGCACTTTTTCAACGGTCCAGCAGAGTTACGAGCCATCCACACGGTGGCTGTCATCGAGTCGCCGGGCTGCCAAAGTCGTTCCGTGCAGCTGACGCGAGGTCAGGGCGGTGCCCTGCGGGAAATGATGCCGACGTTGGATCTCGGGGATCATCGCGAGACTGGTCACGCACTGGGAACCGCGGCGAAGCCCACGTTCCTTAATATTCGGCCGCCGAGAATGTCGGGGGCATGAGATAGATTTCCCTTATGACTACGTGGCCGCGCGATGCATGGGCGCCTACCGGTGGTGGATGCTTGACATCATCTGGCAGGTGGCTTTCCAGGTGTTCGGGTGGCCGCCCTTCCACCAGCTGCGGCGGAGGGCCCTCAAGAAACATTAGAAAGCTCAACGCAGGCAACTGCGCCAAACGTTGCCGAAACAACTGGCCGCCGACACAGCATCTGTTCACGTACCTGCGAATCCCGGGAAGGTGTCACATGGCTGCTCTGTCGGCGGGAAAGGGCTCGAAATGACATGGGGCCCCAGGTGGAAACTCGTTTGTTATCTTCTTGGCGCTGCCGTCGCAGGGGCGGTTATCGGCCGTTTGTTTCCACCATTTGTCCTGGACGATCCCTTCTGGAGAGATTTTTGGTCCGGCCCTCCCGTGGCCGGGATATTCGCGCTAGGGGGAGCGGGGATCGCTTATGGGGCCGCCTTGCTCGGAGCCAGGACATCGCGCACGGCAGCCAAACGGCAGGAATGGTGGGACCGGGCCGAATGGGCCCTCACGCTCGCCAGGTCCGACAAGTATGTTGACCGCATCATCGGTTTGGAAGCCCTGACTGCACTATCGTCCGAAGCCACCAGGACTGAATACCGACTCATTCTTGCCGTGACCGAAGCTGTTTCCGGTGAAGGTGTGGAGAGCAGGGACCCAGTTGGCGACGTGGACACTCCACCCCTCGTGCGGGACAATTGAGCAAACGGAGGTGCATCACGATGGCTAGAGAGCCCATGCAGGTCAGCGCGCTAGAGGACCGGATAAAACAAGGCAAGGCCGACCCCATTACCACTGCGGAAAAGGTTCTCGTTGCCCAACTTCGTGAGGGCTACGAGAAGAAGTACGGTGCTTCCAAGCCAGCCAAGAATGACGGTAAAGCATCGTCTCCCGCCTGAGGAAGATCTTCTAAGATGTAAACCGGGAATTCTGTATCTGGATCCTTGAAATGGTCCTAAGCAAGGAACTGCGCGCCGTCGTCCTGACGGCGTCGTTCCATTTCTTCCCTAACGTCAGAGCGGGGAATTCTCCGCAGCTCGCCGACCTCAGCGAAGCAGGGGATGCGGTGTTGCGTGCCCAATGGGCGCATGAATCCATCGGAAACAAGGCCGAAGGCCTGGTGCACTACGAGAACGCTGCGTTTTCGATCTCTCCACGCTCGGAAAGCGGGGCGAACGAAATAGTTGAAAAGGTCTTCGGCCCTTTACGCGACGCCGGTTCTACAGGCAGTACGTTGGTCAAGACCCTCTGCGCCTATCTCGACGCAGACAGGAAATGGTTCGAGAGGCCGTTAACTCGGGCTCTGAATCTCTGACGCCGAATCAGTTTATTACTCGCAACTGCTGGCAGCTTGGCCTAAACCGAGCGCCAGCTCGGAAACTCATCACTATCAAGTCCGCTGGAGTTGCGGATCCCTTCGTCATCAACGTTTCGGTCGGGCAACCCAGCCCAGGAAGGGACCTTCCGCGGGTGCGCCGGTTTCGATGGTTTCCATGAGACCTTGGAGGATCGATTCTGCCTTGAACGTGGCTTCGGGAGTCAGCCCTTGAGTGAGGGTCTGATCGTCCATGAAGGCGGCCACCTGTTCAACGGGGCATAGCGCGAGGTAGAAGACGGTTTGCCGCCATCCGTAGGCAGCATTCTTCTGGTGATGCAGGTGCTTTGCCCCAGTCACCTTGGCGAGGTGATTCTTGGTGGCTTTCCAAGCTTCGCGTGCTTGGACTCCCCAGTCGAGCGAGATCCCCGCGTTCACCAATGAGGCAAGGTTGTGAGTGGTGAGGATTTGCGCCTGTTCGATGGCTTTTCCGCTGGCGGCGACATCGTAGTCCCAGCGGGTTAGGCCGATGCCAGCGCGGGAGCGAACAAGGGTGTCGAATTCCGGAACCGCGGTGCGGGGCATGCGTCGTGCTCGGGAAGGCGTCGCGGGCCTGCTCCCCATGGCCAGGATTTCTCTGTAATCGATGCCGTAGTAGTGGGCGTAGATGGTGTCGCCAACCACGGTGGCGGCCTCTTGAGCTGCCCGTTGGAAGACCGGGCTGAAGGAACCCATGAAGATATCCGAGGCCAACTCGTAGGTCAGCGGAACACCCTTGGACGCGATTCCGAAGAGACGGGTGAGTTCCCGAATGAGGGAGTTGGGAAGCAAAGTTCCCGGAAAGTGGTCCAGGGCGAGTGCGGCGAGCTCCAATCCTTGGACGTGAGCAAGGGATTGTTTTTGCTCATGAACGCCTGCCTGCTCCAACAGGTTGAACCAGGGAAGCGCATCGATGGTCACTTGAGACTGATGGTTGAGCAAGAGCAGGCTGCGCCGGTTGGCGAATGCCCGGTAGAGGCGCTTGGCCAGCACCCCGGCCGATGCGTCTGAGTACCGGGAGGCCACCGTCTCGGCGGTGAGCTGTGGAGCCAGTTCGGCCAGCAACTCCGCCGATCGCACGATCCCCTGTCGCAGGAGATCCGGCAGCGGCGCCTGAGTTGCTTGACGGGTGGCTTTGCGCACGGAGGGCAGAGCCGCGGCGGGAGTGCCTCGAAGTAGCGCGAGGGGATCGTCAACGGCGCCGGTGTGGCCTGTCGCTTTAATCCGGGCTGCGGCGTCATGTGCCATGGCCGCATGCGACGGTTTGGCCGCGGTGCGAGCTTGCGCTGCCCGAAGCTCAGCGAGACGTAGTGAGCCTGGTTCGCCGCGCCTTGCCACCCTGTTGGACACGGCCGCGCGCACCCGACCCATCACGCGGGAATCGGCTTCCCCCTCCACGCATGCCTGGAGGCCAGCCAACATGGTCTGCAGAGTCCCCTTCGGATCCGCATGCCTCTTCGTCAGAGTGTTCTCAGCGGCAAGGAGCTGGTACTCGGCCAGCAGTTCTCTCGCTCCGTCGATCCAGCCAGTTGGCGAGTCAGCTCCGAACATCCCCTCAGAAGAGCGCGAAGCCCACCAGTGGCCCAGGACCTTGTCCGTGAAAGGATTCCAGACCGACAAGGCTTCACGTTCTGCCTCGACGTGTCGTTGCCCTACGTGTCAGGCTGGAGCGGTACCACGGTGACAGAGCAAGTCAGCTCGATCGCGTAGGGCGAGAACCAGGAAACCAATCAGTATGTCTAATCTAGTTTTGGCCGAAGTGCGCCAAG
>NZ_JAOYTG010000024.1:0-62826 GCF_025847175.2 Paeniglutamicibacter sp. ZC-3 | reverse complement strand
CCAAGATCCTGGCCCTGCCCGGGCCGGCATGGATCAACCAACCAAGGGAAACCATCGAAAAAACAGCGGCCTAACGGCCGTCTAACTCACTTTGGTACCGCTTGACTTGAAAAATTCCGTCATGACCGAAGGTCAGCACATGGCCGCCGCTTGCGAAGTGCCCAGCAGTGGCACATCTCGCTCGATGTCGCATCTGCCGCTATTGGAGCTTCCCCTCGGCTCATAGCACTGGATACAGAACTTCTGTATGTTCATCCAGATATGCCTACAGGTGGCATATGGGAACCAGATGAGGCTAAGCTGTTTACCCCCTTGTGATGCGGCTCTCGGACAACCACTGGAACGTTCTCAATTGGGACTCCGATACGATACCCACCCCAGGGCATCCCCCAATTTTTTCTGCGTAGCTAGAATTTCTGAGTGCATTGTGGCTCCAATTCAATTGTCCAGACGCTATCTGGACAATTGACGGCCCAAGGGCATGGACTCAACAATTGAAGAAATCTCAGCTATCAGCGGCTGCAGCCGGCGGACTTTCCATCTTGTTCTACCCTCACCGGTACCACCCCATCGCAACGGCCCTGCGCGGCGTCTTTTAAGGCCGTAGATTAGGCCCGGCACCTCCGCGTGTCGTTCACGCTGAAAGTCCAGGGGGAAATCCGGATGTCTGGTCCGCACCCTCTGCCCCTGGGGTGAGTGGGGAAGATGCTTAGACGCTTGCGGAGATGAGCGTGTAGCCGGCCTCCGTCACTGCGGCTTCGAGAACCGAGTTCTCGATGGCGGAGTTGGTGGTGATGACGGCGGTGGAGGTGCCTCCGGCAGCCAGAATGATCTCGACGTTGCTGACCCCCGGGACCTCGTTGAGTTCCTCGGTGACGGAGGAGACGCAGTGGCTGCAGGTCATGCCGTCGATTTTCAGGGTGATGTTGTTCTGGTTCATGGTTTCCTCTGAAGGTTTGGCGGTGATGGTGAGGCCTTCGTTTGAGTTGCTTCCGCAGCCGCCGCAACCGCAGCTTGATTCGTTGCTCATGGGTTCTCCTTGTGGGGGTGATGGAAACGCGTGTTGCGAATTAGCGCAGCAGGCGGTCAATGGCCGTGGTGACCTCGGAAACCTTCTCGTCCACGTAGGACCGGTCCCCGGTTTGGATGCTCTGTTCCGCGGCATTCACGACGCAATGGGAAACGTGTTCTTCCAGCAGGCCGAGGCTGACCTTGTGCAGGGCCGCGTTGATGGCTGAGATCTGCGCGAGGATGTCGATGCAGTATTTGTCCTCATTCACCATGCGGCCGACGCCGCGAACCTGGCCTTCGATGCGGCTGAGCCGCTTCGTCAGGGCGTCCTTGGTGGCCGTATATCCGTGCCCGACGTGATCGTCGAGGGGAAGCGCGATGTTTTCCATACCTCAAACGGTACCCCCAATGGGTATATTGTCAAGTACCCCCATGGGGTATGTGGGTCAAGGCCTGGGCTGATGCGGTTTCCTGCGGCATTAGAGGGGCGGCTTTGTGAAATCGGCCAATATCGAGGCTGGACCTGCGCGACGTCCGGTAGCGATGGGTTATGAGACATCGCTACCGTGCTCTTTGCCGACGCACCGTTGAGTTTGCGACGCAGTTGGATTTGTGAACACCGAGGTGGATGTTTTCCTATGATTATGCCGACACCCGCGATCTGGCGGATTCCATGGTGCCAGGACCAGTTCCAGACCCAATCCCGGACGACTGCGGAATCGCGCGGAGCTGGGTCAGAGCATCATCAGAATGAATCCCGCGACGGTGCACAGGATTCCCGTCCCCGTAAGTATCCATCCGATGAGCAGGGCGGGGTTCCCCGCCCGGGGCGTTCCCAGCCCCCTTCGGTCAGGATGGGGGCTGGTCGTAATGGATTTCACCTTGGGGGCCGGCAGGCAAACCCAGGGTCTCTGCGGGATCGTGCAGCAGGTGGGAAGTTGAATGTTTCATCGAAGAACACGGCGGCTTCTCCGGGAGAAGGGACTGGATATGAGTGAGCTTTTCAGTTCCTAGTCAGGTACCTATAACAGGCAAATGCCGTGGCTAGGTTCGCTGCTTCGAGGTTGCATCGCCGCGTCGGGCTCAACAGATAACCTCATCGCATCTAAGTGGGATAACGGGAATTTGGGCGCTTTTCGGTCTCAGTGGATGGCCCCTGTGGGCGGCAGTGCCGGGACAACGATGTTGTCAGGCTCTTGTCAGCGTTCAGATTCACCGTATTGCGGCGCGTCCCCGACGGTGCTGGAGAGCACCTCCATCGTTCGGTTCCCGAGACCGCCCATGGCCGGCAGGATGTGGTGGGGGATAAACGCATGTGGGACCCGATTAATATCGAGTCCCACAGCGTGCACCGGCCAGAGGATTTAGGTCTCACCGTTACAGCGACTGCAAGCTCCGTTCAAAAAACCTGCAGTCGCCTAGAAAGAGCTTATCAGAGCGTCGTTTCCAGTCGAAGCATCCGTGGTCGTCTGCGTAGATGAGGACTTCTTCCAGGGGCTGCCCTTGAAACGGATGAACCTCACAACCGCTATGCCGGCCTTTCCCTACTCTTCACCTATCACTTCGGCGATCCGTTGCTGCCACACATGTAGGACCAAGGCGGGATTGGACGTGTTCTGACACATGAACACGCGGAAAGGGGGAAGAACGGAACCAGCCGTAGGCGAGGTCGGCGGCCGTATTCGCGAATGAATCCCATGGCCTCACTTTCGCCCGAAGCCCGAGGCCACGCGTTTGCCCGTCGCATGGATTGATAACGGAATTGTAACTTTCTGTATATACCCCGGTAGAGTTAGACGTTGGGTTTCACTTACGCAAATCCGTCCCGATCCGATTCGCATAACCCTACCGGCGGATCGCGGAGCAAGAATTCCCGGTGGGGGCGGAGGACCCATTCAACCGTTCCTGGTCTTGGACCACGGATCTTGGGGTGAAGCTGAGTCCACTATATAGGCTCAGCCGAGTTGATCTCATGACTCGAATCCGACAGCTAACTTCGCAGGCGATACATGAGAGGTAGACATTTGACTCAGCAGCACACTCCCGGCCGCCGTAGTGCTTCCGGACCCGTTGATGCTACGCCTGCTGACGGTTCACTAGAGCAGATCGCGGACACCGCACCGATCGGTGAAAACACTTCCCGACGTTCCGGTCGACGCGCCCTGAGCGCGGTCCCGGACTCCGTTGAGGCCCCCGACAGCATGCAGTACCTTGGCCGCCGCTTTGCGGCGGGCCTGCGCTACGGCGCATCCCCGGATGCGGACGCAATTGCCGCCAGCGAAATTCCTACTCCCCTGGTTGCTCCCACGACTTCGGTTGCCGCGCCCACCGAAGTCGACGAGCTGGACAATGTCCTAAAGTTCGAGCCCCGGACGCAACGCCCCCGACTTGGGTATGCGCACATGATCGCAGCAGTCGCAGCCGTTTCCGGCCTGGCATTCGCCGCCATCACCCCGGGGCAGGATGTCGAGGAAGCTGCCTCGGAGACCCAGCGCGTCGCCCAGACTGCTGTAGCAGATGTCACGGCCCCGGCCGACGACGAGGTCAAGATCGAGCGCGCCTCGCTGACCAGCGAGTTCACCGAGGAAGACAAGCTGGCAACGGTCGTGACCGCTTCCGGCGGCGACGTCACCAAAGTCGAAAGCGGCGGGGTCCTGGCCCAACCGTTGGACACCGTGCGATTGACTTCGCGTTTCGGGTTCCGGAAGAATCCGACCGGCCCGGGTTTCATGAACCACAACGGGCTGGACTATGGGGCCGCGTGCGGGACCCCTGTGAAGGCCAGTGCCGCCGGCACCGTCGTGCAGTCCGAGTTTGCCGGCCACTCCGGCAACCGCGTGCAGATCGACCATGGCAACGGGCTGGAGACCAGCTACAACCACAATTCGGCCCTCAAGGTGTCCGTGGGACAAAAGGTCAAGCGCGGAGAAGTTGTCGCGCTTGTCGGCACCACGGGCAACTCGACCGGTTGCCACGTCCACCTCGAGGTCATCGTCAACGGCAAGTGGGTAAACCCCGAAAGCTGGTTATAACGGCAATTGTCACTGTTCCGTGACCAAAACGTGACTTGTGGATTAGCTTCATATATTCTAAGTAAGTGATCGGGGATCAACCCTGTTCACCGCCGCGGGAAGTGCCGAGCACTGCCAGCCCACGGTGTCCGTTCACTTACTCGTTTGGCAGTGGCGGGGGACCCACATTCGGTTTCCACACAGGAAGCCTTGGGGTTAAGTGGTTCGGCCTGGCGACCGGATTGCCGAGTGACTCCCACTCGAACCCGACAGCTCACCTCGCAGGCATCAGGAGAGGCATTACTACGTGACTACACGTCAAGCATTGGGCCGCCACCGCGCGACCCCGGTTCGGACCAACCCCCTCGAATCCATCTCAAAGGCCGTTGCCTCGAACGCTGGTTCGGTTGGCCGCCAGGCAGCAGTCGTTGCCGCCGCATCCGGCCTGGTCCTCACTTTGGGCGTTCCCGCCCAGGGTGATGTTTCCCGCGAAGCAAGCGCCGTTCCCGTTGAAGGGCTTAGCCCGGAGCGCGTAGCCGTCAAGGCCGTTTCGGTCTCGGCGTCCAAGGACCTGAACATCGAGCGCGCAGCGTTCACCTCCAAGCCGGCACCCGCCCCGGTCGTCGTCGCCGTGGCCGAGGAAGTTACCCCGCGCTCCAACGACACCGCTCCGGTGACCCGTGCCAGCACCAACTCGAAGTCCACCGCTCCGGCGACCCGTGCCAGCAGCGCCTCGGACGCCAGCGCTCCGATGACCCGCTCGAACCGAGATTCCGCCCCTAAGGCCGCCGAGGCCCCCAAGGTCAAGAGCGACTCGATGAACACCGCCAACCTCTCCGGCATCGCGGCAACCGCGGCCAAGTACGGAGGTGTTCCCTACGTCTGGGGCGGCAACACCCCCTCGGGCTGGGACTGCTCCGGCTTCGTCAAGTACGTCTACGCACAGCACGGCATCAACATCGCCCGCGGCACCTCGGCCATCCGCGCATCGGGCCAGTTCGTTCGCACCAGCTCCCCGAAGCCGGGCGACCTCGTCTTCCAGAACGGTGGCGGCCACGTCGGCATCTACCTCGGTGGCGGCAAGATGATCGGTGCGCAGAATCCGACGACGGACACCCTGCTCCACGATGTTACGCGTAACCCCCTCTACGGGTACTACACCCTCAAGGGCTAAGCACAGGCGTTCCGGGGCCCCCGATCGATCCGCAAGGATCGATCGGGGGCCCCGTTTCTTTTTACAAGGATTTTTCAAATGGCTGGTTCTTGGCATCACGCCAGCGATCAAAACGCCACTTTTGATAAATAGTCGCAGGACAGCCGACACGACGGTAAATTCCCCTCCGAAAACCCCCACCGAACCCTTATCGCGTCGAAAAGGGATATGTACCGTTTGTGGTGGAGGGATCTGTAGGAGTTCCCATGCCGGCCAGATGCCGATCGTCCATGAGGCCCCGCAAAGTCATGTCCGGGGTATCCCGAAGGCCGGAAGGCTCAGTGTTCTGATAGATGGAGACCCCGCCTGGTAACGGGCCTCTGCACGCGCGGTCCCGTCGGCAACAACCTGTGAGCTTGCAAGGAATGCACGGGCGGTAGCAACGCACACATTGCTGGGCGCGATCGCTGCGGCTAGCATCGGGAAATGCGCAGGAGGAACGAATTCCGTGTTGGGGCCATGGCCGGATGCATCGGGCTGGGGCTGCTGTTGGCAGGATGTTCTTCCCAGGATCCGATCCCTGAAACCCGCCCTGGCGCGGCTTCCAAGGATGGGATCCTGCTGGACGAGAGGTTCGACGGAAACACGCTGGATACCGCCCTCTGGAATACGTGCCATTGGTGGCAGGACGACGGATGCACGATTGCTACCAACGATGAACTTGAATGGTATCTTCCGCAACAGGTCAAGGTCTCCGAAGGGGCGCTTCACCTGACCGCTGCGCGCAGTGCGATATCCGCATCCGACGGCAAAAGCTATGCCTTCGCTTCGGGCATGGTGACCACCGGGCCGCCGGCCCACCAGATGGGGCCCAAGCTTGCATTCACGTATGGGGCGGTGGAAGTCCGGTTTCGCCTTCCTGCAGGCCGCGGCCTGTGGCCCGCCATCTGGCTGCTTCCCGCCAGCCAAGACTCCCGGCCCGAAATAGACATGTTGGAAGTCACCGGCGAGGATCCTGGTCGCCTGCGGATGCACCTGCATCCCAAGGACAGGTCGGCCCCATCCATCGGAAAGGATTACCTCCTGCCGGGAGGCGCTTCCCTGGCCGACGGCTGGCACACCATCGGCCTGGACTGGTCCCCGGGCAGGCTGGATTTCATCCTCGACGGAAAGCGGGTATGGCGACTGGACGGCAAGCAGGTGCCGGACGAGCCGATGTATCTGGTGATGAACCTCGCCGTCGGGGGCGAGTACCCGGGAGACCCGGACGAAAGCACCCAGTTCCCGGCGACCCTGAGCATTGACCATGTCCGGATTCGTCGCAATGGCTGACCTGGCATCGGTCTGATCGCCTCCTACTGGCGCGAATGCGCAATCCGTTGCGGCCCAGAACAGACGCTCTGTTTCCGGGGACCGGGCCAACCTCTTGCATGTCGGATTTTGGTGCACGGATGTCGCGGCGGGGGGTGGGGCGCCAAATGGAACGCACCCGCCCCCACCGCGACACCCACTCCCGGAACCCAAGATCGTCGCCTGGATCCTGCTGGCCTCCACTGTTGTCGCGAACATCATCGGCTACGTAAACGCCCAGGGAAACTCCACATCCGCGACCCCGAGTGTGTGCACGCCTTGGCAGGCGGTCAGGCCCGCCACGGTTCCCGCGGACGGTGGTCTAGACTCCGGCGTAGGAGTGCAGCCCGTTGAAGTAGAGGTTCACGACGGTGAAGTTGAAGACGAGGCAAAGGTAGCCGATGATGCTCAACCACGCCGAGCGTGCCCCGGTCCAGCCGCCCGTCGCCCGGGCGTGCAGGTAGCCTGCATAGACGACCCAGATCACGAAGGTCCAGACTTCCTTGGTGTCCCAGCCCCAGTAACGGCCCCAGGCTGCCTCGGCCCAAATGGCACCGGCTATCAAGGTGAAGGTCCACATCACGAAGGCAACTGCGTTGATGCGGTAGGCGAAGTTTTCCAACGACGCCGCGCCGGGGACCAGGCGCATAAACGGCATCTTGTCCTTCCTTCCGGCGGCAAGTGCATCGATCCGGGCATGTTGGACCAGTTGGAGCACGTTCATCGCAAAGGTGATGGTGAACAGGGCCGAGGCCAGCACCGCGATGGAGACGTGGATGATCAGCCAGTAGCTCTGCAGCGCGGGCACCAAGTGCGCCACGGGAGTCGGGAAACCCATGGTGGCGCCACACAGCATGACGGTGACCAGGCCGATGACGAAGGTGCCCATGAAGCGCAGGTCCTTCCTCAGCAGCACGAGCACGAAGACGAGGGCCACCAGGAAGGAGCCAGTGGAGAGGAACTCGTACATGTTCCCCCACGGCACCCGGTGCGCGGCAATGGAGCGGCCGGCCACCGCGAACCCCTGCATGAGCACGCCGAGCCAGGTCAGGGAGACGGCCACCTTCGCTGCCATGCGCCTTCCGGAGGCCATGGTGTAGTCCATGGAGTCATTGACCAGTTCGTTCTCCGATCCGACCGATGGAGGCGCCCCTGCTGAACCGGCAGCCACGAGGACCTTCTTTTCCGAGACGAGTGTTGCGGCGTCGATCTCCCGGATGAGCTTGCTGGACTTGGCAAGGTCCCACGCGAAGGCCACGAAGGCTGCCGCATAGACGATTGCTGCCAGCAGCATGAACAGGTCGCTGTACTGCCCCAAGGCCACGTTGATCGTGGGCATGTCGTTTTCCATTCGTTCTCCTAGACTCCGGCTCGCTCAACGGCGGGCCACTGCTGTTCAAGGAGCTCGCGCAGCTCCTTGGCTTCGGCTTCAAGTCCGTGGTCTTCACCACGGGCCAGCAATCCGTATTCGATGACCCGCTCTTCACGGCCCGAGCCGTCAACGGAGGTCTTGATTCTCACCCAGGCCCGGCGACGCGGGGTAAAGAGCGAGATGCCCAGACCCAGCAGCGAAAGGGCAGCAAAGACCGCGACGGGGCGCTTGCTCGGGTCGTAGGCGATGTCCACGCCGATGAAGCGCTTGAGCCCGTCAAAGGAAATGCTTCCCTTGCCGTCGGGCAATTCGTACGTCTGCCCGGCGCCCAGCACGATGCCGCCGGCCTCAAGCTCTCTGCTGTTGAGCTCCGTGAGCTCATCGGTTTCCAGCACGTAGACGTTTTGCGGCATGCCGTCATCCAGCCCCAGGTCCCCATAGTAGGAATTCAGCTGGAGCTGCGGGTTGATCGCATTCGGGTCCCCGGAAATGGAGAACCCTGTCTCGTCGGTCATGGCGGTGGGCAGCAGGAATCCCTGGAACCCCAACTGCTCGGGCTTGGCGTCCGGGACCTTAATGACCATGAGCGAGGTGTACATGCCATCCTGCGGCACCGAAACCACCGATCCGCTGAAGGCAATGTTTCCGTCGCCGTCTCGCACGGTGACCACCGGGGTGTACCCGTTGCCGACCAGGTACATGTCGGCGCCATCGATGCGCAGGGGGTGGTTGACCCGAATCGTTTCCTTTTCGGGTTCGGCATTCGGGTTGCGGCGGGTCTCTACCTCGGCGGTGAAGTCGATGGGCTGGCCGAAGTGCGTGGTGGATTCGCGGTCGAAGGTGACATTGAATTTCTCGAGCTTGACCGAATACGGGTCAAGGGAGTCTTCCTGGAACCAGGTCCCGGGAGTGAACGCGTCATAGGACACCAGGGAGTTCACGAAGGTGTCCCCCTCCACCAGGAGGCGCTGGCCGTTGTAGCCGAAGGCGCCGCCGATGCCGACCGAGGCCAGGAGTCCCACCAAGGAAATGTGGAACAGCAGATTGCCGATTTCTCGGGTGTACCCGCGTTCTGCACCCACCGACGGGCTGGAACCCTCGGGGCGGGCCTCGGAACGGTAACCACGCTTCTTCAGGAGCTTCGCGGCCCGCTCGACAATTTCCCCGTCGCTGAGACCAGACTCGGAGGCCGGCTGGATCTGGATGGTGCCGTTTTGCGGGAGGCGGTTCAACCGTGAGGGCGTGCGTGGCGGCGGGGTGCGCAGCGCCTGCGCGTGCTTCTTGACCCGCGGCAGGATGCAGCCGATCAGGGAGATGAACAGCAACAGGTAGATGGCCGAGAACCAGACGGAGGAGTAGACGTCGAAGAGCTGGAAACGATCGAGCCATTCGCCGGTGGTCGGCTTGTTGGTCAGGTAGGTGGTCACCTGCTCCGGGTTGACCGAGCGCTGGGGAAAGAGTGAACCGGGCACCGCTGCCACGGCCAGGAGCAGCAGCAGGAAGAGCGCGGTGCGCATGCTGGTGAGCTGGGTCCAGGTCCAGCGGAGCATGCCCCCGAAGCCCAGGGCCGGGACCGCAATGTCTTTTTTGGAATCTTTTTTTGCCATTAGATGGGCAACCTGACCTCATTGGTGAACCAATCCTGCAATTGCGTGACCCAAAAGCCCCACAGTCCGGTGGCCATCAGGATTCCCAGAAGAATCAACATGCCGCCGCCGAAGCGCATGATCGCCAGCTGGTGCCGACGGAAGAATTGCATGGCACCCATGCCACGGCGGATCGCCAGGGCGATGAAAAGGAACGGCAGTCCCAGGCCCATGCAGTAGAAAAAGGTCAGCAGGGCGCCCTTGGCAACGTTGGCGTCGGGGCCACTGCTCATGATCAGCACGGCGGCAAGCGTCGGCCCGATGCAGGGTGCCCAACCCAACCCGAAGGTCACCCCAAGCACCGGTGCACCCCACAACCCGGCGGGGGGTTTGCGGTGGATCTTGGCTTCGCGTTGCATGAAGGAGAATCCCCCCATGAACACCACGCCCATGAAAATCACCACCAGGCCCAGCACTTGGGTGACCCACGAGCCCTTGTAGATCATCCAGCCGGCGATCTGTGAAAAGACGACTCCGGCCAGCATGAAGACCGCGGTGAAGCCGAGGATGAACAGCCCGATGCCGGCGGCCATGCGGCCGCGTTTTTGGTCGGCAAGGTCGGCGCCGGAGAGGCCAGTGACGTATCCGAGGTAGCCGGGCACCAGGGGCAGCACGCATGGCGACAGGAAGGACACGAGTCCGGCCAGGATGGCCACGGGCACCGCGATAAGCAGCGATCCGTCCTGGACGATCTCGGCAAACGGGTTTCCTTGGGCCGGCAGCATGAGGGCTCCGGCCAGTACGGGGCTGATCACAACGACTCGGTGAGTGCCGTGTTGATTAGTGCCTTGAGCGTAGCTTTTTCAGCGACGCCCAGGATCCGAGCGGAGACCCGTCCCTGCTTGTCCAGCACCAAGGTGGTGGGCACGGCCTTGAGCGGGACGTACTTGGTCATGGCGAGCTGGATGGCGCCCTGGGTGTCCTGTATGGAGGGGTATTTGATGCCGAAGGTGCGCTCGAAGGCCTCGGCCGCCTCCTTTTCGTCGCGCACGTTGATGCCAATGAATCCGACCTGGCCTTCGAACTCCTTGCTGAGTTCAACCAGGTGCGGAGCCTCGATGCGGCACGGTGCGCATGCGGCGTACCAAAAGTTCAGGACCGTTGCCTGGTCGGCCCACTCGGCTGAGTCAATCGTGGTTCCGTCATAGGCCACCGCATTGATCTCGACCGGTGCCGTGCGGGATTCCGGACCGTATTCCTGGACTGACCCGTCGCCGGCAATGTAGTTCTTGTTGTTTCCTTCGCGGGCCTGCTTGGCCAGGGGGTCTTCTTCGCCGATGCAGGCCGTCAGCGGCAGCACGGCAGCTCCAAGTAGTGCGGCGCGCAAGAATGTACGTCGTCTCAAGCGCTGTGCTTGGGACGAGATGGGATCGGTCATGATCTCAAGCTCCAGGGATGTTCGCAGCGTTGGACAAGAGGTCCACGCCGGGTTGCGTATAGCGGACTGCGACCGGACTTCCATCTTCAAAGTCCAGCCTAGTCACGGAGGTGAGAGTGCATTCGCGTTTCCGCGGGTGGTGCCACAGGGTCTTGCCCTCGGCGGAGCGGCGTGTCACCCAGATGGGCAGCCGGTGGCCATCATTCGTTCAATCTGGTCCCGGTAGGGTTCCCCCCAGGATGGACGAAATGGGTTTGCGACGTAGGACCCTCAGTCGGTCCTAGAACAGGGACAAGCCCTCGAAACGATTCGCTGCCTCGGTGATTCGCGCATCCGTGACAAGGTCCAGGAGCGGGGCACTAAAGGCGGGCTTCGCCGTTTTCCGAACCCGTACAAGCCGGGACGAGACCACGTGGGTGTTGTGGCGTCCGACTCATGCTCTCCGGTGCAGAAATCTGCCGTCCGAACGGCCCTTTGATGGCCTAGATCGGAAAGGTGGAATTTCGGCGATCGACCACAGAGGACCCTGTCCGGGTTATGAACTCCGCCATGACGCAGCAGGTGAACGGTAGCAGTCGACATGGCCCAAGTATCTCAAATCCTTGTTCAACAACCTAAACCGAGGTAATCGCGATGGCCGGCGCCCGGGAACCGCAACGATGACGTCGACAGGACCCGTTCATGGCACCGCCAGCCCGTTGTCCCCGTGGCGGAAGCGGTGATTATTTGGCCCCTTCTCCCGGTTGTAACGGGAACTCATGGTGTTTGGTTCGACGGTGGGCTGCCAAAACAGTATCGAGCGAACATGTCCCCCGGAATATTTCCGGCCCGGGCAGCAGTATTCGTCCAGCGTCCCGCACGTTTGCCGTTTTGCGCACGAACTATTGTAAAATGTTTCAGAGTTTAGTATAGGCAATCTTTTGCCGGGCGTGGTGGTGCCGATGGTAGTCGCTGCAGACCCTATCCCGCACTCGACAACTATCGTGGGACCGGAAGCACGTTGTGGCGCTAGGGCCGGTTCGATAAGAATTTCAGGGAAGTGAGTACTCCGTGATGAAATGCCGAGCATTCTTGGCTCTGGTGTTTCAACCTGCTTTCATTCTGGTTGCGCTGGCTTTGGGCCTGCTCGGCATGCACGTTCTCGGAGTGGACCATCAGGTACCCAATGCCGCTTATGGTTCCAGTGTCGCGGTCAACGTGCAGGACAGCGGGCCAGGTTATTCCCAAGACACGACCGCATGGCAAGTGGTAGCGCATCATCTTCCGGTCGATGATTCCCAGGCTTCCCTTGCCGGGAGCTCCTTGAGCGGTATGGAATCGACCCTGATCGGCATGTGTGTCCTTGCTCTATCCTTGGGCGGATTGTTCTCACACCTCCTCACCAGGGCGTTTCAACCTGTCCCCGGAAGGGGGCTGGCCGCCCCGCCCGCTCTTTGGCTCCCCCGAATCCGTTCGCGTGTAACCCCTTCGCTGGTTCAGCTTTCGGTCAGCCGCACGTAAAAAAGGGGATAGGCCTAGCCCACGCTGAGGATACGATCCTCCCTCGAGGGAGCATGCCTCATTGCAGGCAAGACGCCACCTTCAAGGGGAAGAGACTGTCCCCTCGAGGGTGGGCCGGCATGGACCGTGCCGACCTCGCAAAACACCACAGGTTCCTTGAGGGACCGGTGTCCGTGGGCACGAAGAACGGGTTTGATGCCACCCCCGGGGACCGCCGATGGTGCCATGCCGGAGCCCACTATCCCTGGCCTTCGCTGCGCCAAGCGTGGCGTTATGGCATTAGATTTCATTCGCTTCCCGAATCCACGAAGCGCTCACCCAGTAAACTCGGCCTGCCGAAAGACGGTGTTCGTCGACGGCACGCTGCAATCATGCACAAACCGGGTGCCCCTTGGGACCCCGGCCTTCACACATGCAGGCTTGCTCCCTTTTATCGATGTTATTTATGGAGAACTATGTCTTTCCCCACTCGTATTTTTCGCCAGTCCCGCATCTGGCCCGCCACGGCAATTGCCTTACTCGCCACCCTGGGACTTGCCGCGTGCGGTGCAACCCCAAATTCGAATGCCGGCGAACAGCCACCGTCCAATCCGTTTGGCCATATCCATGCCATCAGCATCGAAGAAACAACACAACGGGTCCTGCTCGCAACCCACAACGGCCTCTTCGACGCCACCGAGACCGTTCCAAGGAAAATCGGCCCCACCATCGACCTGATGGGATTCGCTGCCTCATCGAACGGGACCTTCTATGCTTCCGGGCATCCCGGTCCAGGTATTGATCTGCCCAATCCCCTGGGCCTGATCAAATCGACCGATGGCGGGGAATCGTGGATCCCGGTCTCCTTGCAGGGGTCATCCGATTTTCATGCCATGACCGTGACCAGCGACCAAATTGTTGGATTCGACGGGATTCTTCGCTCGACGGTGGACGGCAAGGAATGGTCGGATGCCGGGCCGATGTCACCTTCCCCGTATGCGTTGGTGGGAAGCCCCGACAATACCGTGGTTCTGGCGACCACCGAGGACGGAGTATGGCGATCCGTTGACAGTGGAGATACCTGGGAAACTCCGGATGGTGGGCCGAGGCTGCTCACGGCCGCATTTGCTGATCCGATGACCGTCGTGGGCGTAACACCCGAGGGAAGCGTGTATCTCAGCGACAATGCCGGCCTTTCCTGGGCCTCAACCAAAACCGAAGTGGGCCAGCCATCGACCATGGGCGCCACCCGAACCGCGGATGGAAACATTTCCGTCTGGATGGCCATGGAGCGTGGCCTGGTCAAGTACACCTATGACGGCACCACCTTCACCGAGGAAACCCCATGAGCCAGAAACCTCCGAAATTTCCCAGCACACGCTCCCTCGTGGTCATCAGGGAAGCCACGGAAGAAGACTTGCGTTTGATGGCTTCTGACGTGATCCGGTATCTGCCCGAGGGGCTGTTCCCACGTTTGGGAAAACGCTTCGTCCGGCGTTGGATGAAAACCTTTCTCACCGAACAATACGGGGTGGCCATGGTGGCGATAACCATCGATGCCCCGCGGCAGCAAGTGGGTTTCCTGACCGGTTCCACCAACCAAATCCACCACGTCGCCGACGTCCTGCACCAGCACAAGTGGGGTCTCCTGTTCTCGGGAATCGCGGCACTTTCCATCCGGCCGCGGGTACTTCTCCACTTTCTGCGCACCCGGGCCCGACCGTACCTGCGCCGCATCCTGAGGCGCACGAACGACCCGGTTGCCGGGGTCAACCCCCGGCCGGCAACGGCCGTGATCACCTCGCTCGTGGTCCTGCCCACCCTGCGGGGCGGGGGCATCGGAAGGCTTCTCGTGGAGGAATTCCTCAACCGTGCCGTGGCGGACCGGGCATCCCTGGCCGAGCTTGTCACCACGGCAGGGGCAGCAGGGGCAGGGGCGTTCTATAAGAAGCTGGGCTGGACATGCGTTGGGGAACGCCATTCCAAGGACGGGACACCCATCCACACCTACCAACGTTCCCTGCCGTAGAAGATGCGGGTGGCAACGCAGGGCCCCGGCCAAGCGATGTTCTACGGCACCGGGCTCCTGCCCGAGCCAAGACCTCCGGGACGGCCATCACTTGAACAAACATACCCCATGGGGGTATGTTTGGGGTGTTGTCAGTGAAGCCTCGCATGTCAGTCGTCGGCAGTCCAGCCGCCGAGGTCGTTCAGTACACCACGTAAGGAGAATCATGGAAGAGCGCAACCACGGGCACGTGCGTCAGGATTCGGTGCCGGGCATGGATCACGCGGCCATGGGTCACGGCGAGATGGATCATGATGACCACGCGGCCATGGGTCACGGCGAGATGGATCATGATGACCACGCGGTCCACACCCAGGGCCAGCATGCCGGGCACAGCACCGCCATGTTCAAGAACCGGTTCTGGTTGACCTTGGCGCTGTCGGTTCCGGTGGTGTACTTCAGCCCCATGGTCGGGCACCTGCTGGGATACGTCCCGCCGGAATTCCCCGGCTCACCATGGATTGCCCCGATCTTGGGCACCGTCATCTTCTTCTATGGCGGCCAACCGTTCCTGAAGGGCGGCTGGCAGGAGATCAAGGCCCGGCAGCCGGGCATGATGCTGCTGATTTCCATGGCCATCACCGTGGCGTTCATCGCCTCCTGGGTGACAAGCCTGGGCCTGGGCGGTTTCGACCTGGATTTCTGGTGGGAACTGGCCTTGCTGGTGGCCATCATGCTGCTGGGGCACTGGATCGAAATGCGGGCCTTGGGTTCGGCCCGCGGCGCCCTGGACGCGCTGGCGGCACTGCTCCCCGATGAGGCCGAGCGGGTCATCGACGGCGGCACCGAAACCATCGGCATCACCGAACTGGTTGCCGGGGATATCGTCCTGGTGCGCTCGGGCGCGCGGATGCCTGCCGACGGCGTGATCACCGAGGGTTCCGCCGAGGTGGATGAGTCGATGATCACCGGGGAGTCAAAAACCGTCCCCCGCACCGTTGGGGACCCCGTGGTGGCAGGGACCGTTGCCACCGACAGTTCCCTGCGCCTGAAGGTCTCCGCCGTCGGGGACGACACCGCACTGGCAGGGATCCAGCGACTGGTGGCCGAGGCCCAGTCATCCACCTCCCGGGCGCAGGCGCTGGCAGACCGGGCCGCTGCGTTCCTGTTTTACTTCGCCGCCGGCGCCGGAGTCATCACCTTCATCGTCTGGTCGCTGCTGGGCAGTATCCCGGATGCGGTGACCCGCACCGTGACGGTCCTGGTCATTGCCTGCCCACATGCCCTGGGGCTGGCCATCCCGCTGGTGATTGCCATCTCCACGGAGCGGGCCGCCCGGGCGGGCGTGCTGATCAAGAACCGCATGGCCCTGGAACGGATGCGCACCATCGATGTGGTCTTGTTCGACAAGACCGGCACCCTGACCAAGGGCGAACCGGCCCTCACCGATGTCGAGGCGATCGAGGGCCTGTTGACCGATGACCTGTTGGCCCTCGCCGCCGCCGTCGAGTCCGACAGCGAACACCCCGTGGCCCGCGCCATCGCCAACGCCGCCCAACTCACGGGTGCACCCGTGCTGACGGCCACGGATTTCCGTTCCATGACCGGCCGCGGAGTCCAGGCAACCGTTGGCGGCTCGGACCTCGCCGTGGGCGGGCCCGCACTGTTGGCGGAACTGAACCTGACCGAGCCCGAGCGCGTCGCGATGGCAACAAGAGGTTGGAGGGAGCGGGGCGCATCGGTGTTGCACGTGATTCGCGACGGAGCCGTGATCGGGGCCGTCGCCCTGGAGGACGAGGTCCGGGATGAATCCCGCCAGGCCGTCCAGGCCTTGCAGGACCGCGGCATCAAGGTCGCCATGATCACCGGGGACGCACGCCAGGTGGCCCAGGCCGTGGCCGCCGAACTGCACATTGATGAGGTTTTCGCCGAGGTCCTGCCCCAGGACAAGGACCAGAAGGTTGCCGAACTGCAGGGCCGCGGGCTCAGGGTGGCCATGGTCGGTGACGGCGTCAACGACGCCCCGGCACTGGCCCGTGCCGAGGTCGGCATCGCGATCGGGGCCGGCACGGACGTTGCCATGGAATCGGCCGGGGTGGTGTTGGCCGGCAACGACCCGAGGGCCGTGTTGTCCATGGTGGATCTCTCCCATGCCAGCTACCGGAAAATGTGGCAGAACCTGGTGTGGGCCACCGGCTACAACATCATTTCCGTGCCTTTGGCTGCCGGGGTGTTCGCTTTCGCCGGGATCGTGCTCTCCCCCGCAGCCGGCGCGGTGCTGATGTCCCTGTCCACCATCGTGGTCGCACTGAACGCCCAATTGCTGCGCCGGCTCCGGCTCAACCCCGCCGACGCCCGCTGATGCCGGGATCCGAGGAATCACCCAGCCTGCACCCGTAAGATACACAACTAACCCACCACCTCCGGACATCCACAGGAAGGACCCGCCGTGCGCACGACCCCAGCCCCGCCTGCCAGGGGTCCCGTCCTGCCCCCGCTCGGCTTGGTGGCCATGGTGCTCGCCATTGTCGCCGGCCTCTTGGGCATGCATGTCCTGGGAGGGATCCAAGTAACGGCCATGGAGTCGGCATCGATGCCCAGCCCGGCCTCGACAACATCTCCCACCGTGCAATCCACGGTGCCGAACCACGCGGCAACCACTGGCATTCTCCCGGCGACCCCTCTGGGTGCCGACGCGATCCTGCCTGCACCCCAGGGGATGCCGATGGGCTGTGGCGGGTTCCCCTCCGACGGACACAGCATGGACAGCCACGAAATCTGTGTTCCCGCTTTCGGACCAGAGCTGCCGAACCTTCCACCGCCGCGGATACTCGCTTGGACACCCACGGTAACGGCGTTCACCAGCGCCCCGGGACCTAAATCGGGGGGCCGGATTCCCGATCCTCCCTCGTTGGCCGAACTCTCGATCCTTCGAACGTAAACCGATGATGTTTCCTGCCACCTCGGTGACAGGTCTATCAACCGGGTGCCCCACGGGGTGCCGTTTACCGCGAGAAACTTTTGATCGAAGGAATGATCCCCTTGAAGAAATTTGCAGCCCTCACAATCACCGCCCTGGCCGCCGCGATCGCCTTGACCGGATGCGGTGCCGGGTCCGGCAATGAGATGGAAGGCATGGACAACAGCCCCACCGCCACCTCCGCCACCTCCGGCAGCCAAGCACCCGCCACCAACGCGCAGCACAATGCCGCTGACACGATGTTCGCCCAAATGATGATTCCCCACCACGTCCAAGCGGTGGAGATGAGCGACATTATGCTGGAGAAATCGGACTTGGACCCCCAGATCGAGAAACTGGCCCAGGACATCAAGGCCGCGCAGGCTCCCGAAATCCAGAAGATGACCGATTGGCTCACCGGGTGGTCCGAACCGACCGCCATGGCCGGGGGCCATGGCATGGACGGCATGATGACCGACGCCGACTTGGACAAGCTCAAGTCCGCCCAGGGCACCGAGGCCACCAAGCTGTTCCTGACCCAGATGATCGTCCATCACGAAGGGGCCGTGAAGATGGCCGAGACAGAGGTCACCGGCGGCCAGAACGCGGACGCCGTGGCCCTGGCCAAGGACATTGTTTCCTCCCAGGAAGCCGAGATCAAGGACATGCAGGACCTGCTCGCCACCCTGTAGCGACCCCCGGTCCTGCCTTTTTGCTGTGGTGGTTCCGAAATGTTTCGGAACCACCCCTTGCACCCCTTCTTCCCCGCCGGGTACGACCGGGCTTGTTCCCGCATGCCTCTTTGCTGTGCCCGGACGACACCCTTGCCTCAGGGCTCGGTCGCTGCCTTATCTCCCCCGTTCGTTCCTCGTCTGAACATATATTTTTGAAGGATTCACTCATGACCTATCATTTGAACCGGCGCTCCTTCCTGGGCCTTTCCGTCGCGACGACCGCCGTGGCGGCCTTGGCCGCATGCGCGCCCACTCCGACCGCCCCCGCAGGGGTCTCTCGCATCCTGCCCACGGACCCGCTCATCTCCGCAGCCGAAGCCCAGCGGGCCAGCACCGGAAAGACCGTCAGCCAAACCCTCACCGCGGGGCCTTTGTCCACCACCCGGGCAGGGACGGACATCACCACGTGGGGATACAACGGTTCCCTTGTCGCACCGACCCTGCGGGGCTCGGTTGGTGACCAGCTCAGCGTTACCGTCGCCAACAAACTCACCGAATCCACCAGCATCCACTGGCATGGGCTCGCCATGCGCAATGATGCCGACGGCGTGCCGGGCCTTACCCAGGAACCTGTGGGTGCCGGCACCGAATACCTCTACGATTTCAAGTTGCCGCACCCGGGCACCTACTGGTATCACTCGCACGTGGAGATGCAGCGCGAACGGGCACTCTATGGTGCCTTGATCATCGACGACCCGCAGGAACCGTTGACGTACGACAAGGAATGGGTGATCGTCCTGGATGACTGGCTCGACGGTGTCACCGGTACCCCTGACGACGTCATCAAGGAACTGTCCAAGGGCATGGGAGGAATGGGCGGCATGGACCACGGCGGCGACAATGGTCCCATGGCCATGGGCCACATGCTCATGGGTGCCACCAGCGACTTCCTGGGCGGGGACGCCGGCGACGTTGCCTACCCGCTGCATCTCTTCAACGGCACCAGCGCCGAAAAGCCGCAGACCTTCACGGCGAAACCGGGTGACCGCATCCGGCTGCGCATCATCAATGCCGCCGGCGACACCGCCTACCGGATCGGGGTCCCGAACCAGCAACTCACCGTGACCCACACCGACGGCTTCCCCGTCGAGCACACCGATGCCGATGCCATCGTCCTGGGCATGGGCGAACGCATCGATGCGCTTTTGACCGTCGGTGCCGGCTACACCCCCGTAGTGGCGTTGGCCGAGGGCAAAGCCCAAATGGCCTACGGGCTAATCTCCACCGGGACCGGGAGCGCCCCGGCGAGAGCGGACCTCCCGAAGACCTTGACGGGCAAGGTCGTCCACGGTGGCCAGCTCACCGCGGACCCGGCCGTGCGGCTGGCTGCCAAGGCGCCGGACCGGGTCCACGAACTGCGGCTGACCGGCGGGATGGCGAACTATGACTGGGGTATCAACGGCCACCGTTTCGACATGGCCAAACCCTTCGAAAAGGCCTTTGACATCCAGGCCGGTGAACGGGTGGAGGTGAAGTTCGTCAATGACACCGAGATGTGGCACCCGATGCACATCCACGGCCACACCTTCCAGATTGGGGAAACCGGGGCACGCAAGGACACAGTCATTGTCCTGCCCAAGGAAACGGTCACGGTCCAGTTCGACGCCGATAATCCCGGTCAATGGCTCACCCATTGCCACAACGCCTTCCACGCCGAACGCGGCATGATGGGAGTCTTCTCCTACCTCAGGTAGAACCAAGTCTCCTGTGCCGCTTTGGCTACGGGGCGGCCCCCTGGCCAAGGCCTTCAGCGAGAGCGGTGATCCATGCCGGGGTATTTCCCGCCAGGACCGAAGCGGTGTCCATGAGCTATTCCTTTGGCTCTTGGGTGGCGGGCAGCCCTGAAGGGAGTCCTGCCCGTGGATCGCATCAATGACACCGAGGGTGTTCTGCTTTCGTTCGGCGCAACCTTCGACGTTGAGTGCTGAACACGCCAAGAGGCACAGTCGCACACCCGGTGGTCGAGAGGACGCACGTGGTCGTTGCCCCAGCACGTGCCTTCGACCCACTCGTTGAAACAGGGACGGCCGGATATCTCGGCCTTGAAGATCCGCTCCCCGCCAGTCGGGCTTTTATTTGAACGCGTTCAAGAAAGCCCGACTGGCGGGGAGCGGAGCAGTGCCGCAATGCAGTCCAGCAAGTTTTTCCCCGAAAGCAAGCCCGGCGGAAGGACCCTGCCACTGGCGACGCAGCGGCTATGAGCCGGTCGAACGGACGGCGGAGCGCAAGGTGACAGCGAGGATGATGATGTCATCGGCATACCCGATCACCGGAAGGAAATCCGGCACAAGATCCACGGGGATGAGCAGGTAAACGAGTAGCAGCGCCAGTTTTACCCGCACTCCACGCGGCACTGCCTTCGGTGATCAGGCCTTGCAACAGGCGCAGCAGATCCGGCAGCAATTGCAGGGCATCGCGCATGCCTACGGTGCCGGGGTACCTTCGCGCATAAACCCACAAGGCCACCAGCAGGATCGCATAGACGCCTGCCAGGCCAGCCAGTATTTCCAGTGTCACCTGCCACCGGGACATGAACCTAGTCTCTGGTTTCCGAAGGTGCAGGTTCCGCCGGGGCATGAAGAGTGGAATAAACCTGCTCGTCATATCTCTGGAGTGAACGCGTCCACTGGAGCAACAGCTCGTCGGCAGCCTGGGCTTCGGGTAGCTCAAGGGCTTCTCGGCTTTTGAGTGGACGTCATCATCCAGACAGCGCATCCCTCCCATGCCCTTGGAAAGTTCCTTGATGACGTCGTCCGGGGGTTCCGGTGACGCTCGGGCTGCGGGCCCGCTGCAGCCTATCCTGGCCGCCTAAAGCAAGACGCAGAGCAGGGGGGAAGCAACGGTCTGCTGCAATCCGCGTCTGCAGGGCGATGTGGCGTTGCCCCTTTGGGGGCAGCTGCCTTACTGGTCGGTTTTGGTGACCCCGTGGTCGCCGTCGCGGCGCACGTCGGTGGCCCCGTCGAGGGTCCCGGTGTCGTAGTCGACCCAGAGCGCCTGGATCGATCCGAAGACGCCGTCGGATCGGCTGGTTTCCCGGATCTTCCATTTATTGGCCCGCGCCAAGGCCTTCATGCTCTTGGTGGCTTTGCCTTCCACGGCAAGAATCCCGCCTTGCAGGTGGAAGCGTGGCCCGTCCACGGCATCCTGGACGGTCTGGTCCTGCAGCAGGACGGGGACCAGGACGGAGGCCAGGATGTTGGGGATTTGCTGGCCGCCGGGGGTTCCGATACCCATGACCACGCGGCCCTGCCCGTCCAGGACCATGGCGGGGTTGGACCAGGTGACTGACTTCCGGCCTGGTTCCGGGCGATTCGCCGGCGAATCAATGCTCTTGAACCTGCTGAGCTGGTTGTTCAGGAAGAATCCGCCGACGACATCGCTCTTGGTCCCTCCCCAGAAGCTGGTGATGGTGTTTGTCATCGACACTGCCATGCCATCGCGGTCCACGACGGAGAGGTGGGTCGTGTTTCCCGGGTCGATGGCTCCGGCCGGGGAGTCCTTGGAGGCCCTTTCCTCGAGTTGGCTGCCGATCTTGAGGTTCCGTTCTCGGTCAAGGACCTCGGAGAGGTCCACCTCGACAAAGCGCTGGTCCCCGAAATTCTCCGTGACGGTGTCGCTGGCGTTTGACCATGCTGCCATGAGTTTGTCCACGTAGGGCGCGGACCCGGGAGCGTCGGAGGCGATGCCGGCACCTTCGGCTTGCTGGAGCATCTGGATCAATCCGGCCCCGGGGAGGGCCGGCGGCGCGGTGACCACCGTGTAGTCGCCCACCTTCCCGTCGACGGGTTCGAACTTTTCGGTCTGGTAATCGGCCAGCGTGGCTGCATCGAGGCCCTTGACCTCTGTCAGCTGCTGGGAGATCGAACCTTCATAGAATTCGTCGCGTCCGCCTGTCGCCAGCGTCTGGATCGTCTCTGCCAGTTCTGCTTGTTTGAGTGTTTCGCCCTCGCGAAGCACACGGCTGCCGTCCTTGGTGCGGAATTGCCGGTGCTCCGAAACGATGCTCGATCCAATCCCGTCGTTCATGCGCTCACCCAGGAACTGGGTGATCACAAAGCCGTCGCGGGCCAGCTCCACTGCCGGCTGCAGCAATTCGTCCCACGGCATCGAGCCATAGGTTGCATGCAGGGTCGCCATGCCATCGACGAAGCCGGGCACGCCGGTCCCGGAGACAGGGATCTTCCCGCTCTTGTTCACGACCTCGCGGTAATCGAAGGCGGCGACCTCCTTCTCCGGCTCCGCGATGAGGGTGACTCCTCCACCACCGATCCCCGAGGCATGGGGCTCGACCACCGACACGGCAAAGGCCGTGGCGATGGCCGCATCGGCGGCATTGCCGCCCCGCTCCAGGATCTCCATCCCGACCTCCACCGCCTCGGGATGCCCGGCGGCGATGCCCTCCTGCGCCAACACTGTCCCCGCTGGCGCCGTCACCGCAGGGGCGGTTTCCGGACTGGGACCCGTCCCGATGGGGGCGGAGAACCTCTCGGCCAGCGGCTGGCTCGAACAGCCCGCCAGAAGCAGGCCGACGGACAATATTCCGACGACCGTTTGCCTGACGCCCCAGCGTTTCCGCGTGTTGCCGAATCCTGGGCGATTGGAAGGCGTACGGATATTTTGTTTCATCGTTCGGTCTCCTGGCTTGGTGGCGGGCGGCGCCGCGAACGGATCATGAGGATCGTGCCCACGAGTGCCGTCACGGCCACAAGTCCGGCGAGCCCGAGCAGCCCCGGCGACCAGAAACGATGATCTTCACCGGAATCCTCGTCGTTTCCGTCGTTTGTTGTCTCTGGGTTTTCGGATCTTGGCACCGCAACGTGGAGTTGCACCGCCGTTTCCCGCGGTGTTGTTTTCAGCGCTGCTACTTGGGTGGCTGGTCCGCCGAGAAGCCCCGCATGTGCGTGGCCCCCCGTGATGCCCAGGCCCAGAAAAAGGAGCACTGTGGCCATGGCGATGGTGGCTGCCCGGGCCAACGGACGGCGATACCCCCGCAGCGGGCGGGCGGGATTATCCATGGTGTCCTGACGGGTTGGTGGCGGGGCGGCGGGTCAAGCGGGCCGGGAGCCGCAGGAGGCGTTCCAGGGGGCCCTGTCCCCGGGCCGGAACCCACAGATGTGCGCAGATGATGCAGAAGGCGGAGATGAGCGCGGCGAAGGCGATGCCTTCGCCGGTGGTGTGCGGATCGGGCCGCACGAAGATCGCCAGCAGCACCAGGTGCATGACATACATCGTGAACGAGAGCCGTCCCAGGTGAACGAGCGGTAGCGCATGCCGCTCCAGCCAGGGCTCCACCAGCAGCAACATCCCGATGACAGCGGCGGCAGAACCAATCCCCGACAGCAGCCACAGGGGCGCCTGGGAATGGTCGTAGCTGGCCAAAAGCCGCGCGAAGCCGCCGCTGGTGGGATCGATCCCCGTCACCCCGCTCAGCAGGCGCGAGAGCACGATTCCGCCGACCGCGGCGGCCACCCCTCCGAACAAAAGAATCAGCTGGAGCCGGTGATGGCGCAGGTCCAGCCGGCTCAGGGTCAGTCCGGCCACCAGCGGGACGATCCACACGAGCGCCGGGTAGGGTCCTGTCACCAGGATTCCATCGAGGATCCCCAGCGGATTACCGGAGAGCAGGATCGGGGTTCGGCTGAACCCCTCGCCGCGCAGGACCAACAGGCCCATCCAGAGCAAGGGTGCGGCAAGCATGAGGATGCCGGTGAGCCAGGCGAGAACCGTGGTGCGCAGGCGGGTGAGCGGTATCCCCACGAGGAACAACACCCCGTAGACCGCCAGGATGACACTGACCCCGTGGTTGATGGGTTGCAGGGCCAGGCCGAACCCGAGCAGCAGAAGCGCCCGCCACACCAGCATGGTCCACTGTTGGCGCCACGGGCGATGCTTGGCCGGATGCGTCAGCATTCCGAGCCCGATCCCGGCCAGGAACACGAAGAGCAAGGAGGCCCGGCCAAAGGGAAGCATGAAGATGCGTTCGAGCAGGTCGTCCGCCTCCTGCGGCCCGACGTTCACGGCGATCATCCCGATGACGGCCAACGCCCGGGCAACATCCAGGGCGGCGGACCGTTTCGGCGGGGCGGAAGGGGGTGAATGGAGGGGCGTTGGCGTTTGCGTATTCACGAAGCGTCAGGTCCTGTCTGCGTGTGGAGGGCAGTCCCCGGCGGTACGTAAGCGCGTCGGAGTCCGGGGGGAACCGACAGCTATGACCGACACCCAAGACAGTATATGCGTATGCACGGGGACAGCTTTGAGGCCACCCCTCCGGTCAAACCGGAGTTCATTGAGTTGGCCGGCGAGGTCCTGGGCCTGCTTCGGATCCCACCCCCATCCGGATTCTCCTTGCTCTCGAACCCGGCTAAGAACTCGCGGTGGGCGAGCCGGCCAAGATTGTCGAGAAGTCGCCCTCGGGCGTGTCCCAGCACCTGGCGCGGCTGCGCATGGCGCGCATGGTGACTACGCGCCAAGACGGAACGAAAGTGCTTTACACGCTCATCGCCCGCCACCCACGCTGGTCATCCGCAAGGCCATCCGGAAACCAGATCCCCGGCCTCACGCTCCCCAAGCCTGACCCCGAGTTTTGCTCCGGCGGTTCGGGCGCGGGGCCGGCAATGTGGCTTAGGCCGCGGTTACGCTGCGTCGTGTTCTGATATCGTCCTTCGGTCTTTTCGTTGCCCCCGATTCTTGCCCGGATAGAGGCCCAAATCACCCGCATCGATTCCTGGAATGCTCCACCACGCCTCCGGGAGGGCTGCCATTGTGGTTCTACTCGGTGGCTCCGCGTCCGAGGGATTCAATCAGTTCGTTGCAGGCGTTTTCGCAGCGGCGGCACGCCTCGGCACAGACGCGGCAATGTTCGTGCATATCGGCATGGCGTTCACATTCATCGGCGCACCCTTTGCAGGCTGCCGCGCAGGCTGTCAATACGGCTTGGGTGATATTGGCGTCATACCCGGTGTGACGGGAAAGGATGTTTCCGGTGGTGGCGCAGATGTCCGCACAGTCCAGATTGGTGCGGATGCACTTGGTCAGCTCAGCGACCATGTCTTCACTCAAACAGGCATCGGCGCAGGCGGTACAGGTCTGCGCGCATTCAAAACAGGCAGCGATGCACTCGGCAAGTTTTTGACGGTCAATGCCACCAAGATCTTTCGGATAGGTCTCCAGCATTGAGGTGATATGACTCATCATTCTGCTCCTACTCCATGGACGCCAAGAGAACCGGCGGGCCGCCGCCCCTCATAACAAACGTAGCCTTGCCACTCCGGCGAGGCCATACCCCTTCCTTACCGGAATGCGAGAACCAAACGAAGCCGTTCACCTTTCACCCCGGTCATCCTTGGTTCAGGCGACGGCATTCCCGCCAGTTCCCCAAGCACGTCCATTCTCGTCCATTCGGTTCCTGACCTCTGCGTTGCCATGGTCCAGCCAGATCCACCCCAGGTTCGGGCGCGGACCGACGCTTAATATCCGGCTGAATAAATGTGAAGAGAACCGTACGTTGAAGCCGTCAAAAACCGAAGGGCCACAAGGTGCCCATCCGTTGAGGTGCTCTAAGCGATCTACAGGTCATAAGGTGGTGAGATTTACGAGGGCAGCGTTCTTCCCCGGTGGTCTCTGCGATTGCCGTTTCGCACACAAGCTATCGTAAAATGGATCGAACCTAGCCTAGACAAAGGGACCCAGGGGCATCGGTGTCGGACTGACTCGCTATTTACGATCTTGCCGGTGTTGGGATGTTTCCGGCTGCAACAGCGGCCTGGGCGACTCTGGGCAAATTTCGGCACGGGGGCATGCAGCCCAGTGGCACAGTCCGAACGGTTTGCCAGAATGTTGCATATGAGCTTGTCCGAAACACTTTCAGGGAAGGAAGTCCGCCATGATAAAAAGCCGAGCATTCTTGCCGTTGGTGTTTCGTCCTGCTTTTATTCTGATCGCACTGTTCCTTGGCCTACTCGGGATGCACGTTGTTGGTGTGGATCACCATGTTTCGCATGCGACTCATAATCCCCCGGTCGGAGTCATCGGTCAGGAAGCCATCCTGGATTCCGCCCATGGCCCGAACCTATTCTCAGTACTGACTCAGCACGCCCCGGTCGACGATACCCCTGCTTCGTTTGCGGGGGATTCCGTTGGCGGTGTGGAGTCAGCCTTGATCGGCCTATGTGTTCTTGCCCTATCCATCGGCGGACTTTTTTTCCATCGTTTTTCGAGGGCATGCCGATCCGTGCCGGGTTGGGGTTTGCCTGCCCCGCCCGTTTTCTGGATCCCCCGGGTTCATGCACACACAACGCCTTCGCTAATTCAGCTATCGATCAGTCGCACGTAAAGCAGTGGTAAGGCCTCGAGGCCAAACCATCTTTTGTCGTGCCCTTTTTCGACAGCGAAGCGGGATCAAGAGCAAGACTCCTGTCCGCAATGGATACAATCCATGGATCACCGTGTTTCACGGTCCCCGCTGCCCTTTTGCCGCGTTGTCGAATCGGGCTTACCACGCTGTCAGTCGGTAGCCACCCTCACGGCACCATTCCTTGTTCCGTGCCCGGCATCGAGCACCTGGACCGCTAGGACCATAACTCGGCAAACCCCTTTTCTGTGGCCTGGCATCACCTTGGCGAAGCGAACATCGCTCAGCTGGGGATCCCCCGCCACGGGGCAGAGCTGTCGGCCATAGAAGAACTACTTCTGGTCAGCCAATAAGATCTGCCTGCCGACTGACATGTTCCGTCCACTGCACGCTGCCATCATCCACGAATTTTGAGTGGGCTGCGGCACCTCCGAAGCCCACTCCAGCAGGCCCGTTCCTGCTCCGTTATCCCTGGAGAACCATGTCTTCCACTCTGCCCATATTTTCTCGTTCCCGAAAATGGACTGCGACGTCCATCGCCTTACTCGCCATCTTGGGCCTTGCCGCGTGCGGCGAGACCCAGAAGTCGAATGCAGACGAACAACCACCGGCCAATCCGTATGGCCATATCCATGCCATCAGCGTCGAAGAATCAACACAACGGGTCTTGCTCGCAACCCACAACGGCCTCTTCGACGCCACCGAGACCGTTCCAAGACCAGTCGGCCCACCGATCGACCTGATGGGATTCACCATCTCATCAGACGGAACCTTCTATGCTTCCGGGCATCCAGGGCCGAGCGTGGATTTGCCCAACCCCCTGGGCCTGATGAAATCGACCGATGGCGGGGAATCCTGGATACCCCTCTCGCGGCAGGGTGAATCCGATTTCCATGCCATGACGGCGACGAGTGACCAGCTGGTTGGATTCGACGGGATTCTTCGGTCGACGGTGGACGGCAATGAATGGTCGGACGTCGGGCCGATGTCTCCTTCCCCGTATGCGTTGGCGGGCAGCCCCGACGACACGGTGGTTCTGGCCACCACCGAGGAAGGGGTGTGGCGATCCATCGATGGCGGACGAACCTGGTCGGCTCCCGGTGGCGGACCGCGACTCCTCACCGCCGCATTTGCGGATCAGAAGACCGCCGTTGGTATTTCACCGGAAGGAAGCGTGTATCTCAGCGACGATGCCGGTCTTTCCTGGCAAGGAACCGGCGCCGAGGTAGACCAAACGTCGGCCATTGGGGCTACCAGTGCCGCAGATGGGCGCCTTTCCATCTGGATGGCCATGGAACGTGGCCTGGTCAAGTTCACCTACGACGGCACCACTCTTACCGAGGAAACCCGATGAGCCAGATTTTCCCGTTGTTCCCCAGCGCGCGATCCATGGTGATCGTCAGGGATGCCACGGATCAAGACCTGCGATTAATGGCTTCTGACATGATCCGGTATTTGCCTGACGGGCTGTTCCCACGCCTGGGAAAACGTTTCGTCAAGCGCTGGATGAGAACCTTTCTCACCCAACAACAGGGGGTTGCCCTTGTCGCTGTAACGAACGATGTCGCACAGCAACAAGTTGGTTTCCTGATTGGTTCAACCCACCAAATCCGCCACGTCGCAGATGTTCTCAACAACCATAAGTGGAGTCTCCTGCTCTCGGGAGCTGCAGCGCTTTCCATCCGTCCACGGGTGCTTCTTCACTTCCTGCGCACCCGGGCCCGACCGTACCTGCGTCGCATAGCGGGACGCCCGTCCAGCCCAAGTGCCACTTCCGCCAAGTCCGAGCCGGCAACGGCGGTCATTACCTCGCTCGTGGTGCTGCCAACGGTGCGGGGCGGGGGTGTGGGAACTCTTCTGGTGGATGAATTCCTCGCGCAGGCCCAACGAGGAGGTTCGTTCCGGGCAGAACTGGTAACCACGGCCGGGGTTGCTGGGGCCGGAGTCTTCTACGAAAAGATCGGATGGGTCTGCGCTGAGGAGCGGTGCTCCAAGGACGGCACAGAGATTCAAACCTATCGCCATTCCCTGCCGGAGGCGGAGGCGGGCGTCAATGTGGCGTGCCTGCAGTCCGATATCCAACGACACCTGACCAAGAGCATCGCCTCTTCCCAGGAATCCGAATTCAAGGACAGGGAAGGCCTGCTCTCCACCCTGTAGCGAGTCCTGACCTTTTTAGTGGTGGTGGATCCGTTGAAATGCGGATCCACCACCGACCACATTTCTTCCCTGTTCGCTATGGCCCCACATGTTCCCGCATCTCGCCATACCGCGCTCATTCAATCGATCTGGAGCTGAACCTTTTATGGGTGGACACCACCACGCCGACGTACTCGTTGACCCGGCCCGACG
The DNA here is from genome assembly GCF_025847175.2 of Paeniglutamicibacter sp. ZC-3. Taxonomy (NCBI): domain Bacteria; kingdom Bacillati; phylum Actinomycetota; class Actinomycetes; order Micrococcales; family Micrococcaceae; genus Paeniglutamicibacter; species Paeniglutamicibacter sp. ZC-3. Next base: position 34,023 of record NZ_JAOYTG010000024.1, on the reverse strand, counting down.
CCGACGCGCCAACCTCATCCTCTGGATCCTCCTTGCCCCGGTGGGGGTGCTGGCGTTCGTGGCGACCATCGTGCTCTGGCCCAGCGACGGCATCGCCCCGTCCCCGCTCAACGATGTCTTTGACACCGCAAGCGGGGTGGAGCTTTCCACCGGAACCGTCACCCGGACCGTCAGCGAGACCTGTCCCTCCACCCAGGGGATGGACGAGGCCGGCGGCCAGGAACTGTTGTGCGATGTTTCCTATGTCTCCCCCGAGGCCGGCGGAGCTTCCTTCGCGCTGGAGGTGCCTCCGGAAACCACCCAGTCCCGGCCCCTGGTGGCCGGGGACAAGATCAAGTACCTCGACATGTCGCACACCTCCGATTCCTCGGCGCCGTATGTCTTCGTTGACTTCGTGCGCTCCACCCCGTTGGCCCTGCTGGGCATCGCCTATGCGGTGGTGGTGTGCTGGGTTGCGCGGTGGCGCGGGCTGCGTGCCTTGGCAGGGCTCGCCGGCGGGTTGTTCTTCATCGTCAGTTTCATGATCCCGGCGCTGCTGGAGGGCAAGTCGCCCATGCTGGTTGGGCTGACCACTTCAACCATCGTCATGTTCGCGGCACTGTATTTTGCCCACGGATTCTCGGCCAGGACCTCCACGGCGCTGTTGGGCACGCTGTTCGGGCTGGGCGTCACCGCGGCCATTGCCGTTTGGGCCACCGATGCGGCGGCGCTGACCGGGGCCACGGAGGATTCGGCCATGACGCTGAGCACGGTGGTGCCCGAACTCAGTCTCTCCGGCTTGCTGCTGTGCGGCCTGCTCATCGCCGGCATGGGCGTGCTCAACGACGTGACCATCACCCAGTCCTCCGCGGTCTGGGAGCTGGCGGAAATCGCGCCGCATTCCACTGCCCGGCAGCTTTTCACCTCGGGGATGCGCATCGGGCGGGACCACATCGCCTCGACCGTCTACACCATTGCCTTCGCCTACGCCGGCGCGGCACTGCCGATCCTGGTGTTGGTGAGCCTGTACGACCGACCCCTGATGGACACCCTCACCACCGGCCAGATGGCCGAGGAGGTCATCCGGATCCTGGTGGGTTCCATCGGGCTGGTATTGGCCATCCCGGTGACCACTGCCATCGCGGTGGCAGTGGTCAAGGCCACCGGTTCGGGTGCCAAGGCCACGGAAAACGGCTCCATAGCCAGCCAAAGTGGTTCCAGGCTGTCGGGTCGACCCGCCCTGCAGCCGGACGCGGTGGAGCCAATCCATGCCGCGGACTGGACTCCTGAAATGGCCGTTTCCGCAGGACGTCATGATCCCATTTAACGCTAATGATTCTTGTTTAGCATTGGATGGTGGCGGCTCGACGGGGCAGCCGCACTTTTCAACTCCGCCGAGGTCCTGCGGGACGGGGTGCGCACCCCGAAATTCGCCGTGGCGGATCTCATGGACGAAAGAGCAACAACCTACGACCAACGCAAACCCCACCCCTTGATTGGGGAAGTCCTGGACGTGCTCATGGCCGAACCGTGGGCGAAGTCCGCCGGGATAAGGATGAGGGGGGCCAAGGCCAGGGCCAAGTCTTCCATGTGAAAGCGCTCCTCGTCCCCCAGGAGACAAGATCACGACAACGATGCTCAGCTACGTGACCCAGGCAATCATTGAGCTGGATGGAACCTCCAGGGCGTGGTGATCCTCCCGGTCGCCGGTTTGCCGGAGAACCTCGAATCAAGCCCCTCCGCCGCGGATCACTCGGATCACTCGGATCGACCATGACGTTGCCCCGGCGCTCGATGGGTTCCACATATTGATCCGAGGGAAGCAAAGGCGTCCCGATGGCCTCTTACGAATGCATGGGCCATCGGGACATCTCTGTCCTGCAAGCAGCGGATTTCCCTCCGCTTGGCCACCCACGGGGCCAAGCGACAAACCTCCGCCCGACCATCATCAGCTAACCGCAAGGCCACAGCCTGTTAGCCAGATGGCTATCCCGGGTGGCTGGACAGCTTTCTGGCCATGAATGGTTTCCCCGTAGGGACGGCAAAGCGTCGTGCAGGGGCATCGAACATTCGCGACAGGCGGCTTCAGGGCATGGCATCAGGTGCCTGAACGTCCCGCTGACGCCGTCTGCTCAGTCTCGCACCAACGGGGTCCAAGTGCGCAGCGGGGGTGGGAAACTCCCCGCACCGGACGCCGCTAATCCTTCACATCCCGCGCTTCACCCGCCACCTCGTTCGTAGACGTGGAGGATTCACCTTCAGAGGTCGTTCAAGCCGAGCCCTTGGTCATCAAGACAGGGTGAGCGTCTTCCGGCCGGAGCCCCGAAGGAGCGTCGGCATGTACAGGCCGGTCCCTTGACCGCCGGCAGGGACAGCCACACGAAGCGTTGCATTTTGTTGTACGACCCGAAATCCAGCACGGCCCCACCGAGTTTGGGAGCCAGTTCGTGGCTGACACTGACCACGATTTCCTCGCCGCCCGCCTGAATCCACCCATCGCGGGAACCGCCGCCGAAACGCTCCGGGTCACCGAGCAGGCATCGAATAGGCTTCTTCGGTTCCGTCCGTGAGAAGTACAGGCCCTGTTTGCGGCAGCCACCGGGCCCCTGGTAGCAATGCAGCAGGCCGCCGAACACCTCGATCATGGCCAATGCATCCCCGGTCACGGTGAAGCTGCCATGACCGGGAATGCTCGCCGACAGGCTCCGACCAGCCGTCGAGTCCGCCATCAGGTAGGGCCGTCTCATTGATGGAGGCCATGCATGCACAGTGCCGGTTCGATCTCGTTATCGCCTGCAGACGCTGTGATGGCCTTGATCACCACATCGTCGAGTTTCGGGAGCGCCTGCCCGAGCCGACGCTCGGCATCCAGGACGGTCCCTTCAACCGCCGACAGGGAGTCGTCGGCGACGACAACGGTTGCCGCGCCTTGCAGCCGGTGCCCGACCCAGCGCAGCTGCAGCCGCGGCACGGACAGGATGCCGGGCGTGCTCTCAAGGGCGGTGTGAGCGCGGTCGACGAGGTCGGGTTCGATGCCGTCCATGAGCCGCCGGCCAATGCTTTTCACCGTCCCAAAGAGCAGGGCGATGATCGCCGCCGAAATCAGCAGACCGATGATCGGGTCCGCCAGCGGGAAACCGAGCATCACGCCCACGGCGCCGAACACCACGGCGAGGGAGGTGAACCCGTCGGTGCGTGCGTGCACGCCATCGGCCACGAGCGCGGCCGAACCGATCTTTTGCCCGACCCGGATGCGGTACACCGCCACGATCTCGTTGCCGGCGAATCCGATCACGCCGGCCGCGAGCACCCACCACAGGTTTTCGAGTGGCTGCGGGTTGAACAGCCGATCGATCGACTGCCATGCTGCGATAACCGCGGACAGGGCGATGACCACGACGATGAACAGGCCGGCAAGGTCCTCGGCCCGCCCATAACCGTACGTGTATCGTTTCGTGGCCACCCGGCGACCCAGGATAAAGGCAATCCACAGCGGCACGGCCGTCAGCGCATCGGAGAAGTTGTGGATGGTGTCTGCCAGCAGCGCCACGGAACCGCTGATCGCCACCACGATGACCTGCAGCACCGTCGTGGCCAGCAGGATCACCATGCTGATTTTCAACGCCCGGATGCCTTCCTGGCTTGCCTCCAACGCATCGTCGATTGAATCGGACGACTCATGGGTGTGTGGCACGAACAGCTCAAACAACCAACCCTTGAAACCCGTGTGGTGCTTGTGGAAATGTCCGTCATGGTCATGGTCACGGGAGCGAGGTTTGTGGGCATGGCCGTGGTTCTCATGGTCATCATGGGGGTGATGGCCGTTTCGCTGGGTGATGCTCATGCCGTGGCCTGTTCCGCACGGTGGTGCGCGGGCACGCCGCCAAGCGCGTGCTCGGCCTGATATATCGCGTCGGCCACCAGTTGCCGGGCATGTTCGTTCTCCAACCGGTACATGACCCTGGTGCCGTCCTGGCGGGTGGAAACCATCCTTCCCAGCCGCATCTTGGCCAGGTGCTGCGAGACCGCCGCCGGGGACTTGCCCACCATCTCGGCCAGTGCACCGACCGCCATTTCACCCTCGCGCAGGGCAAGGATGATCCGCACCCGGGTGGCATCGGCCAGCATGGAAAAGACCTCGACAGCCAGCTCAACGTACTGACTCTCGACATCCAGCGAGCAAACTCTCTTATCTGCATTCATGCGCACATTTTATCATTAAAGTATTTCCGGCTAATCGCCGACCCTTCTATGGCTCAAGTCAAGAGGGTTTGTAGTTTTCGGAAGAGTTGGCGGGCGATGAATCGTTTGGGGCAGCGGTGGATCTCCCGAAGGGTTTTTCCTTCGGAAGTCCGCCGTTCGACGTATGCGATGGTTGCGGGGTCGTAGATCATCCGGGATCGGGCGATCGTATACATGGCCCGATTCAGTTGCCGGTCGCCGTAGCGGTTGAGTCGGTGCCGGGTGGTGTTGCCGGATGATGCGGGGGATGGGGTTCACCCCGGCCAACGCCGCAAAGGCGGCCTCCGAACGCACCCTCCCGTGGTGCGAATACGAGATGAGCACCTGGGTCGCGGACACGGGGCCGACGCCGGGCAGGTCCATCAGGACGGATATCGATCCGGAGTCTGAGACCCTGTCAGAATTTCGACTGGCGAGTTAAAATTGACTAGTGATCTCCCTCCCCAAGAGGGGTATCGCTAGGATTTCGTGGCTTTGGAGAGCTTGGCTAGGGCTCTCTCGGACGGATTAACGTCGCGAAGTCCGGTACAGCGTGTCAGGAGAACGGACTGGCACGCTGTACGCCCCGAATTCATCGTGTGGGCATAGCAGATGGAAAGCCCCACAAACAATGCGAATGAACACGCTTGGATTCTTCCGCGGACCACCTTGGGCCCCGTAAGGGGGCTGTCCGGATTGGCAATTGGAACCGTCCCGATAGAGGGTCGGCTGCCGGAACGCAACCCTGGCTGACTTCGACTCACGAAGTTTCTTGGATTCACAGGAAAGTCGACCGTCCCGTAGACCTTATCCGGTGAAGAGTCCCGTGCCCGGGCGTGAAACGGAACGCTTCAGGAGCTCTCTCAGGACACAGCCAATGGGAATAGCGCGACAACGAATACAGCGTGGTACCTATAGGCGGTGGGCGGTGGGGGCGAGCTTGAACCAGGGGCGCCCATTTCAATGCCCAGGGCCTTGGCCTCGTCCGACCGGGCGAGGGCGCAGCCGTCGTTGTTGGACAGGACGATCACCGGCCGGCCGATCAGCGTCGGGTCAAAGACCCGCTCGCAACTCACATAGAAGCTGTTCACATCCACGTGGGCGATGTATTCGTTGGAGCCGGCCTGTGGGACCCAGGGGGGCTTCTACGTCGGTAATTGGTGCTATTCGTTGTGGCACTATTCCTTCTCGTTTTATCCCGGCTGGAGTCGAAGCCACCTTAGTCGCCGGCCACCCAGATTAGCGGCGTGTATGGCTCAACCCATGAGCAACGAGGAGCATGCCAATCACTGGCACCGCTCAAGCGCCGCATCAATGACCGGCGCAATGTCAATCTTCAAACCAGATATATCCGGATTCGGGGCCCAGATCGGGTCAACGGCTGGATAATCTCCGTGGTCTTTGGCCGTGCCGTTCGCCGCATAGGTTTTCCCCTCGGGATCATCGAGGGTAGCCACCTGCATGGTCCGACCGGCTACCGAGATCTCCTCGCAGTGGACAACAACATAGGGAACCGTCAGCGGCCACTCGTCTCCGAAGTTGGTGCTGACGAGAAGCCCCGGATCGTTGCTGATCTCATCGGGCACCTCAACCGGGACCGGCGCCTTGGCTTCCCCGGGTGCGTAACTCTTGCAGAGTCCGTCCTGCGGCTCTCCGAGGTCGACCTCGGGGAAGCTGACGACCACGTAGCCTGCGTTCCCGCCCTTGCGCTCAATTCCGCCTCCTGGGCGCCAGGTGCGATCGACGCAGACTTCGGTGTCGTTCACGACGCTTCCCTTGGCCGTCATGCCTTTGTAGATCGGTACGTCAGCGGGCAGCTCGGCCAGAACTGCGGCCTCCGCTTGGGTCACCCGCTCCGCATCGGTCATCGTGGCAACCGGTGCCGCTGCCGCTGGAGCAGAAGTTGCCTCGGCCGCTGTTGCCGCCGAGGTCGAAGAAGCTTCGTCTGTCGGCGAAGCAGCCCCAGCGCAGCCAGCAAGGAGGGGTCTTGGTAGTAATGGAACAGGATTGAACGCTGAGCCTCGCGGTTCGGTAGTGTGAGGGCGTGCCGGTGGAATTCCTCAGTGATGAACAGGCCGCTGGGTTTGGGCGGTTCAAGGGTGAGCTGTCGCAGGCGGATCTGGAGCGGTTCTTCCATCTCGATGATGCCGACCGGGATTTGATCACCGTTCGACGCAGTGACCACAACAGGTTGGGGTTTGCGGTGCAGCTGGGGACGGTCCGCTTCCTGGGGGCATTCCTCGCGGATTCGCTTGATGTGCCGTGGGGCGTCGTTGACTATCTCGCAGCCCAGCTCGGGATTACGGATCCCTCGGTCGTAAAGAACTACCCTCGGCGGGCACCGACGGTCCACGGGCATGCACGCGAGATCCGCGCGGCCTACGGGTACCGCGACTTGGCTGGAGAGTTGACCGAAGAACTGACGCTGTTCGTCTACTCGCGGGCCTGGACGTACGGTGAGGGGCTGAGCGTGTTGTTCGATCACGCGACGGCTTGGCTTCATCGGGAGCGGGTACTGCTGCCCGGTGTGAGCGTGCTGGCGCGGCTGGTGGCAGCGGCACGTGGCCAGGCCATCGCCCGCCTGCACGACGTCGTCGCGACGGCTGCCGTTGCCGAAGATCCGGGGCTGCCGGCGGTTCTGCGTGGCCTGCTGACCATTGACCAGGGCGAGCGGGCGAGCCGGTTGGAAGCGTTACGGGCAGGGCCTACGAGGGTGTCTGGCCCGGAGCTGGACAAGGCGCTGCAGCGGGTTGCCGCGGTGCGGAGGCTCGGTACCGGTGCGGTGGACTTATCCGGCCTGCCGGCAGCACGGGTGCGAATGCTGGCGAGGTACGGGATCGGCGCGAAGGCGCAGACGTTGCGCAGACTGGCCGAACCACGCCGGACGGCGACGCTGGTCGCGACGGTGGCGGCGTTGGAGGCCGACGCCGTCGATGACGCGTTGGACCTGTTCGATCTGCTGATGTCCACGAAGGTCCTGAGGCCCTCGCAGCGTGCCGCAGCCTCGGTCCGGCTGATGAAGATGCCGGAGCTGGAGAAGGCATCCCGCGTCCTGGCGCGGGTCGGGGCCAGGCTGTTGCGCGTGCTCGGGGAGTCCAATGAGCAGATCGACGTCGCCGCGGCGTGGGCGGAGCTGGAACAGGTCGCTGCCCGGGACCGGATCGCCGAGGCCGTGGCGAAGGTCGACGAGCTCGTGCCGGACGAGTCCGGTGCCGACGGTGCGATGCGCGAGCAGATGGCACGCCGGTTCCGCACCGTGGCGCCGTTCCTGCGCATGTTGTCCACCACAATCCCGTGGGGTGCGACCGCTGCCGGGAAGCCCGTTCTCGACGCCCTGGCATCCGTGGACAGGCTGCGCGGTCGGCGAAAGGTCCGGCGGGAGGAGATCGACGAAACCCTCGTGCCGACCTCGTGGCGAGCCGCAGTGTTAGGTCGCGGTGATGGCGTTGAGGTGGACCGGGACGCCTGGGTCGTGTGCGTGCTGGAGCTGCTGCGGTCATCCCTGCGCCGCCGGGACGTGTTCGCCACGACCTCGAAACGCTGGGCTGACCCGCGCGCCCATCTGCTGGCCGGCCCTGCATGGGACGCGGCACGGGAGCTGACCCTGCGGTCGCTGAGTTTGGACGGCCCGGTGAGCGAGCACCTGGCTGGCAAGGTCGAGGTGCTGGACGCCGCCTGGCGGGGCCTGGCGGACGCGATCACCGACGCTGGCCCGGACGCAAGCGTGCGGTTGACGGAGACCGAGGACGGCAAGGCCAAACTCACGGTCGCACGGCTGGATGCCCTGGACGTTCCCGAGTCCCTGACGGCGCTGCGGACACAGGTGGCGGGCATACTTCCGCAGGTGGACCTACCCGAGATCCTGCTCGAGGTGCATTCCTGGACCGGGTTCCTTCACGCCTACACCCACGTCTCCGGTGCCGGCTCGCGCATGACCGACCTGCCGGTCTCGGTCGCCGCGGTGCTGATCGCCGAGGCCTGCAACGTGGGGCTGACACCGGTGGTCGCCGAGGGGCACGCGGCACTGACCCGCGACCGGCTGGGGCATGTGCAGGCGAACTACGTGCGCGCCGAAACCCACGCGGCCGCGAACGCGGCACTGATCGAGGCGCAGGCCGGGGTGCCGATCGCGGGCCGGTGGGGCGGCGGACTGCTGGCCTCGGTCGACGGGCTGCGCTTCGTGGTTCCCGTGCGGACGGTCAACGCGGCCCCGAACCCGAAGTACTTCGGCCACGGTCGTGGCCTGACCTGGTTCAACGCCGTCAACGACCAGGTTGCTGGCATCGGTGCCGTCGTCGTGCCCGGTACGGTGCGTGACTCGTTGTACGTGCTGGACACCATGCTCAACCTCGACGGCGGTCCCAAGCCGGAGATGATCGCCAGCGACACCGCCTCATACTCCGACATGGTCTTCGGGATCTTCACACTCCTCGGCTACCGGTTCTCGCCTCGCATCGCAGACCTCGCCGACCAACGGCTGTGGCGCGCCACCAGTCCTGGACAAGCACCGGGCGACTACGGAACCCTGAACGACGTCGCGCGCCACAAGATCAACCTGCAAAAGATCACCACCCACTGGGAGGACATGACCCGCGTGGCCGCCTCGCTGGTCACCGGGACGGTACGCGCCTACGACGTGCTGCGCATGCTCACCCGCGACAACGGGGCACCGAACCCGTTCGGGGCGGCGATCACCGAGTACGGGCGTATCGCTAAGACGCTGCACCTGCTCGCCTTGGTCGATCCCCTCGACGAGACATACCGGCGGGCGATCAACACCCAACTCACCGTCCAGGAGTCCCGCCACCGCCTGGCCAGGGCAATCTTCCACGGCCGGCGCGGACAGATCTACCAGCGTTACCGCGAAGGCCAGGAAGACCAGCTCGGCGCACTCGGTCTCGTGCTCAACGCCGCCGTTCTGTGGAACACCCGCTACATCGACGCCGCCGTGACGGCCCTGCGCGATGCCGGGCAGGAGATCCCCGAAACTGACATCGCCCGCCTGTCCCCGCTCGGAGACGCCCACATCAACATGCTCGGCCGCTACGCCTTCACCGCTCCAACCCCCAACACGCTACGGCCCCTGCGGGAGGGAGCAACGCATCCCGTCGAAGACTGACCGGACGCTGCCCTCGTTCAGAAAACGTTCGATGACTGAACGACCACCCACGCCAGCCCCGCATCGTGTGGCCGCTAACTTCTTTTGGCGGTTAAATCACGGGTTCGTTTGGCGGGTTTGGCGGTTTCCGCTGACGTTGATGACGAGTGGCGCTTGGCCCGTGCTTGTGAAAAGTGAACCCCGTCGCCGGCGTGCGGCCTTTCATGAATCGGATCGGATGCACGCGGGCGGGCGCGGCCTGTCCCACCGGGTCGGGTTGTCAGCAAGCGCACCCGTGCATGCCCTTCCCCTGGAGGGTTCGCTGTGCGGGCGGGGTTTCGTGGAGCAGGGACCCGGCCATGGCCGTGCCGAGCCGTAAGGCTTCGGCGATGGGAACGACGGAACCGTCGGGGTTCGCATCGAGCCATGGCTGTGCCGTTTCGGCAGAGGCGAAGAAATGGACTTGGTTGCAGAACGCCGATCGTATCGAGCTCATGTCCTCCGGATTGATCAGGGAGACCACGGCCGTGGCCGGCTGCACGCCGGTCACGCTTCCCGCTCCGCTGTTGAGCAGTATCGGAGCCCCGGTGGCGTGGCAGGCTGATTCGACCCTTGCGGTGGCGCCCAGCAGGGCCGGAAAGATCAGGGTGTCCAGGGCGCACCACGTGTACAGCTGTTTGCCGTTCATCTCGAAGCGGTGTTGGGTGGGGCGCAGGGTCAGGGCCTGCCCGATGATGCGTCCCTCCCCGTCGTGCTCGGTGTCGGGGACGGCTGCCAGCGCGGCGTGGACCTCCGGGACGGTGCGTCCGGTGGCGGCGGCCAGGTCCGCGATGTCCACGGGATCGCCCCGTGAGAGAAGGCGCATCAGCGGCACCCAGAGTGCGGCCTCGAGGCCGGTATCGGGCGAGGCCAGGCGGTCGGAGAGTTCGGTGAAGTCTTCGGTCATGTCAGGGGTTCCTTCCGTGGTGGCGGGGCGGGGTCAGGAGGCGCAGCAGGAGAGCATGGAGATGTCGGTGCTGAAGGACTGGGCGGCGATCTTGAGGCCTTCGGCCATGGTCAGGTACGGGCTCCACAGGTTGGCGACCTGCTCCACGGTCATCCCCGCTTCCAGGATGTAGACGCCGGCGGCGGCCAGCTCCCCGGCGTCCTTGGCGACGACGGTGATCCCCACGATGCGCCCGGTGTCGGCGTCGGCGACGATCTTGATGAAGCCGCGGGTGTCCCGGTTCACCAGTGCCCGCGGCACATACTCCAGGGGCAGGACCCGGCACTCGCACCGGATGCCGGCCGCGTTGGCCTGCTGGTCGGTCATGCCGACCGCGGCCAGTGCGGGGCTCGTGAAGGTGACCCGGGGCAGGTGCCGGTAGTCGACCTCGCGGCCGGCGTTGTTGAAGGCGTTCTCCACCACCAGGGAGCCGTGGGCGGCCGCGACGTAGACGAATTCACTGTGCCCGGTCACGTCCCCGGCGGCCCAGATCCGCTGGTTGGAGCTGGCCAGGGTGTTCTCGACCAGGATCTCGCCCCGGCCCCCGGTTTTGACGCCGACGGCATCCAGGTTCAGGTCCTCGGTGACGGGGCGCCGTCCCGTGGCGACCAGCAATTTGGCGGCCCGGAATTCCTGTTCGCCGCCGGACACCGTCGCGGTCGCGACGATCCCGCCGGTGGCCGGGTCGGTGCGCACGGAGGACACCTCGGCCCGGCGCACGACGCGGATGCCCTCGTCGGCGAAGACGTCCATCAGGGCCTTGGAGGCTTCGGGTTCCTCTGCCGAGGCCAGCCGGGAACGGACCAGCATGGTCACCTTCGACCCGAGGCGGGCGAAGAGCTGGGCCTGTTCCAGGGCGACGTACCCGCCGCCGAGCACCAGCAGGGACTCGGGGACCTCCTCCAGTTCCATCGCGGTGGTGGAGGTCAGGTAGCCGGTGTCCGCCAGCCCCGGGATCGGTGGCGCCCAGGGGGCGGACCCGGTGGCGACCAAATACTGAGCCGCCCGGACCGTGGTGCGGGTCCCGTCGGCACCGGTGATTTCCAGGACCGGATTGTCCTGGGTGCCGGCGAACACGGCGTTGCCCTGGCGCATCTCCCAGCCGTAGTCGCCGATCAGGTCCACGTACTTCTCCGCGCGCATCGTCTCGACCAGGGACTGCTTGGCGTCGATGAGTGCGGGCATGTCCACCGGCCCTGCCGAGGTGCTGATGCCGGGGTACCTGCCCGAATCCAGGGCGATGTGGCGTGCCTCGGCGGCGGCCAGCAGCGCCTTGGACGGCACGCAGCCGGTGTTCACGCACGTCCCACCGATGGTGGAACGCTCGACCATGAGGACCCGCTTGCCCAGGTTGGTGGCCCGGATCGCGGCCGCGAACGCGCCGCCGCCGGAGCCGATGACGGCCAGGTCGAAATCGGGTGTTGTTGGTTCAGGCATGGTTCCTCCAAAAGTCTTGCGGCACCGCACGCGGCGGCCCCCGGTCAGTGGTTCTTCCACCAGTCTGCACCTTCCACCAAGGGGGAAGGTCAAGCGTCAGGTCCGTCACAGTCGCTGGCCAGGACGACGGACGGACCCCCGAGCGGAAAGGCCGTGAGGGATGCGCATCCTGCGGAGATCGGATCTTCCGGTGGAGAAGGGCCCGGGTCCCCGTGCGGCCGGCAGGGGAAGACCGGTTCCTGCGCACCGTCCCTACCTTCCATTAGACTGGAAGGTGAGAGGGAGTACGAGGTGCATGATGCGTATCGGCGAAACCGCCGCGGCCGCCGGCCTGACGGCCAAGACGCTGCGGTTCTACGAGGACCGGGGCTTGCTGCCGGCGGCCGACAGGGCTCCGAACGGGTACCGCGACTACACGCAGGAAACGGTCGGCCGGCTCGAGTTCATCCGCCGTGGCCGCACCGCGGGGCTGAGCCTGGCCCAGATTGGCGACATCCTCTCCGTGCGGGACATCGGCCATGCCCCCTGCGTCCACGTGCGTGACCTGCTGGCCAAACGGCTCGCCGACCTGGATGCCCAGATCGCCGAGCTCACGGCGCTGCGTGCGACCGTCGCCGAATTCCATGACGCCGCGGCCGCCGGGGACCCCGCGGACTGCGACCCCGCCCGCATCTGCAGCTACATCTAACCCTGACCGGCACAGGGTCCCCGCCGCCGAACCCGGAAGCCTATGGGCATCGGCCTCGGGGCAGCCGGCGGAGCGGGCCACCCGTTACATACCGCCCACACCATCGGAGCGGGCAACAAAACCAGGGCATCGGAAACCATCCTCGGATTGCCCGACACCGAACCGAGAACGTCAAGGGCGCCGGCGGCAACCAACAACGTCAGCAGAATCAAACCCAGAACGAGCAGCATGCCGTGCCAGTCATGGTCCTTCGGGTTCGCTGACATGCCACTGTCCTTCGGCAATGCTTCGAATCATGTCTCATAAACCTTTAGTTTTTTGAGCCATTGGCCCGGGTCTCCATCCGCAAGCTGCCTGGCCCGGGGTGGCGGGGCGTCAAGTGTCTCGGAAAGTCGTCGTGCCGTAAAGCGTCTCAATGGGTTTCCGCGTAGAGTTTTCTGAGCCAAAATGGGGGTGTGAGACATTTGGGATACACGCGTGTGAGCACCTCGAGCCAAGATGCGGCGTTGCAGCTCGACGCTCTGGTCGCCGCCGGGGTGCAGAAGCGAGACGTGTTCGCCGACGTCACCTCCGGAAGCAGGAACGCAATCGAGCGTCCCGGGATGAAGAAGCTGCTGGAATACGCCGAGGCCGGGGACACCGTGGTGGTCTGGCGGGTCGACCGGCTCGGCCGTTCCCTGCTCGATGTGCTGAACACCGTGAACCTGTTGCGCGAACGCGGCGTGAACGTCCGGTCCATTGCGGACGGGATCGACCCGGCAACCTCGACCGGGCGGATGATGCTGAACTTCCTGGCCTCCCTGGCCGAGTACGAGCGCGAGCTGATCGTGGACCGTGTCAACGCCGGGATCGCCGCGTCCCGGGCCTCAGGTACCCGTTTCGGCCGGCCGCTCTCCGATCCGTCGGTGGTAGCAGAGAAGCTCGCGATCGCGAAGGAGGCGCGTGCGAAGGGGCGCACCGCCGAAGACGCGGCACGCCTGGTCGGGTGGAGCCGCGCGACGCTCTACCGCCACCTGCAGGCCCACGCTACCCGCGAGAGCACAACCACATAGCGTTCAATCCTGTTCCATTACTACCAAGACCCCAAGGCCGAGACTACGAGGCTGCGGCCGCGAAATTGCAGGGTTCCCTTGAAAATGGTGAGCGACTGCTATCCATCGGTCTCCCAGGGCATAAAAGTGCGGCCCCCCGGAGACAAAGCCAGGAGGCCGCGGTTGTTCCCCACAGAGAGAAACACTGTTTGCCGCAAGGCAAGTATTAGGGCAACGGGATCGAAGCGGTTCACTTCCAACTGCCGCATAAGGGAAATGCGTCATCCCCCACCCAAGCGCTGCCATGGTGGGGGTGATGGCTGGGCATGACAACTTAGGTTCGGCCGGCTTCCTTCTGCAGGCGTTCCACGGCCGGCCAGACGATCTTGTTGAGCATGTACTGGATGCTGCGTTCCTCACGGGCACACAGCTCCTTGAGCCTCTGGTGGTCCTCGGGCGTCATCTTGAAGTTGAATCCAACAGTGGCCTTCGAGGCCGGGAGCTCCGGCGCCAACGAGGCCTGGCGCTGCTCCGGAACAGTGGCAGCCTCGTGGCCGAATTGCTCGATTTTCTTCTCGAGCTCCGGGTCGGCGGGCGGGCGGCGTCGGTTGGGAGTCACATTAGCCATTGGCAATCATCTCCTGAACGAGCACTTGGACTTCCGCCTTTGCCTTGGACGTACTCCACTCCACCACTCCCCTGCCCAAGGGCATGACGTCCATATAGGCCGCGCGCTGGTAAAGCGTTGTGTCGAATAGGGGAATTTCAGGATAGTCCAGGAGGATGCTCTTCGAGTCCCCTAATTTGCGGCTGGTCGAATGAGTGGGTGCCTGGGTGAAAAGTCCTCTGACTGATAATTCTGGGTTAAAGTCAAGAAACTGATTTATCAGATCCACGAATTCGGGCAATATGTCTAGATCCGGCGGGGATGGCTTCATGGGGACAATTAGCTGATCAGAGGTAGTTGCTGCAGTTCGCATTTCCGGACTGTCGTATCCGCCTACATCTACTAGTACGTAGTCGTATGTGGAATCAAGTTCGAGCAGTGTTTGCCGGAGATTGCCGCGCTTCTGGATCCCCGGAATCAGGGCGTGATCGGGGCTTCTCTCTTCCCGGTCCCCAATCCATCGCGACGTCGTAGCTATGGGATCTGCGTCGACGACGATGACCTTGCGGCCGAGTCTGCACAGTTCAGTGGCCACGTTCACAGTGACGGTGCTTTTCCCGACTCCCCCTTTGAGTGAGCCCGTGGTGATAATCATTGGTACTCGATTCGTTTCGTTTGAAGCCAGTACCGCAAAAGTACTGGGTCTATATCGAACTGGTTCTACACCAGCATACAACCAGTATAGTTTTAGTACAACACTGGTTTGGTACTAAATTGGTACAAACATGCAGTTCTGAAAATCTCGGGCTGTAACGCAGCACGCTGCAGAAAGGAAGCGCCGCTAACTCTCCGGAAGCGGAAGGGAAGCTCATGGTGCGATACTAGTTTGGTACTAGTGTTGTACGATTCACATCGGGACATACCTCCAACAACACAACCAGTATAGTTTTAGTACAACACTGGTTTGGTACTAAATTAGTACAAACATGCAGTTCTAAAAAATCTGGGGCTGTGACGCAGCGCTCTGCAGAAAGGAAGCGCCGCTAACTCTCCGGCAGCGGAAGGGAAGCTGATGGTGCGATACTAATTTGGTACTAGTGTTGTACGATTCGCATCAGGACGTACCTCCAGTGACGCAATCCAGATTCAATTGCCGAGGGGACCGATAGTTCTTCCCCTGAAATCTTGCTAGTCAAGACCAGCTTGTGACTACCCGTAAAACTAGTTGCATACTAGTTTGGTACTAGTATGGTACTAATATAAACTTTTTGATCGGCACGCTTTTCGGTCTTTGCAATAAATAGCCAGCTATTCTTGCTCCACTAAGGATGTTAAGGGACACCGTCCCGACTGGCACTACTTGGTTTAGGCAGTAGGTTGCATCGTTCTGTATTCTCCTGGCTTGACGCAGGGCTCGAATTTGGGCGAGGGCCATGATTTTGCCGGGGGAGTCCTGACCCACCCGGGCGGCGCGTGCGTCGCGCTCCTGCGGAGGCATTCGGTGTTTTGAGCGACTTGGGCGTTCTAGTGCTTCTGAGGTGGAGCGTTGGTCGCTTGAGCGGAGGGGCTCACCGTTTGCGGTCTCCACGCCACAAGACGCTTGCGCATCCATCCGCGAAGGCCTGGAGCCGAGTCGCTTCGGGGGATTCCTGAGTAGGGCCAGGGTGATCCGTTGGGTTGTAGTCCAGGGCGTGGTGAAGGTCTGCGACTTTCCAGTCTGAAATAAGGAAGTCTCCGATGGCGGAGGCTACGTCTTTTGGGCTCATTGGGCGTACGAGGAAGATCCAGTGCCGTAGCGCCGAAGCTGCCGCAAGTCGCTGCTTCTTCGAGACCGTCGTTTTGCGGGCGGGCCAGTTTAGTTCTGAACGGTATGGCGTTTGGGGGGCAGATGCGGCTGCCTCGCCTAATGAGTTACCAGCCGGCGCAGCCGTACCTTCAAGGTTTTTTCATCGTGGTCTTGAGAAGTGAGATAGCTATGGCGGAGGTGAAGGGTTCGGTGATCAGCTCGTAGACTGTCGCTCCATGACGACTTCAGATGTAAGCCAATCCCCAGAGATCGGTATCCAGATCCAACGTCCAGAACGATTCTTGTTCTCCCATATTTCAGAGATGCCCTGTTTGTAGACCCCGATGAGGCGGATGAAGGTCAGCGCCATGCTGATCGCGACACCATCCGCTGGGGCACAGTGGGGGAGATCATCCGTGAATTGGGGGAATGATGGACCGTCGAGAATTTCAGGAGCGTGAGTACGAAGACGGCGTCTATTTCGTGCTGGTTGTGGCTGACCGCTTCGATCTGAGCCAGGCTGAACCCAATATCGTTACTTCGTGGTTTACGAACGCCGAAGCCCCTCAAGGAGATCCGTGGCGTGATGGGCCGGCATCGTCTGTCAGGTGTAGGGAAAGCCGATCCCAAGGCATCGCTGCCAATCCTTCCAGATCACCTGCTGTATGAGGACTCAATAGAAGTGATGGGGGAGGAATTTGAACAAGGGTTCTACCTCTCCTCGAAAATCGGAATGCTCAATATCGCCGAGGATTCCCCTGTCAGGGCACGGTCAACCGCCTATTTCGATCGTCTTGAACACAATGCACGGAAGGCGCCAACGACTCCCGATGCAGAGCATCAAATCGAATTAGAGCTCATTGAGAATGGACACTTGGTCATCGAACCCATCGAACAAGAACCAGAAGCACCGGAAGACAGGAAGACGGGCTTCTTCCAACGCTTATTTGGTAGTGGTTAGCGGCCGGCTACGCGGCAAGCAATCCGCTTTGTAGGGCCACCGATTCATCGTAGATGTGGGGGTCCCAGGGGTCCCACTCAGCCCGTTCCTGGTCGTAAAGGTCTTCCTCATGGATCGCTGGTTCCGTGAATCGTTCAAGATGCGCGTGCCAGGCCCTACGTTCTGCCCGGACACGACGTTTGTGGTCCTCATATTCGTCCTGGACACCAAGCCACTCAGCAATTCGGGTGAGATTGGTGGCGCGGAGAATCTGCCAGGCACCCTGATGGCGTTCGATCATCGACAGTTCGGCCATGGTCATCAACGCCTGGTCGACGGCTGTACGCCCAATGCCAGTGGCCCGCACAATGTCAGCCGTGGTGGGAGAGACCCTGCCTCGTTCGATGGCCTCATAGACTAGGGCAGCAACGTCGCCCAAGGCCCTGAAAACCGGGCGAATTCCGTAGATTTTTCCCTTCCGCCAAGACAGCGCCGCAGCGGTTGAGCGCCATTGCTCCGGAAGGGTCAACAGGTACACGTCAGCCCCTTTACCGCGGCCTTTTTCAATGCGTTCCACCAGGCCCTCCGTAAGTTTCTCCAGACGTGGAAGCAAGCGGGCTATGGTGCCGTGGTGCTTTCCCATGGCAATAGCGAATGAACGGCACCCCACGTCAATAACCAGTGACTGCTTGCTTCTAGCAAAACCGATCACAGCACGAAGCAACAGCCGCAGGCTGATTCCTTCTCGGCCACTCTTGGCTAGTCTCTGGTCGAGAACTGCGTAGAGCACATTTTCCAGATCATTGATTTCTTCAAGGGCACTTACGCGGGAGCGCCCTTCTAGAGCCCCCCCGCTGTGAGTTAAAGTTGGCTCTGTGTCGTAGTTAAGGGAACTTCGCACCCCTGAGGTTTTGGAAGCCGGTTTTATACCCACGATGGTTTTGGCCTTGGCCCACTCCATAGACAGCAGGCGGTCCATCCGTTCGTAGTCGCCATATAGCGCGGCCAGGCCGGAGAAATCCTTTGATAGCCGCTCCTGGATCTGGGGGAGAGCGATGGGGAAGTTCGCTAGGTGCGTCAAGACGGCCATGCGGGCGTGGGACGCTGTCTGGTAACGCGTGGTGTCGTAGATCCCAGTACGGGCAACTTGTCGCAGCACGGAGCTGCCCGGGGATGAGCGCGTGCTGGGGCGGTCGGTGGCGACAAGGGAATCGGTGACCACGGCAACCAGAGCAGTCTTTCGAGCGGTCTTCCGGGCGCGCACCTGGTGGATGGAAGCTGCGATCTCGGTTCTCAGCGTTGCTACAGCCGAGGCGGGATTGCGGCGGCGCATCACGTCGTATGCCTGGGCCAGCGGTGTGTCGAGGACTTGGTGGCCGGTCATGGACTTGTGCAGGGAACCTGGTGGGCGGATGCACCCGTCGGTGATGTTTTGGTGTGGTCCGGGGTCAAGGCTGGGGAAGCGGGCTGCCAGAGCTTCCACAAGTTCACGGGCGTCTTCGGCCGCGAGACGTTCTGAAAGCGGAACGTAAATGTGCCGTCCGCCGCTGGGGGAATGGTCAGCGACAAATCGCAGCCCACATGAAGTCAGCAGTTCGCTGATCGCGGCCGCATCGGCGTCTACAACAGCTTGCAGAGCCTTGGATGTATCAAGGTCCAAGGACAAAGTCGGCACTGAACCATCAGGGCCGTGGATCATCACGGCCGCTGGACGTGCGGGTAATGCCTTGGTGATGCGGGGGGGGTTGTTACGCGGGCGCGGGTATTTTCCCTCACGCGTGGCAAACCGCATGATGGGGGAGCCGGCTATCAAGGGTGCAAGCGCAGCCCAAACCTGGGCATGGTCTGGCGGGGTGACTGACGCAACAGAGGGGTCAGCAGGGCAACTTGTACCCAAAAAAGGGTGTGCGTGTATGATGGAACCAATCTCAAGTAATTCGGGACATGACAAATCCCAAGTTGGTGAAGTAGCTGGAAACCGAGAATCTTGGCGGATAGAGGTTTTTAGCTACTGTGCAAATGTCAGGCAAGGCCCGCTAAATGCGGGCCTTTTGCCGTTTAAGAAGCTCTGGGGATAAGAGCCTCCTCTTCGTTATCAAGTTTGGTGGGTAGACCGCTTGCGCGATCAATGAGCGCAGCCAAGTATTCACTCAAAGACATCCCGTGTTGGGCTGCTTGGGCGCTCGCTCGGGCGTGCTGTGCAGGTAGAACGCGGCCGCGTAAAGCGACGCGTTGACCGTCGAGTTTTGGGGTAGCGTACGTCTGGCTCATGAAATCTATCTTTGCTTAACAAGTGGTCCCGGTACCGGTACCGTCGAAATTCGGCGTGTCGTTTCGGATCTCATAATCACTGGTGGCGGCCTGTTTGCCTTTGCGGTCGAGTAGAAGAGGCGTGCCCAATTAGATGCAGCGAGATGACTCGCGTGCAGCGTTTGAGTCACCTTGGCGGGACAGTTCATTGGGCAGGGCATGCGCGAATCGGGAGTCCGGGTAGATGCGCGGATTTCCTACGTACTTAAAACGTCGGATTTTTGTGCGCAGGTGTCGCGGTGGGGGATCGGCCAACGGGACAGTGCACCATGTCAACCAGATGGAAGCGCGATGATCCGACGCAGCCCATTGCCCTTGTTGACCGGCTGCCACTTCACATCATCCGTCCGGCCGCCAGCGACGACTCTTCCACGGCAGTTGTCGTACTGGACTTGGGCCTTAACCCAATCCATGCATATGGAGGAGGTCTTAGGGCAAGGCAAAAACGCGACCCCGCGGGGGAGATTGTAGTATGAATAAACAAGTGGGGGAATGTTTGCCTAATCCGCCGAGTTGAGAGGTGCGACGCCGTGTCCGAGCTGCGAAAGGCCATTGTTGATGCCCGGCGACTGACATCCTTGCTAGCACCTGTGCTGAGGGTCGAAAATCTGACACTTGAAGAGTGGCTGATACTGGACGTCCTCGCAGAGAATGACGGCCTGTCAATGAACGAAATTGGTGCAGCCACGCGAGCATCGAATGCCACCTTGAGCCGCCATGTCGACGCATTGGTTAACCGTGCCCTGCTTTTTCGGGAAGTGGCATTCGAGGACCGCCGGCGAATCCTGATATTCCTTTCAGAGCGCGGACTGAACCTCCACCGCTCGCTTCTGACCTCGCTCACCGCAGAATCAGCAAATCGCTAACAGCTGGAACTGCCGGGAGTATGGACATTCCCCACCTCGGGCACGCGGGAATCCCGTGCGCCGAGAAGCCTGCGGCTGGAGTGGAGGTATCAAACGGTGCTGGGTGTAATTGCCCTGGCGCCTTCATTTTTGGCGGGGGGCCTTGACAGTGTGCGCAGGATCACATAGTTTCAAATGAAACAGTTCCATTTGGAACTGTTTTGGGTTCTGAGGAGCCCCGAACTCATCCGACCAGATATGGAGCGTGGACAAGCATGGCTTTGTCTATTCAGGAAACTCTCGCCGGCAAGGGCATCAGCCCCTCTGCCGAGCATCTTGGCAGGCTTGAATCCAAGTGGCAGGAAGTGCTGGATCTCAAGGGCGATCTCGATAACGTCAATCTCGAGGATGCGGACATTGCGCTCCACAACACCCCCGGAGGTGATCACGTTGAGTAAGGAACTTCTCGCGAAGTCAGTGACCGAGCTTGCCGGGCTGATCGAGAGCAAGGAGGTCTCTCCCGTGGAAGCGACCTCGGCGATGATTGACCATGCCCAGGACCTGAACGGGGAAATCAACGCCTACATCAGTTTCAGGGCCGATCAGGCCCTGCTGGAAGCAAAAAAGGCGGAAGAGGAAATTGCCGCCGGCAGGTACCGCGGAACCTTTCACGGTGTGCCAATGGCGGTAAAGGACAATCTCTACTTCGCCGGCGAAGTGACCACCATGGCGTCCAAGATCCATGGCGACTTTGTCTCGGATCATGATGCCACGGTCGTGACCAAGCTTCGCGAGGCCGGGGTGGTTTTCACCGGCAAGTTGAACATGCATGAGTATGCCTGGGGGATTGACAACAACAGTCCGCATTTCGGCGCGGTCCGTAACCCCTGGGACACCACCAAGGTGCCAGGCGGATCGAGCGGAGGTTCCGGTGCTGCTGTGGCCGCGGACATGACCTTTGCGACCCTGGGAACTGATACGGCCGGATCGATCCGGATCCCGTCGGCTGCATGCGGCATCGTCGGGCTGAAGCCCACGCACGGACGTGTCAGCAAGTTCGGCTGCTTCCCGCTCGCCTGGTCGTTGGACCACATCGGTCCTATGACCAAGACCGTTGCAGATGCTGCGGCCATGCTGAAGGTCATTGGTGGGTTTGACCCGAAGGATCCCACCTCGGTAAACACCCCCACGGGGAGTTACGAGAACCTGACGGGGGATGTCAGGGGACTGGTGATCGGTATCGAGGAGGATTACTTCTTCAAGGACGTGGACAGTGAGATCGAGAGACTGGTCCGATTCCAGATCGACAGCCTCGTCAGCCAGGGCGCAACGCTGAAGAAAGTCAAGATTCCTACCCTTCAGCTTTCGGAATGGGCCGAAATCGTGACAAGCATGTCCGAAGCCTCGGCCATCCACCACCGGGATCTGGTCAACAGGCCGGAGGATTTCGGAGACGACACCCGGTTCCTCTTTGAACTCGGAGAGCTTTTCTCATCCGTTGAGTACCTGCAGGCCCAGCAGATCCGCAGGCAGCTCAAATCTGAATTCAAGGAAGCGCTCTCGGAAGTTGACGTGCTCATCACGCCCACCTTGCCAGTCATGGCTCCGAATATCGGCGACTCCACGGCTGACCTGAATGGAAAGAAAGTCGACCTCATCGACAACTTCATCCGGTTTACCGGGCCGAGCAACCTTACAGGGCTGCCGGCACTGTCGGTGCCGGCAGGATTCAACGGCCAGCTTCCGGTGGGACTCCAGATCATCGGGCGCGCGTTCGACGAGGCCACCGTGCTCAATGTCGGCACCGCGGTCGAGCAGACCCGACCCCTGGGCGAGCGGAAGCCAGCGGTTTACAGCGGTACCGCCGTCTAAGTAGCCACGAAGGGAGGGAACGGGTGCCCCAGGGCATCCGTTCCCTCCCTTCCCTGCCTCGGGTTCCTGAACATCACTTATAGAAAAGAGTCATCATGACCAGTCTTGTGCTGCTATTCGTCGGCGCTGTGCTGCTGATCAATGGATTGGTATTCCTTGGCGTCATTGACGCCAAGTCATCGACCGCCATCAATCTTCTCGTCGGACTGTTCCTGGCCGGGACCGTGCTCTTCCTTGTGCTCCCGGTGCGGGGAACCGACGAAGCCAGCTTGGGTATCATTCTCGGCGCCTCCGGATTCCTGCTGTTCTCATTCACATACCTGGGCGTTGCCTTCAACAATCTTGCCGGGGCCCACGGCGCCGCCCTCGGCTGGTACTGCGGGTGGGCGGCCTTGATCTCGATGTTCCTCGCCGCCATCAACTTTTCGCACCTGGCAGATCACCGCGTCGGCTGGCTCTGGGCCTCGTGGTCCCTGCTTTTCCTAGCCTTCTTCCTATCACTGGCACTGAAAGTCGAATGGATGACCGCTCCAGCTGGTGCGCTGGCGATCATGCAGGCCTTCATTACGTGCACCGTGCCTGCTGCCCTTCAAATGACCGGATTGTGGACCACTGTTCCGGTTTCGGCGATTGCCGCAGCCCAAATCATTATGACCGCAATCCTGGTGTGGCATGTCCGCTCAAGCCGACGGACCTGGACGGGCCAGAAACTCGACCTCCAACTCGCATCGGCCGTCGCGCAATAGCGCACGAAATCCGTTGTGAGGGCGGCGTCCATTGGCGGATTAGCACTGGCCCTGGGGCTTATCGCGATCTGCACGGGAAGCGTCCCGATCCGAACGATCGAAACGCTTGTCGGCCGCGTAGCGCCCATCATCCTGTTTCTGATCACCATCTCGATCGTGGTGAACCTGTGTTCAAAAGCCGGACTTTTTACCTGGCTGGCAACATCGGCCGCCCGGCTCAGCAAGGGGCGAAACTGGCTGCTGTGGATCACCGTCATCCTGCTCGGCGCAATTTGCACGGCATTCCTGTCCCTTGATACAACCGCGGTCCTGCTCACCCCGATCGTTGTCTCGCTGGCAATCGCGGCCGGCATCAACCCCGTGCCGTTTGCCTTTACCACCGTCTGGCTCGCTAACATCGGGTCACTGTTTCTGCCGGTCTCGAACCTAACCAACCTGCTCGCGCTCGAAATGGATATCGTCAGCGGCCCAGCGGATTTTCTTCGCGCTACCTTCCTGCCAGCGCTAGCCGCCGTCGTGGTTACCGCACTTGTTTCCTATGTGCTTTTCCGAAAGGATCTGGACCTGGGCGGAAGACATTGCCTCATGCCCAGGGGCCCCGCCGCGGACAAGCGCTTGCTGGTCATCTGCGGAGTCGTGCTTGGAATCCTGGTGCTGCTATTGGCGACCAGCATTCCCTACTGGATTACGACATCGGTGGCCGCACTCGTACTCATAGGCGCTTTCTCGGTCCGCAACAGGCCCAGCATCAGCTTTTCGCTGGTCCCATGGGGCATCATCCTGCTGGCCGCGGGTCTCATGTTCGTGGTACCGATGCTCCACGATCTAAGCGCCAACCAAATCGGCGAGAACCTCGCCCCGGGCGAACACACCGGCTGGAGCTTGCTGGGGATCTCCGCTTCCGGGGTGTTCACCAGCAATATCATGAACAATCTGCCAGCCTATCTATTGCTCGAGCCGCTTGCGACTTCCCCCATCAGTTTGGTGGCACTCTTGATTGGCACCAACGCGGGACCGTTGCTCACCCCCTGGGCTTCCCTGGCGAATCTGCTCTGGCATGACCAGCTCCACAGGGTGGGAATACGGATTTCATGGAAGAGGTTCTGCCTTCTCGGGATACTGGTCGTGCCAGGGGCCGTGGGGATACCCCTTGTAGTCGCCATCCTCGCCTCAGGACGATGACGAGGATGGCCCGATACAACGGGCCCCGCGACTCGGGGTCTCTACGCCGACATCGTGCCAATGCCGGTACACCTGAATACTCGATGGTGAACTGTTCCAACGTGTGCCGGCGGGGCATCGTTGCTGCTCGGAATGGCGCCGATACGTGGCGACCCGTGCCATTCCTTCGTCCTTGTAGCCTGACCAGAGGGTCGGCTGCCGCGGGATGTTCGGTGGCCGGTAGCTGCAGCGGAACGAATCGAATGCATGGAATGCATGAATCGCGCAGTTGATGCAGGAACGAGACAAACCTGCAGGTCATACGCCGGCGCAAGACACCCTAATCCCGGGTCCATGCGCAGTAACAGCTCTACTTGGATGGGCACTATGGCAGCAGGACGGAAGGAATTTCCTGGCGGCGAAGGATTCGGTGCAGGTTAGACGAAAGGGACATCCTCCCGGTGCAGGAACGCCCGAACTGTGGGCCGAGGTGCGCCTTCCTGCTAGAGGGTAGCAACTACGTCAAAATCGAGACCATCGGCTTCCGCAAGGTAGAGCGGCTGACGGAGCTGGTTGCCCTCGAAGACCACTGTGCCGCGACCAGCGGAAAATGCAGTGCCGTCGATCTTTGCGTCAATGTCTTTTACGTTTGAACTTCCCGCTCGGTCAACGAGGTGTCTGAGGCCATACAGTGCCTCGTAGCATGACTCCGCCGGGCTGTTGAGCATGGGCGCGGTGACGCCTTGCCGCCGGTGATAACGGGACATCAAATCCATGGCATCCATCGTCACCAAACTTCTGAAATACGCGGCGGTCGAGAAGATGCCTACCGTGGCTTCTGATCCGCTGGCCAGCAGCGTATTTTCTTCCATCAGGGGGCTGAGACGAATCATTTTTTCGTGAAGGCCGCGCGCTGAGAAGGCGCGGTTGAATACTGCCGCGTTGTGCCCGACCAGGAGCATCAGTACACCTTCACAAGAACTCTTGGAGATGGAGTCCAATGCTGTGTCGATGTGCTGGCTGCCTTCGATGAAGGACGAACCCACGAACTCTATTCCCTGTTCGGTGACTCGGTCCTTGAGCGCCGCGTAAGTCTGCCTCGGCCATACATAGTTGTCTCCAACTACGAACCATTTCCTTACATTCTGTTGGTTCCGGAGCCATCGCATTGCTGGTTCGAGCTGATTCGATGGGACTTCACCCGTGCAGTAAACTCCCGAGCGTTGTTCTCCGCCTTCATACAAGGACGGATACAGGTATGGGATCCGGCCCGCGACAAGAGGCGCGAGGGCGTTCCGCACGGAGGAAATATGCCACCCGCTGACCGCCTGGATCTTGTCTTCAGTCAGCAATCTGCTGACTTCCGCATGGACCTGTGATCGCGGAGCGCCGCCGTCGACCATGATCGTATTGATCTGATCCCCGAGGACGCCGCCGTCGGCGTTGATTTCGGACACGGCCAGTTCCGTGATGGCTTCGGCCGAAGGGCCGTAGATCCCGCCGGGCCCTTGAAACGGAAGAACCATAGCCACAGTGAAAGCCACAGCAGCACCTTTCTGAAGGGGACAATCCAAAGACGGAATATTCAGGTCAAATCGGCCGTCGCACAGTTGCGCACGAATTCCGTTGTGAGGGCGGCGTGCATTTCGCGGCCGGCATCACCCCATGCCGTTTGCCTTTGCCACCATCTGGCTCACTAACACAGGGGCCCTGTTTCTGCCGCTCTCAAACCTGACCAACCTGCTCGCCGACGAGATGGAAAAGGGACTGTTCTTCGCAGCGCCGGATTGACATGCCGCCGGGTGGGCACCAGTAACTTCTTCAGAGGATGCCATTCCTTGATTGTTTGAGTCAATGGTGTGGTGCCGCAAGCGCGGCACCACACCAATCTTCTCAGACCTGGGACAGCATTCGGGTGAGGATTGCGCGGCCTTCGGAGTCGAGGGGCAGCAACGGGGCCCGGGGGGCTCCCACGTCGGTTCCGAGAATGTCCAGGCCGGCCTTGACGGTGGTGGGCAGCCCGCCGGCAACAATGAACTCAAGCAGGGGCTGAAGTTCGCTGTACAGGGCCTGCGCGCGGTCGAAGTTGCCTTCGCGGACGGCTTCGTACAGGTCCAGGCACGGCTGTGAGCGCAGGCATGGTGCGGCAGTACACCAGCCCGAAGCCCCGGCCTTCAATGCGTCGAGCACGAGCGGATTGCTTCCGTTGTAGAAGGGGAGCTGCCCCTCGCTGAGTTCGCTGATGCGCTGCATCCGGGACAGGTCCCCGGTCGACTCTTTGACCATGGTCAAGTTATCAATGCTGTTGAACATTGACACCAGCAGCTCCGGGCTCATGTCGATGCCACTGGTAGCAGGGTTGTTGTAAGCCATGACCGGGATATCGATCGAAGCGGCGACAGTGGCGTAATGGGAGACGATTTCCCGCTCGCTGAGCTTCCAGTAGGAAACCGGTAGCACCATGACCGTTGACGCACCCGCTGACTGGGCACGGCGTGCCCGGCGCACGGTGTTGGCTGTGGTCAAATCGGACACGCCTGCCACCACGGGGACGCGGCCGGCGACTGCGCTGATCGTCGTGTCGAGGACGGTGTCGAACTCATTTTCCGTGAGGTACGCGCTTTCTCCGGTGCTGCCCAGTGGCGCGATGGCATGAACGCCGTCACCGACCAGGCGGTCGACCAGCGCTGCGAGTGCGGAAGTATCAATTGTGGTGCCGTCAGAGGTGAACGGCGTGATCGGGTAGGCGATGATGCCTTCGAGTGTAGTCATGACCGAGGGTCCTTCTTGATTCGTGGTGGCGTTCGGGAAAGGGACGACTGAGTTAGGTGGTTCATGTGTATGAACAGCCACGCGTTAGCTCGTAAGGGCGTCGGGGTGCCGGGTCAGGGCGCAGCGTGCATAGTAGGAGAAGTTGGCCTGGCTGCGCTTCGGTGTCAGCGTCCAATCGTGTGCTTCGCGGGCGAGCCGGTCGGGAAGTTCCGCGATGGTTCCGGCGGCCATGGCGGCGAGTTGCATTTTCGCGGCACGTTCGATCAGTACGGCGAGAGAACACGCCTCCTCGACACTGCTTCCGGCGATGACATGTCCGTGATGCGCCAAGAGTATTGCCTTTTTGTCGCCGAGGGCCGCGGTGATGATCTCACCCTCCTCGTTGCCAACCGGAATGCCGGGCCAGTCGGAGAGGAATGCGCAGTCGTCATAGAGCGGAGCAATATCCATGTGCGACACCACAAGAGGAGTTGCGAGCATGGACAGCGCGGTGACGTGAAAAGGATGGGTATGGACGATGCACTGCACGTCAGGCCGGGCACGGTAGATCCAACTGTGGAAGCGGTTGGCGG
Organism: Paeniglutamicibacter sp. ZC-3; assembly: GCF_025847175.2. Taxonomy (NCBI): domain Bacteria; kingdom Bacillati; phylum Actinomycetota; class Actinomycetes; order Micrococcales; family Micrococcaceae; genus Paeniglutamicibacter; species Paeniglutamicibacter sp. ZC-3. The sequence goes on along the minus strand of NZ_JAOYTG010000024.1, from coordinate 6,973 downwards.
GGTTGGCCATACCTGATCCTTCGAGAACGTTGAGGTCCTCATCGACCAGCAGCAGATTATCTTCGGTGATTTCGTCGAAGCCGAGACCCAGTTGCTGGGTGTAGTAGGTTCCTGGCTGTTCGGCTCGAGCGGTGATCTGCCCCGCCAATCCGGAATCGTGGCCGGCGTCATACAGTGCCCGGCAGGTCAGGGCAATCTTCTGGCGGGTCGTCCACTGCGACTCCGTGAAGTGCACGCGCATCTGGTCTTGGGCCTGGCTCATCAGCTCTGCCTTGGTGGCGTTGAAGGTTTGGGACATTGTTGGTCTCCTCAGACTCGTCACGAACTGGAAACATAAGTAGCCTATAGGACACAAAGTTTCCTGACAAGGCATTTTTCTCATAATTTTTCTCTGTAGGACACCTTGTATACTTCCCGTTATGGACCTCTATGAAAAGGTGACGGAACTGTGACCGCACTAGTACGGGCGCTACGCAAGGAACGGGGGCTGACTCTCGAAGCCTTCGCGGCGCAGACCGACCTAACCAAAAGCTACGTGTCGAAGATCGAGCGAGGGCAGAGCACGCCTTCGATCGCTGTGGCAATGAGAATTGCCCGCTCCCTGAACGTCGATGTCGGACAACTCTTCGCGGACGACGCATCGCGTTCACGAATAACAATTGATCGCGCGCCTGACCGAGTCGGCACAGAGCGATACCACCCCATCGCACCGAGAATGCTCGGGAAGGGAATGTCTCCCTTTATTGTCCGTCCAGGGCGGGAGTTCGCCAACGATCCCCACCCAGAACATGGCGGCCAAGAGTTCCTCTACGTGGTCGCCGGATCGATCGAATTGGACCACGACAGTGAGATCGTCACCCTCAACTCCGGGGACGGCGCCTATTTCGACGCTTCCCTCGAGCACCGAATGCGCAGCATCGGGGCTGTTGACGCCGAAGTCCTCGTCATCGCCTGCGACGATAACCGCTAAGCTGCGATGCATTTCTTTACCCCCCTCGCGATGGACGATGATGTCGGAGGAATCAAAGAACCGTTGGCAGGGGCCCAGAAACCGGCGACGCCCCAAGCCCCTCGTGCTCGCACCACGACACTCGCGGTTTCTCGAACCTGTCCGCTGGTCGCCCTTCGATAGCAATGCGATTCCCCTCGGCATGAGCAATCCGGCCGGAATCCCGTTCGCGTCCCGACCGGGCACGAGCAGTACCGCACGATAACCCCGCAATAATCTAGGAGGAATACTCACGTGAATGCCCAAACCGATAATCTGCTTCAAGAGAACCGCAAATTCAAGCCATCCGCTGAATTTTCCGCCCGAGCCGTGGCGGACTCCACACGCTACGAACGCGCCGCGAATGACCGCCTGGGGTATTGGGCCGACACGGCACGCAAGAGACTGACCTGGGACACCGACTTCACGCAGGTCCTGGACTGGTCCGAGGCTCCGGTGGCCAAGTGGTTTGCCGACGGCAAGGTCAACGCCGCCTACAACGCGCTGGACCGCCACGTCGAAAACGGCCTGGGCGACCGCGTCGCCATCCACTTCGAGGGCGAGCCGGGCGACACCCGCACCTACACCTACTCCCAGCTCACGACGGCGGTGAAGCAGGCCGCCAACGCGTTCGAGTCCCTCGGCGTGGCCAAGGGCGACCGCGTCGCCGTCTACCTGCCGATGATCCCGGAGGCCGTGATCACCATGCTGGCCTGCGCCCGCATCGGCGCCATCCACTCGGTGGTCTTCGGCGGCTTCTCCGCCGACGCGCTACGCAGCCGCATCGACGACGCCCAGGCCAAACTCGTGGTCACCGCCGACGGAACCTGGCGCCGCGGCAAGCCGTCGGCCCTGAAGCCGGCTGTCGACGAGGCCCTGGCCAAGGAAGGCCACAGCGTGCAGAACGTGTTGGTGGTCAAGCGCAACGGGCAGGACGTCGCCTGGAACGACTCGCTCGACAAGTGGTGGGCCGAGACGATCGACACCGCCTCCGCCGAGCACACCGCCGTGGGCCACGAGGCCGAGCACCCGCTCTTCGTGCTCTACACCTCCGGCACCACCGGCAAGCCCAAGGGCATCATCCACACCACCGGCGGCTACCTGGTCCAGGCCGCCGCCACGCACCGCGACACCTTCGACCTGCACCCCGAGTCCGACGTGTTCTGGTGCACCGCCGACATCGGCTGGGTCACCGGCCACTCCTACGTCACCTACGCGCCGCTGATCAACGGCGCCACCCAGGTCATGTATGAGGGCACCCCGGATTCCCCGCACCAGGGCCGCTGGTGGGAAATCATCGAAAAGTACGGCGTCACCATCCTGTACACCGCCCCCACCGCCATCCGCACCTTCATGAAGTGGGGCCGAAGCATCCCCGACTCCTTTGACCTTTCCTCGTTGCGGGTGCTCGGCTCGGTGGGCGAATCCATCAACCCCGAGGCGTGGATGTGGTACCGCGACGTCATCGGCACCAACAACGGGAAAAACGGGGAACGCAAGGATCACCCGACCCCGATCGTCGACACCTGGTGGCAGACCGAAACCGGCGCGCACATGATCGCCCCGCTCCCGGGCGTCACCGCCACCAAGCCCGGCTCCGCGCAGACCCCGGTCCCCGGCATCACCGTGGACGTGGTCGATGAGATGGGCGTTTCCGTGGGCAACGGCGAGGGCGGCTTCCTGGTCATCCGCGACCCGTGGCCGGGCATGCTGCGCGGCATCTGGGGCGACATGGACCGCTACAAGGACACCTACTGGTCGCGGTTCGAGGGTATGTACTTCGCCGGCGACGGCGCCAAGAGGGACGAGGACGGGGACATCTGGCTGCTGGGCCGGGTGGACGACGTCATGAACGTTTCCGGGCACCGCCTGTCCACCACGGAGATCGAGTCCTCGCTGGTCGCCCACCCCTACGTGGCCGAGGCAGCGGTCGTCGGGGCCAAGGACGAGACCACCGGCGAGGCAGTGGTCGCGTTCGTGATCCTGCAGATCACCCCGCCCGAGGGCGAGGACGTCGTGGCCACGCTGCGAGCCCACGTGGGCAAGGACATCGGCCCGATCGCCAAGCCGCGCCACATCCTGGTGGTCCCCGAGCTGCCCAAGACCCGTTCGGGCAAGATCATGCGGCGCCTGCTCAAGGACGTCGCGGAGGGCCGCGAGGTCGGTGACGCCACCACGCTTGCAGACAACACCGTGATGACGCAGATCGCCGAGTCGATGCGTGGATAAACGAAGAGCTGAATGCTGAACGTGTGGAGGGCGTTGGGGTGCAGCGGTCAGCGCCCCTCAAGCAGTTCGGCGATGATGTCTAGGGCCATGGTGAGCTGAAGGTCGCTGGGGGCACCGTAGCCGATCACCAGGCCGTTCTCGGGCCGGCGGTCGACATAGTAGGCGGCCAGTGTGGCCATGCGGACTCCCCGGCGAAGCGCCTCGTCGGCCAGTTGGCCGGCGTCCTTTCCCTGGAAACGGAGGACTGCATGAAGTCCGCCGTCGAGGGCGGCAATGCGAAGGTCTGGGCGGGCACCGAGGCGTTCCAGGAGCAGGGCCCGTCGGTGCGCGTACTCGCGGCGGGCCCGGGTGATATGCCGGGAGAGGCCTCCGGCCTGGATGTAGTGGGTCAGGGCCGATTGCATGATGCCGGGGACCGGTGTGTCGAGGTCTTCGCGCATGGCCTTCAGCGCCTGGCCTGATTCCCCGCGGACCACGAGGTAGCCGCAGCGCAGCCAAGGACTGAGGGTCTTGGAAAAAGTCCCCAGCAGCGCAACATCGGCCTTGGAGGGAAGTGAGGCAACGGCGGGCAGGGGCATCCGGCGGTGGCGGAATTCGCTGTCATAGTCGTCTTCGAGGACGAGCACACCATGCTTGGCTGCCCAATTCAAAAGGTCCAGCCGTTCCTGGACAGGCATCCGGCCGCCGAGTGGGTACTGGTGGCTCGGGGTGATCAGCACGGCGTCGGGAAGCTGTTCAAGGGTGGCCAGCTGGGAGACCCTCAGTCCGTCTTCATCGATGGGCACAGTTTCCATCACGGCACCGGCAGCGGCCATGACCCGTCGTGCCGTGGGATACCCCGGATCCTCGACGAGTATGCGTGGACGCTCCCTACGGCTTCGGAGGGCTGCCACTGCCAGATGCAAGGCGTCGCTTGTTCCTGCGGTAATGATGACGTCCTCGGGTCCGACGTCCAGTCCCCGGGATACGGCCAGGTGCCCGGCGACGGCCGTCCGCAGGGTGTCGGTGCCAAGAGCCGGGGGCAGAAATGTGGTTCCCTGTTCGGATACCGCCTTGCGCCAGGCGGTGTGCCACTGACGGTCCTTGAACGGTGTGCCCGAAGGACGTCCCGGCGTGAGATCGATGATCGGCCTGCTGTCCTGGATGAGCGGGACCGGGCGTTCCTTGGCGGAAGGGTGTTGAACATCCGGGCGGATCACCACCCGGGTTCCACCGGCACCGTGGCTTTCAAGGAATCCCTCGCCGGCCAACTGCTCAAACGCACGGACCACCACGCCGCGTGAAATGCCGAGCTCGGAAGCCATCCTGCGTGTCGCCGGAAGCGTGTGGTCCGGCCGGAGCAGCCCACTGAGGATGGCCTTGCGGAGCTGGTCGGCCAGTTGGGCGGTCAGTGGACTCGGATCATTCCTGTCGAGTGTGAGCGGCAGCTCAGTCTCTCCCATATGGACCTCCCGAATTGAACTTTCTTGGACCTAGTGTAGGACCAAATGGGGTGCCATCATGAACACCGGAATCAAATGATCATGCGCTGCTCCACGTGGGGCAGCCCGCAGCCGGATGAAAGAAGGACTCATGTTTGATGGTCTCTGCGCCTTTCCCCTCACGCCGGTTGTTGACGACCGCATTGACGTGAAGGCTGTTGCGAAGTTGGTGTCGCGAACTGCGGGAGCGGGCGTGAACTCCTTGGGTGTGCTCGGCTCCACCGGGAACTATGCGTACTTGTCCCGGGATGAACGCCGTGCCGTGCTCGAGGTCGCCGTCGGTGCCGCCGACGGGGTCCCGGTCATTGCCGGGGTGGGTGCCGTGCGCACGCGCGATGTCCTTGCGCACGTTGAGGATGCGCAGGAGGCAGGGGCCTCGGCCTTGCTGCTGGCGCCGGTGTCGTACCAACGTTTGTCAGAGGAAGAAGTGTTCAGCCTGTACCAAGACGTTTCGGGGGCCTCTTCCGTACCTATCGTTGTCTACGACAACCCAGGGACCACCGGATTCACATTTTCCGATGAGCTGTATTCGCGCATTGCCGAAATTCCGGCGGTTGCCTCCATCAAAATCCCGCCTCCCCAGCCGGGGCAGGCTTCTGCTCGCGTGGGTGAGTTGCGTGCGCTTCTTCCGGAACGTACTTCCGTGGGTGTCAGCGGCGACTGGGCCGCTGCCGAATCGATGCTTGCCGGCTGTGACGCCTGGTACTCGGTGATCGCAGGCGTGCTTCCCGGCAGGGCCAAGGTGATTGCTGACCATGCGTTGGCTGGCCGCAGGGATCTGGCAGGGGAAGCGTCGGCGAATCTCGAACCGGTATGGTCGCTGTTCCGCATGTATGGCAGCCTTCGCGTGACCGCGGCCATTGCGGAGGACCTTGGGCTGATTTCGCCGTCAAGCCTGCCGTTGCCGCTTCACGGTCTGGACGGTGAAGGTCGCCTGAAGGTCGCGGACGCAATTCGCCGGTGCGGTTTGGAGGCGTGACCCCATGCCTCGGGCCGTGCCGCAGGGATCCTTGGTCCGGTGGCTGCATCGGCATGGAGGTCCTTCCCGATGCGAGGGCCAGGGCCCTTTGCCCGCAACCGTGGTCCGGCTTGGAGGGGGCCGAGGGGGACTTCTCCATGAATGTGGCCATAGTTGGGGGCACGCCGGGTGAATCTTCCTGGCCGTAGCGCCCCTGGCCGCACTTCCGACCGCGGCACCGACGTGCGCGGCGGTCTGGCCCGCTATGTCGTCGCAGCCACCTTGGCCCGCAGTGCGGATGGGGGCGCGGTGATTGCCATCGTCCTTCTGGTGACGACGAGTGGGTCGCCGGGATGGCTGGCCGGCGTTCTTGGCGCCTGCATTACCGCTCCGCATCTGCTTGGACCCTTTGTTGCCAGAATCCTTGACACCGCCCGCGACGGCCGTTCCGTGATTGCCCTGGCGTGCATGGCCCACGGGGTGACGCTTGCGGCAGCCGTATTGCTGTATCCGGTCGTCTGGCCCGTCATCACCGGAATACTGCTGATTGCTTCCGGTCTGGTGGGCCCGCTGCTGACCGGGGGCATCAGCAGCCGACTGCCGGACATTGCGGGGCCCGACAGATCCAGCCAGCGCCGGGCACAGGGCTGGGACGTGGCCACCTACGGTCTGGGCGGTACGATGGCGCCCTCCCTTGTCGCGGCGGTTTAGGCGTGGTCGGGTCCGGCGGTAGCAGCGTTGATGCTGGCCGCGGCCACGTTTGTCGCGGCAGCGGTCATCAGGCTCCTGCCATATTCCCCGCCTGCTGCCGCAGCCTCGGACGTCCCCCGCCCGGGACGGACCCTGGTGAGGATGTTCTCGACGGGTCCCTTGCGCCGAACTCTCTATATGACGGTGGTGGTCGCCTTGTCGGTTGCGGTACTGCCCATCACGGCCGTGGCCTTCACGGGCGATTTTTCGATCGAACCTGCCGCAGCGGGCGTCCTTGCCGCGGCCTACGGGCTAGGTGGCCTAGCCGGTTCGGCGGGGGTGATGCTCCGGCCGATGCGGGGCGATGCCGACCGGCTGATGACGTGGCTTGCTGCCGGGGTAGGCATGACCCTGGCCGGAGCGGCATGTGCCGGAAGCTTCCCCGTCGCAGTGGTCGCCTATTCCCTGGCCGGAATCATGAACTCGTACTTCTTCGCGGCAACCCTGGATGACGGCGCAGATACGCCTGGTCAACCATGTTGCCCGTATCCGTGGGAAACAGGGGAGTGGCCCGGGGGAGCCCAAACCGGGGGCGCCCGACGCGTTCCCAATGCTCCAGCATCTCCG
>NZ_JAOYTG010000023.1:0-41621 GCF_025847175.2 Paeniglutamicibacter sp. ZC-3 | reverse complement strand
TTCAGTTTTGGGTTCACATACGAGACTTAGCACTCTCCGCCAGCGATTAACAGGGTCCGGGAACAAGTTCCCGGACCCTGTCTCGTTCCAAGCGTCAATTAGGACTGACTCATCTAGGCGTTGCGGAACCTTAGGTATGAGTCCATCCGGGCGGCGACCGCCCTGGCGCGGGCAGGAGTCGGTTCCCCGGCGAAAGGCACGAACCTGGCATAACGTGCCTTCCCGGAATTCTCCACTTCCCAGGTGCCAATGGTTTCCCCGCCTGCTACCACGGTGCGCAGGAAGATCCCGTTCTTCCCCGGCGTCACCACCTGCGTGTGTTCCTCCGGCAGGGTCACCGAGCGGTCCCGGTAACCGAGCAGGAACTCGTCAAACCCGGGCAGCGCGAGAACGCTGCGTGCCCCCGGCGGATGCTCCCAGCGTTCCCGGTGCCGAGCGGCAAAATGGAAGGTGTCCCCGCCCAGCTCCGCACTGCCCAGCACCGGGTCCAGCGCCGCCACGGCGGCACGCACCGGGGTCAGGGGCAGGCCGAGCCACCACGCACAGTCGGCAACGGTCGCGGGGCCGTGGGAATCGAAGTAGCCGCGCACCAGCATCGCCAGTGCCGCACCGGCGTCGGGATGTGGCTCTGTCTCCGGAAGCCAGGACCCGGCGGCCATGAACAACTGCCGGGTCTCGCTTCCGGGTTCCATGGGGCCCTGGACGATGACCCCGCGCAGGCTCACGGCCACGATCAGGTGGTAGCCGCGCTGCCCCTCGATGCTCGACCCGGCATCCTCGAAGGCACGGAGCAATTCGGCACGCGTGGCGCCGGTCCCTGCGCAGCGCTCACGGGCCACATCGGCCAGCCTGCCGAGCTCGGCCTCGGTGATGTCTTCCTGCGCCCGGGTGCCGGCCATCTTGGCGTTCATCCGCTGCGCGGTCACGGCCAGCAGCGAACCGTGCAGCCGCGGATCGATGAGCATCAGCGTACCGCGGGCGCCCCAGCAGCGGATGACCGACCCGTCGGCCAGGACCGCGTGGATCCGGCTCAGCCCGGCGCCGGGCAGGCGGACCCCCACGGCCCAGCAGGCCTGGGGCAGGTCTTGGGCCTGCATCATGCCCAGCGCGGCGACCACGTCCGCGGGCGTGGTTGCCGGGACCGGCAGGGTCGCGGCCGGGATTCCGGGCAGCAGCCCCTGGGCGGCCAGGCGCAGGCGCGCCACGGCGTTGCGTTGCACAGGGGTGGGGTGGTGCGGTGGGGCTGCCATGGTGAACCCAACGATTCCCTACAGGGCGCAGCCGATCAAGAGCGGCTCGTTGTGCAGCTCGATGCCGAAGCGTTCCTTCACGCCGGCGCGCACGGCGCGGGCGATGGCCAGGATGTCGGCGCTGGATGCCTCCCCGCGGTTGGTGATGGCCAGGGTGTGCTTGGTGGACAGGGCCGCCCGGCCGCCGGCCAGCTGCTCCCCGGCGGTGCCCTCCAGGCCGAAGCCCTTGGAGAATCCGGCCTTGTCGATGAGCCAGGCCGCCGAGAGCTTGACCATGCCGGGGGTGTCCACCGGGAAGTTCGGGGCTCCTTCGGGCAGCGATTCGAGCACAGCGGCCGGCACGATCGGGTTGGTGAAGAAGGAGCCGGTGGAGAAGGTGTCGCGATCCGCGGCGTCCAGCACCATGCCCTTGGAGGCACGCAGTTCCAGGACCGTGGCGCGCACCGCGGCGGCATCGGCGCGTTCGCCCACCGCGACGCCCAGGGTGCGGGCCAGCTCCTTGTAGCGGATCGGCGCGGAGTCGCTCCGGCGTTCCAGCGCGAAGGTCACCGCGAGCACCACGAATGCGGGCGAGCCGTTGACGGTGGTGCGCTTGAGCAGCGAGTCGCGGTAGCCGAACCCCAACCCGGCATTCCCGAAGTGGCTGGTGGTGCCGGTGGCGCGCTCGAAGACCTTGGCCTCGAGCAGCGTGTGGGCCACCTCGGATCCGTAGGCGCCGACGTTCTGCACCGGGGTGGCCCCGGCCGATCCGGGGATCCCGGACAGGGCCTCGAGCCCCGAGAGCCCGGCGGCCAGGGTCTGGGCGACCGCGTCGTCCCACGGGTGCCCGGCGGCGATGTCCACGCGGATGCGCCCGTCGGAGAGCTCCTTGCCGATCGAGACCCCCTGGTTGGCGATCTGCAGCACCGTGCCCCGATACCCGGCGTCGTCGATGACCAGGTTGGAGCCGCCGGCAATGATCAGCACCTCTTCCCCTGCCGCGTCAGCGGCGGACAGCGCGGCGGTGATCCCCGCCTCGGTGTCCGCACGGACGAAGGTGCCGGCGGGACCGCCGACGCCGGTGGTGGTCAGGGGTGCGAGCAGCTGGGTGTTCACGGTGGTTTGCGCCTTAGGGTTCGGTGGTGGTGGTTGCGGGTGCGGCCGCTTCGGCGGCCCTGCGGGGACCGGCGGCCGGGGCCAGGAAGAAGGAGATGACCACGAGGATGCCCACGTAGCCCAGGGCGTGCAGCAGCCCGACGCGGTCCGCCAGCAGGCCCAGCAGCGGCGGGCCGCCCAGGAAGGCGCCGTAGCCGATGGTGGAGACCACCGAGACCCGGGCCGCGGCGCGCATCGGGTCATCCGATGCCGCGGTCATGGCCACCGGGAAGCTCAGCGCCACCCCCAGGCCCCAGAACACCAGGGCCGCGAAGGCCGTGTGCAGGGACGGGCCGAAGACGAAGAGCAGCAGGCCGGCCAGCGTGGAAGCAGCGGAGATCCGGATGACCACCACGCGTCCCAGCCGGGCCAGGACGAGCCCGCCGCCGAGGCGGGCCAGGGTCATCGCGGTGACGAAGACCCCGTAGCCGATGGCGCCCACGGAGTTGATGGCCCCGTAGCCGTCGGACAGGGCCAGGGCCACCCAGTCCCCCGCGGCGCCCTCGGCCAGCGCCATGCCGAGGACCAGTACGCCGAGCACCAGCGTGCGCGGTTCGCGCCAGGCGTCGGCCAGCAGCGACCTGTTGGAATGCCCGGACCCGGCGTTGGTGGCGTCGGGCCTAAAGGCCCTGGTGCCGGTGAAGATGATGGCCAACACGGCCGCGGACATGACCGCGAAGTGCCAGGAAATGGACAGCTGCAGCGCCGCTCCCAGTGCCCCGGCCGCTGCGCCCAGCACGGTGCCCACGGAGAAGAAGCCGTGCAGCACCGGCATGATCGGCACGCCCAGGGCCCGTTCCATGGCGGCTCCCTGGACGTTGGAGGAGACGTTCCAGGCGGCGTTGCCGGCACCCAGGAGGCCCAGTGCCGTCCCGGTGAGCACCAGCGAGTGGAACCCGGCCGCCGCGACGCCCACCACGGCAAGCGCCACGGCGGTCAGCGAGGCGGCGAGCACCAAGGTCCTCTTGGACCCCAGGCGCATGACCACGAACCCGGAAACCGAGACCGAGGCGAAGGAGCCGGCCGTCATGCACAGCAGCAGCAGGCCCACCTCCCCGTGGCTCAGCCCCAGCGCGTCGCGCACCGAGGGCAGCCGGGAGACCAGCGTGGCGAGCATCAGCCCGGAGGCCAGGTACAGCGCCAGCACGCCGTTGCGCCAGGGCCGGACCTCGGGGTTGCCCCGACGCCCGGCGGGGGCGGGCGATGCGGGTTGGGGTGCTGGTTTCAGAGTTGCACCACGGCCTGGGCCTTGACCAGCACCTTGGTGCCATCGACGCTGACAGTCAGGTCCACGCGCGCGGTGCGGGCCTCGGCGTCAAGAGCGCCGATGGTGCCGGCGATCTCGATGGCGGTGCCCTCGAAGTCCGACGGGTTGGACCCTGCAGGGTCTGCCACGGGGACTGGCTTGGTGAAGCGGGTCTGGTAGTCGATGACGGCTCCGGGGTCCTGTGCCCAGTCGGAAACCAGCTGCACGGCCGATCCCATGGTGAACATGCCGTGGGCGATGACCCCCGGCAGCCCGACCTCGGTGGCGAAGCGCTCGTTCCAGTGGATGGGGTTGAAGTCCCCCGAGGCCCCGGCATAGCGCACCAGGTCGGCGCGGTTCACGAAGATGGTGGTGGTGCCGATGGGCTGGCCCTTTTCAAGGGTGTCAAAGTCTGGCATTACTGGTCCTCTCCGCGTACCAGGAGCGAGGAAACGGTGGTGGCGACCTTTTCGCCGGCCGCCGTGCTGATTTCGGAGCGGGTGGTGATCATGGCCCCGCCACCCATGGCGCGCACGGTGTCCACGTGCAGTTCGGCCAGCAGCTCGTCGCCGGCGACGATCGGGCGGTGGTGGGTGAAGCGCTGGTCGGCATGGACGACGCGGGAGAAGTCGATGCCGCTGGCGGGATCGGCGATGAGCTGGGCATCGGCCTGCTGCGCCACGATGATGGCGAAGGTCGGCGGGGCCAAAAGGTCCTTGTGGCCGAGTTTCGCCGCGGCGTCCAGGTCGTAGTGCGCCCGGTGGGTGGCCTTGACCGCTGCCGCGAATTCGCGGATCTTTTCGCGGCCCACCACGTAGGGGTCCTGGGCCGGGTAGATCCGGCCCGCCAGTTCGGGATTGATGCTCATCTGTTGTGCCGCTCCTGTGTGGGACGAATTGGGGCTTTGGTGTCTGTGGGGGACGCTAGGGGGTGTCCCGGGGTGCTTGCTTGTCGCGCTTGGGTCGCTTGGCCGGGACCAGCCCCTGCGACACGCGCCAGGCGCGGGCGTCGCGGGCCCGCACCACCAGCCCGATGACGTGGGTCACCAGTCCGATGCCGATGATGCCCAGTGCCGTGTACATCAGCGGGCGGTTGTGGGTGTTGGCCCCGATGACGGCCAGGATGATGCCCGTGCCGGAAACCGCCATCGATCCGAAGGTCAGCTTCTTGTAGAGTCCGGACGATGCTTCCCAGGGGGTATTGGTCATGAGTCAATCCTAATTCAGCACGGCAAATCGATTCAGAACAGGGCCCCTTGGACCGGCGGCGAATCGGTCACATGATCGCCCGGCACGAGCTTGAGCCCCTTGAGCAGTGCTGCATTGGCGACGAAGATTTCCGGTTGCCCGCCCAGCCTCACGCCCAGGGCCTGGCCGCAAACCGCGGCGACCTCGAAGCCGTGGGCGGCTTCGCCCAGGAAACCGGGATACGGCTGAAGGTCCTGGGCGTCGAAGCCGGCAAGCAGGACCCGTCCCTGTTCCGGGGCGTTCCAGGTTTCCTCCACGACGCGGGAGCCGGCCAGGATGCCAGGCGCGAGTCCGGCCACCAGCGCGCGAACCGTGGTGGCGGCCTCGTCGTTGAGCTCATCGAGGCGCCCGGTGGTGTCATGGTTTTCCAGCAGGCCGCGCACCTTGGAATTGGCCCGCACCTGTTGGGTGAACCCGAGCTCTGTGCTCACCAGGTCCTCGAGGTGCCGCACGCTGGCCCCGTCGGGGCTCCAGGCAACGTAGCGGGCGGTGATCGCGCCCTGTTCGGCCAGGCGCCGCCACTTGCTGGGATCTGCCGCCGTGCCGACCTTCGTGGTCCCCGTGGCGAAGGTCGCCACATAGAGCCAGTGCGGCTGGTCCAGGTAGTCGCGCAGGCCTGCGCCGGCGCGGCCGCTGCGGTGGAAGTCGTGCATGGCCCGGGACTGGTCGGCGGCCTCGCAGGCTGCGCACTGGGTGCCGTTGGCGATCAGGGCATCCTGCGGGCAGGGCACCAGCGTGCGGTGGTGCCGGTCGCGGATCAGCTGGTGGCCCAGGCACCAACGCCCGGGCAACACGTTGAAGCCCAGCCGCGTGCCCGGTTCCAGGGCGACATCGTGGCCGTGGTGCTCCGCGTCATCGAGCACCAGACGAGGGTTGCCCGGGGTGGAGGGCCACCGGATGCCGCGGCAGAGCAAGGCAGCGCTCTCCACCTCAGTCGTGCAGTGCCCCGGCCACCGCGGCGGTGGCGTGCAGCCAGGCGCGGCGCGTTGCCGGACGCAGTCCCTCGAAGCGGATCTGTCCCTTGACCAGTGCCGCGTCGTAGGGAACCGTCACCACGGAGCGGGCCAGGCGGCGGAATCCGTGGGCAATGCGGTCAAGCTGTTCGCGGTTGCCGTGCGGCTGGTGCTGGGACACGATCACGACGGCGTTTTGGGCCAGGTCGGCGTAGTGCCCGCCGCGCTTGGCCAGTGCCTCGAGCAGCAGGGCCCCGGCCTCGGCGTGTTCCTCCACCGTGGTGCTGGCGATGACCAGTTGGTCGGTGTGGTCGATCATGCGCATCCAGCGTTCGGCCGATTCGTCGTTCCCCGAGTCCACGATGGTCAGGGCGAAGAAGCGCGAAACGACTTCGTGCAGGTGGTCGAAGTCGGCGGCGTTGACGAATTGCTCGCTTGCCAGCAGCGTGGGGTCGGTGCGCAGCACGCTGTAGCAGTCTTCGGGCTGGTAGTGCGTGTAGTCGTGGATGATGGGGTCCCCGACCTTGATGTCCTTCAGCCGCGGGGCGGCCGAAAGCAGGTCCATGGAGTGGGACGCGTGGGGCCCCTGGACGGTGCGCCAGCCCAGGGTGCCGCGGGTTCCGTTGTTGTCCCAGACCAGGACCGGGTCCCCGGTGTTGCGCCCAAAGACCGCCGAAAGCAGGACCGCCGTCGGGGTCTTGTTGGCCCCGCCCTTGCCATTGACCACCGAGATGGTCTTGGGCTCGGTCAGGCGGGTGCCCACCGTGCGGCGCCAGTTGCGCTCTTCGACTTCCTCGGCGGAGGGTTCCATGTTGAAGCCCAGGCGGGAGAGGAAGCCGCGGAAGCCGCGCTCGGCACGGAACGTCGTTTCGTCCTCCGGGCGCAGGAACGTATCACGCGTTCCTGCCGCGGGGTTCATTTCGCGGAAGGCCTGGCGGCGGCCTTCAGGTGTCGACAGGTCTTCGGCAGCGGAATCGGCCGATGTTGCATCCGGTGCCGGTGCGGTTGCAGCGGGCTTGGGAGTTGCAGGCTTCGCGGTCTCTACTGCTGCGGCGGGCTTTGCCGGAGCCGCTGCGGCGGGCTTCGCGGCCGGAGCGGCTGCAGGTTTCGAGGCTTCCGGCTTGGCTGCGGGTGTGGGCTTGGCGCCAGCGGCAGCGGCCGGCTTGGCGGCCGGAGCGGCTGCAGGTTTCGAGGCTTCCGGCTTGGCTGCCGGTGTGGGCTTGGCGCCAGCGGCAGCGGCGGGCTTGGCCGGAGCCGCTGCGGCTGGCTTCGCGGCATCCGGCTTCGCAGCGGGTGCCGGCTTGGCCGTCGCGGCGGCGGGCGTCGCAGCGGGTGCCGGCTTGGCAGCCGACGTGGGCGTCCCGGTTTTGGCCGGTGCCGGGGTCGGAGCAGGCTTCGTTGCCGGTGCTGCCGCAACGGGCTTGGCAGGAGCCGTCGCAGCAGGCTTGGGGGCCGGAGTCGGAGTCACGGTTTTGGCTGCGGGGCTCGGAGCAGGCTTCGCCGCCGGTGTAGCCGCAGCAGGCTTCGCAGCAGGTGCCGCGGGCTTGACGGCTGGAGTCGAAGTGGCGGCAGGCTTGGCGGCCGGCGTGGTCGCAGGCTTGGAGGCGTTGCCTGGCACCGGGGTGGCGGTGGGCTTGGCCGACTGCTGCGGAGCGGGTTTTGCCGGTGCGGGAGCCGGCTTTGCGTGGCCCGGCACCGTTGGCGCCGGCTTGGCCGCTGCCTTGTTGGAGCCGTCTGCGACCGATGCGGCCGTGGGAGCGGTTTTCGCATTTGTTGCGGCCGTTGGCTTCACCGGGGTGGCCGAAGTCGCCGGGGCTTGTTTGCCCGGAGCCGCAGGGGTGCCGTCGGCTATGGTTTCGGGAACTTCATCGAATTCATCGACTGGTCCAGGCTTCGTGACAGCCTTCTTCGCTTCATCCTTGGTCGTTTGCTGCGCGTCCAGCTCGGCCTGGCGCGCGCGCCGCAATGAAGCACGGGTCGGGAACTCTTGGTTGAAGTCCGCTTTCGGCATGTGCTTCGTCCTCTCCTGAAGGTTCGTGGTCTTCGTGAGCGAATGACCTCAACGAGTCCCGCCCAGGAGGTCGGGCACACAGGATTGCGGCTTCGCACTTTATCCATCCTATCGGGCACCCCATGTGAACCGCCGGATTTGAGCCGGATTGATCACAACCGGCCCCGAAGTAGGAAATGCCCGATGTCGTCGTTAGCCTTGAACGAGGGCTCTTGGTTTCTCCCATCGGGGCCGAACATTGAACGAACAGGAACGCTCTTGGACTTTATTTCCACCGCTTTGGATGCGCTGAGCAACTTCATCCTGTCCGCTGCCGGAAACCCGCTTTCCTATTTGATGATTTTCCTCTTCTGCGCAATCGACGGTTTTTTTCCGCCGGTCCCCAGCGAATCGCTGGTCGTGGCGTTGGCCTCCTTGGTGCCCACCCAGGGAAATCCGAATCCCTGGATCCTGGGTGCGGTGGCCGGGATGGGCGCCTTCGTCGGTGACAACGTGGCTTACCTGATCGGGCGGGCCATCGGCACAGACAGGTTTGCCTGGATGCGCCGAAAACGGCTCCAGCATGCCTTTGCCTGGGCAGGCTATGAATTGCGGCTCCGCCCGGTCTCGCTGATCCTGGTTGCACGATTCGTTCCCATTGGCCGCGTTGCGGTGAACCTGGTGGCCGGGGCAACCGGTTTCCCCCACCGGACCTTCGTCATCCTGACCTGCTTTTCGAGCGTGGGATGGGCAACCTATTCGGTCCTGATCGGGGTACTGGCCGGACGCTGGTTCGAGGAAAATCATCTGCTGGGAATCGTGGTCGCCGTGGCAGTGGCCATCGGCCTGGGAATTCTCATCGACCGGATCGTTTCACGCGCCAGTGGAAACACGTCGCTGCGGAAGTAGTTGCCTGCACGGCAAATAAAAACCGCGGTTGCCCCCATTTTCTGGGGCAACCGCGGTTTTTTCTTCGAGCCCCCCACCGGAATCGATCCGGTGACCTCGTTCTTACCAAGAACGCGCTCTACCACTGAGCTAGGGGGGCAACGAGAAAATACTCTACCCAATAACCGCCATGAATTGCACATCGAACACCGCCGACATGACCAACGCCACACCCGCCCGCGTGCGCGAATCACCCGGCGCCCTTCGGCATCCGGCCCGGTGTTCAGCCCGTGGGCCGCGGATGCACGGGCCGAACAACGTTCCCGCAGCCCGCGCTAGTCGGCGGCCCTCCGTCGCCGTCCGCCCAGGAGGAGTTCAAGGCCGATGGGAATCACCGATAGAAGCACGATGACCAAGAAGATCAGGTCGATGTTTTCACCCACCCATTCATACTGCCCGAGCCAGAAGCCCAGCAGGGTGACACCGACGCCCCATAACAGGGCTCCGAGCAGGTTGTAGAGGACGAAGGTCCTGTAGGTCATGTGGGCGACCCCTGCAGTGACCGGCACGAACGTCCGCACAATGGGGATGAAGCGGGCCAGCACCACCGCCCTGCCGCCAAAGCGTTCAAAAAACGCATGCGCCTTTTCGACGTACTCCTGCCGGAAGAAGCGTGAGTCGGGCCTCTTGAAGATCGCGGGGCCGGCCTTGCGCCCAATCAGGTAGCCCGTCTGGTCCCCGACAAACGCTGATACAAATATCAGGGCAGCGAAGAGCGGCAGGTTGACATCCAGCGCCCCGGTGGCGATCAGCAGCCCGGCGGTGAAAAGCATGGAATCGCCCGGCAGGAAGAATCCGACGAGCAGGCCGGTTTCCGCAAAGACGATGCCGCAAATCAGCAGGATGATCCACGGGCCGAGTGCCGGATCGCGCAGGAAGACATCGGGATTCAGCCAGTCAGGCAGAAAGCTGGCGGTGGGTGGCCACACCAGTGCCGCGGCGAGCGTTGACGGCAGGTTTGCAAATGGACTCACCGCACAACCCTATGGCATCGTGTTTCAAATACGGCCGGGTCGGGCCCGGATCCACGTCCCGCCGGGAACAAGAAATCCCCGCCCTCACAAGGAAGACGGGGATCAATCTGTAGCGGCTCCGGGACTCGATCCCGGGACCTCACGATTATGAGTCGTGCGCTCTAACCAGCTGAGCTAAGCCGCCACGAATGGTAAAACCCGCGTCCGCGTCCGATTCTCTTTCGAGCCGACTAAGACGCGGGCCATTCCATTCAGAGCCCCCCACCGGAATCGATCCGGTGACCTCGTTCTTACCAAGAACGCGCTCTACCACTGAGCTAGGGGGGCAACGAGTAAGAACTCTACCAGCAATTTTCTGCGCTGTGAAATCGGAATGGCACTTTGTGACCGAGCACACAAAAACGGCCGGAAGGGGCAGGTCAGGCATCGATTGGCGCCCGCTTCCGGTGACCTAAATCACCGGGTGATTTTGGGTCTTCGGGCGGCCGGCTGCACCGCTCTTCAGGACAATGCCCGCAAAGGCCACGGGTGCCAGCCACCGGGCACTCGTTCCAGCATGGTCCTGGCCTCGTCAAGGTCCTTGTTCGGGTCGGCGGATCTTTCCCCGCCGCGGGACGAGTTCCCGTCGGGCGCCGTCAGCCGGAACTGGATCCACGGCTGGCCGCCGACGTCGTAAATGCGCTCGGCGAATCCCCCGGCCGCGACTCCGAGCACCAGGTTCTCCAGTTCGTCTCCGGCACTTTGCAGCGTTTCGTCGCAGGCATCGCAGCCGCATGGGGGGACGACGAGGTCGTGCGCGGCGCCGGCGAAGACCCGCACGGTCGGTTGCCCGCCTTCGGTTCTCGATTCGAGGCGCATGGTTGCGGCCAGGGGGTCTGCGGGAACCAGGGTGATGCGCGTGCCGTCCTCCAGTTGCGCATCCTCGCGCCGCACCTGGTAGTTGGCCTCGAGGTGTGCGGCCAGAGCCCGCACAAGCTGGCCAAGCCCGGCAAAGCGCTCGGGGTGGCTGATGCGTTCGTAGCTGTCCTCCGGGGTTTCCCCGCCCGCCCAACGGCGTCCGTAGTTGATGGGAACGTCGTCCTCGTCGCGGTAGACGGCTTCCTCCAGCAGCGGGCGCCGGTATGGGGCGGGCACGGCCTCGGAAGGGCGCGGAACCGGGTTCAGCGGCGCCAGCTTGGGCACCACCTGGGCAAGCCACTGCTCCAGCAGCGCCGCGGCCCGCTCCACCGCCTGGCCACCGCCACGGGTCACGGCATCGATCATCATCCGCGGGTCGTAGTAGCGGTCGAACGCGCCGACCATCATCTGCCCCGGAGCCGTTGATTCCCACCGGACATCCTCCCGAGCCTGGGCCACGGCGTTGCCCAGGAAGATCTCCGCGGCCAGCCGCAAGCCGCCCGCCGGCTCCAGTGCCCGCCGGTGGTCGTGGATGAAATGCAGCAGTGCCGCCATGTCGCGGGCCAGCCGCACAGGCTCCTCGCCGTGCTTCCGGGCATAGGCGGCGAAGTCGTCCCAGCCCGGATATTGCCTGATGCCCACCAGTTCGACATCCGCTGCAAGATCGGCTCCGGGGCCCGGGACCATGCGCGTACCGGGCCGGGACCTGGCCGGTGCATCGAAGATCGGCGGTTGCGTGTCCATGCCCGCATCCTACCAACGAGTGCGGTTTCCGGGGGGGAATGACAAAACCCCCGGCGGCGGCGTGCCCCCTGTCTCCAGGAACACGCCCCCACCGGGGGTCATTGTCTCTTTAGTGCTTAGTAGTCGCGACGACGCGGGCCACCGGTGCCACCGGCGGTGCGGGGCTTGCGCGAGGAGCCGCCGAAGCTGCGCTCACCGGCACCGGCACCGGCGTTGCCGCGGTAGCCACCGCTGCGCTCGCCACCGGCGTTGCGGTCGTAGCCGCCACGGCCGCCTTCGGAGGAGCCGCCTTCGGTGCGACGGTCGTTGCCACCGCGGTAGCCACCGCCGCCACCGCTGCGTGCGCCACCCTGGTAGCCGCCGCCACCGCCACGGCCTCCGCCGTAGCCGCCGCGTCCGCCACCCTGGTAACCGCCTTCGCGGCCACCTTCGCGGTCGGACTTCGGGCTGCGGCCGTTGTCCAGCTCGAGGTGGATCAGCTCGCCGCCGATGCGGGTGCGGGAGAGCGAGCGGAGCTGGTCCGCGGAAAGATCTGCCGGCAGCTCGACCAGGGTGTGGTCGGCACGGATGTCGATGCCGCCGATCTGGGCGGAGGTCAGGCCGCCTTCGTTGGCCAGTGCGCCAACGATGGAGCCGGGCATGACGCGCTGGCGACGTCCCACCGCGAGGCGGTAGGTGGCGTTGCCTTCGGTCAGGGCGCGGGACGGGCCGCGGGAGCCGAAGCCGTCCTTGCCGCCGCCTGCGAGGCGGGCCTGCTTGGCCGGGGCCACGGGCAGTTCCTGCATGAGCAGCGGGCGGCCGCCCTGTGCCATGTGTGCCAGGGCCGCGGCGATCTCGACCTCGGTGATGTCCTCGTGCTCGGCTGAGTACTTTTCCACCAGGTTGCGGAAGACGGTCAGGTCCTGCGAGGAGATGGTCTCACCGATCTGGTCGGCGAACTTGGCCAGGCGCTTGTCGTTGACGGCGTCGACGCTGGGCAGGTGCATGTGCTCAACCGTCTGGCGGGTGGCCTTCTCGATCGCACGCAGCAAGTACTTCTCGCGCGGGGTCATGAAAAGGATCGCGTCGCCCGAGCGGCCGGCACGGCCGGTGCGGCCGATGCGGTGGACGTAGGACTCGGTGTCGTGCGGGATATCGAAGTTGATCACGTGGGACACGCGCTCAACGTCGAGGCCGCGGGCCGCGACGTCGGTGGCGACCAGGATGTCGATCTTGCCATCGCGAAGGTTCTCGATGGTGCGCTCGCGCTGCTGCTGCGGGATGTCGCCGTTGATGGCAGCTGCGGTGAAGCCGCGGGACTTGAGCTTGTCGGCCAGGTCCTCGGTTGCCATCTTGGTGCGCACGAAGGCGATGACGCCTTCGGACTTTTCCGACTCAAGGATGCGGGTCATGGCATCGAGCTTGTGGGCTCCCATGACCTGCACGTAGCGCTGGCGGATGTTGGTGCCGGTCGAGGTGTTCGACTTGACCGAGACTTCCTGCGGGTTGCGCAGGTACTGCTTGGAGATGCGGCGGATCGAGGACGGCATGGTGGCCGAGAACAGCACCACCTGCTTCTCTTCCGGGGTGGCCTCGAGGATCTTGTCGACCTCTTCGGCGAAGCCCATGCGCAGCATCTCGTCGGCCTCGTCGAGCACGACGTACTGCAGGTCCGAGAGGTCCAGGGAACCCTTGTTGATGTGGTCGATGACGCGGCCCGGGGTGCCGACGACAACCTGGGCGCCGCGGCGCAGGCCTGCAAGCTGCGGGCCGTAGGCGGATCCGCCGTACACGGGCAGGACGGTGAAGTCGCCCATGTGCTTGGCGTAGGAGGTGAAGGCCTCGGCGACCTGGAGCGCGAGCTCGCGGGTCGGGGCCAGGACCAGGACCTGGGTGTTGCGGGCGGTGCCGTTGAGGTCGGCCAGTTCGGCCATCTTCGACAGGGCCGGAAGGGCGAACGCGGCGGTCTTGCCGGTGCCGGTCTGGGCAACGCCGACGACGTCGCGGCCTTCGAGCAGCAGCGGGATGGTGGCTGCCTGGATCGGGGAAGGCTTTTCGTAGCCCAGGTCGGAGACGGCGGCGAGAACGCGGCCGTCAAGACCCAGGTCGGTGAAGAGAATCGAATCTTCTTCGGTCTTGGCTTCGGCGGTGGGCTGGTTTTCGGACATGTCGGTAGACACGGAGAATTACCTCATTCATAGGGGCGGAATAGACCCCGTATCAACGAGGTTCCGCAGCACAATCGGACGCAATCACTTTGGTCCGGCGACTCCCCTATGAAAGCAACAACCCGCAAGTATTTGGCGGGCTCACACACGACGAGCTTCTGCCTCAAGAATTGGGCAGAATGCGAGGGAAGCCGGATACAGTGAACTCCCTAATACTATCGTCCTTCGCGTAACTTGGGGGACTTGATCCCGGTGAGGTTGCGCACACGGGCCTTCCCTGCCGGTCGATGATGTGCCTTGCATGGCCCCCCTTCGACTCCGCCGGTCACTGCCCCGGCTCTCTCCGTGGCAGTGCGCGCAAGACCTTGGCAGGCAGCTGTCTGCCGCTGGCCTGTTGGTGTTCCAACAGCCGCCGGGCCTGTTCCAGGGTGGGCCCGACGAAGATGTCGCGCACCCGCACCCCGTGTTCCGGACGCGAGATCACCGCGATGCCGTCCCCGGCGGCGATCTTCCCGGTCCTGACCACCTTCAGGAAACAGCCGACGTCGCCGCGATCGGTGAACCGGCGCACCCAGTTCTCCTCCCCCAGGTGCCGGGCGAATGTCGAGCAGGGAATCCGCGGGCTGGTCACTTCCAGCACCACGGCCTTGCCGATGGCCCAGCGCTCCCCCACCACCGCGTCGGTGGTGTCGATCCCCGAGACCCGCAGGTTCTCACCGAACAGGCCCGCGGGGATGTCCCGGCCCAGCTCGCCGCCCCAGCGTTCGGCCTCGGTGCGCGAGTAGGCGTAGACCGCCTGGTCATGGCCGCCGTGGTGTTCGCGGTCCACCTGCACATCCGCATACAGGCCCATCTTGCGCACCTTGACCGGGCCGTCGATCGGGCGCTTGTCGATGGCGGTGGTGCCCACCGGCCCGGCATCGGACTTCAGGGCATGGACAACGCACACCGCCTCAAGCGTGCCGTGGGCAACGGGGCCCGCTGCAAGGTCACCGGATTCGGGGGAAACACTCATGGCATGAATCCTATAAGAAGTGCGGGAGATGGCCGTGTGGACCTTGCGCCGCCCGGAAAGATGCGAGCCGCGAAATCCGCCGCGGGACAATCATCGGGTAACCTGCGGTGCATGGAGAAGCCTGAAAACCATTCCGTGGCCGCCGCGTGAAAAACACGAAACCCGTGCTCCCGCCCTCGTTGCGTGCCGCCCGCTGGTGGTGGAGCGCCGCGGCGATTTCCGCCCTGGCGTTCGCCGGCGGATTCTTCCTCAATGCCGCCACCCGCCCCGGGAACGAGGCCCCGGGCTTTTGGGGCGCGGGCATCGCCCTGGTGGGCCTGGGCCTGGTCATCGGCTATTGCACGCTCCAGCTCTGGCGCGGGAAGCTGTCCGGCCGGATGTCGCTGATCTGGTGCGGGGTCATTGTGGGCATCCCGCTGCTGACCCGCGGGGTGCGCGTGGGGATCTTCGGCGCGCTGCTGCTGGTGGGCGTGGCCCTGCTCTTCAGCCCGGGCACGGTCAAGTACTTTGCCCCGCAGTCCAAGGCAGCCCGCGCGCAGCGCAAGGCCGAACGCCAGCGCCGCAAGCGGGAAAACGCCGGCTGACACCACGCGGGTCGGCGCCCGGCATATGAGGCGGCGGCAAACCATGGAAGAGTGCCATCATGAGTACCTTTGCCATCGCCAATGCATTCATCGTGCCCATCGCCGGGGAGAAATTCACCGGCACCCTTCTGGTCCAGGACGGGTTGATCGCCGCCCTGGGTCCCGACCTGCCGGTCCCCGGGGACACCCCGGTCTTTGATGCCGAGGGCGCGTGGCTGCTGCCCGGCTTCATCGACGCGCATGTGCACCTGGGCATGCATCCCGAGGGCGAGCACGAGGCCGGGTCCGACGTGAACGAGATGACGGATCCGAACATGGCCGCGGTGCGTGCCATCGACGCCATCGACCCCTTCGACCCGGGCTTCGACGACGCGTTGGCCGGCGGGGTGACCACCGTGAACGTGAATCCCGGATCCGGGAACCCTATCGGCGGGCAGACCGTGGCGATCCACACGCACGGGCGCTACGTGGATGAGATGGTGCTGCGGGCCCCCAGCGGCATCAAGTCGGCCCTGGGTGAGAACCCCAAGCGCATTCACGGCGCCAAGGACAAGACCCCCTCGACCCGGTTGGGCAACGCCATGGTGATCCGCCAGGCGTTCATCGAGGCACAGAACTACCTGGCCGCCAACGACCCGGCCAAGCGCGACGCAAAGCTGGAGGCCCTGGGGATGGTGCTGCGCCGCGAGATCCCGTGGCGCCAGCACTGCCACCGCGCGGACGACGTGGCCACCGCCCTGCGCCTGGCCGCGGAGTTCGGCTACGACCTGGTCCTTGACCACGGCACCGAGGCCCACGTGATCGCCGACGTGGTGGCCGGGCGCAAGGTGCCGGTGCTCATCGGCCCGCTGTTCACCACCAAGTCGAAGGTGGAGCTGCGCGGTCGCTCACTGGCCAACCCGCGGCGGCTGGCCGAGGCAGGGGTCGAGATCTCGATCATCACCGACCACCCGGTGGTCCCGATCAACTTCCTCATCCACCAGTGCACGCTGGCGGTGAAGGAGGGACTGGATGCGGACACCGCCCTGCGGTCAGTGACCCTGAACCCCGCCAAGGTGCTGGGCCTGGAGGCGCGCATCGGCTCGCTGGAAGCCGGCAAGGACGCGGACCTGGTGCTGTGGAGCGGGGATCCGCTGGATGTCATGTCCCGGGCCGTGCGCGTGTGGATCGGCGGGAAACAGGTCATGGAGTACGACGCAGCCACCCGCACCCCGGTGGTGGCCTCCCGCAAGGTCGTGCCCGAGTAGGACCCAACAAAAACGGGCGGTGCCGCGGGGGAATCAATCCCTCCGCGGCACCGCCGGTCCGTTGTTGCCGTTCGGTTGCCGCCTAGAGCTTGGCGAAGGCCTGCTCGAGGTCGGCGATCAGGTCCTCGACGTCCTCAATGCCCACCGAGAGGCGCAGCAGGTTCACCGGAACCGCCAGCTCGGTGCCCTTCACCGAGGCGTGGGTCATTTCCGAGGGGTAGTTCATCAGCGATTCGATGCCGCCCAGCGACTCGGCCAGGGTGAACACGCGGGTGGCCTCTGCCACGGTGCGTGCCGCGTCCTCGCCGCCGGTGAACTGCACCGAGACCATGCCGCCGAAGTCGCGCATCTGCGCCTTGGCCAGCTCGTGGCCCGGGTGGGTGGGCAGGCCCGGGTAGTGCACCGCCTGAACCTCGGGGCGCTTTTCCAGCCACAGGGCCACGGCCATCGCGTTTTCCGAGTGGGTGCGCATGCGCACGCCCAAAGTCTTCAGCCCGCGGGTGGTCAGGAACGCGTCCATCGGGCCGGAGACCGCGCCGACGGCGAACTGGATGAAGCCGATGGCCTCGGCCAGCACCGGGTCCTTGACCACGATGGCGCCGCCAACCACGTCGGAGTGCCCGCCGATGTACTTGGTGGTGGAGTGCACCACCACGTCGGCACCCAGGTCCAGCGGCTGCTGCAGGAACGGGGAGGCGAAGGTGTTGTCGACCACCAGCAGGGCGCCGGCGGCGTGGGTGATCTCCGCGATGGCCTTGATGTCGGAGATGCGCATCATCGGGTTCGACGGCGTCTCCACCCAGACCAGCTTGGTCTTGTTGGCGGCGATGGCAGCCTTCAGCGCCGCGTGGTCGGACATGTCCACCGGGGTGTTGCCGATGCCCCAGCCGCCCAGGACTTTGGAAATCAGCCGGTAGGTTCCGCCGTAGGCGTCGTTGCCCAGCACGATGTGGTCACCGGGTTCGGCCAGCGCGCGGATCAGCGAATCCTCGGCGGCCAGGCCGGAGGAGAAGGAGTAGGCGTGGGTGCCGTTTTCCAGCGCGGCGAGCTGCTCCTGCAGGGCGTCGCGGGTGGGGTTGCCGCCGCGGCCGTACTCGTAGCCGGCGCGCAGGTTCCCGATGCCGTCCTGGGCGTAGGTGGAGGAGAAGTGCAGCGGCGGGACCACTGCCCCGGTGCGCGGCTCGAATTCCTGCCCGGCGTGCACGGCGCGGGTGTTGAATCCTTGGATGTTTTCAGTCATGTCTGGACGCAACTTTCTTAGTGGGTGAGGTAGGTCAGCAGGTCGTGCCGGGTGATGACCCCGACGGCCGCCCCGTCGTCGGTGACCAGCAGGGCGTCGTGCTCGGAGAGCCGTTCCTTGGCGCGGTCAATGGTTTCGTGGATGCCGATCAGCGGCAGCGCGGTGGTCACCAGCGGGCCCACCGGGTCGGTCAGGGAGATCTCGTTGCGGAACAGCTTCTCGGTCAGCGTGCGCTCGTCGATGTAGCCGCGCACCTCGCCCAGGCGGACCGGGGGCTCGGCCGAAAGCACCGGGAGTGCCGAGACGCCGTATTCGTTCATGACGCCGATGGCGTCGCGGACGGTTTCGTTCAGGTGCGTGTGCACCAGGTCGGGCAGGTCGCCGGGCTTGGCGGAGAGCAGCTGGCCCACGGTGTCGGCGGAGTCGTCGCGCAGGAAGCCGTAGGAGCGCATCCAGGAGTCGTTGAAGATCTTGCCCAGGTAGCCGCGGCCGCCGTCGGGCAGGATCACCACGACGATGGCTTCGGCGGGGAGGTCCTTCGCTGCCTGCAGCGCCGCGACCACTGCCATGCCGGAAGAGCCGCCGACCAGCAGGCCCTCTTCCTTGGCCAGGCGGCGGGTCATGGCGAACGCGTCGGCGTCGGTCACCGCGATGATCTCGTCGGGCACCGCCGGGTCGTAGTTGCCCGGCCACATGTCCTCCCCGACGCCCTCGACGAAGTAGGGGCGGCCGGTGCCGCCGGAATAGACCGAGCCGTCCGGGTCCGCGCCGATGATCCTGACCGGGCCGGAGGCGCGGTCGGCGGAAACTTCCTTCAGGTAGCGGCCGGTGCCGGTGATGGTGCCGCCGGTGCCGGCGCTGATGACCACGTGGCTCAGCATGCCGTCGGTGTCGTTCCAGATTTCCGGGCCGGTGGTCTCGTAGTGGCTCTCCGGGGCGGCGGGGTTGGAGAACTGGTCGGGCTTGTACGCCCCGTCGATCTCGCGCACCAGGCGGTCCGAGACGCCGTAGTAGGACTCCGGGGAATCGGGGGCGACTGCCGTGGGGGTGACCACCACCTCGGCGCCATAGGCGCGCAGCACGTCGCGCTTTTCCTCCCCGACCTTGTCGGGGGTGACAAAGATGGTCTTGTAGCCCTTCAGCTGGCCGACCATGGCCAGTCCGACGCCGGTGTTGCCGCTGGTGGGCTCAACGATCGTTCCGCCCGGGAGCAACTTCCCGTCGGCCTCCGCGTTTTCCACCATTTTCAAGGCAATGCGGTCCTTGATGGACCCGCCGGGGTTCAGGTATTCGAGCTTGACGAGGATGGTTGCCTCGATGCCGTCCGTGACCGAATTGAGCTTGACCAGCGGGGTGTTCCCAATCAGGTCCAGGATTGTGCGCGCATACTTCATGGCGATCACTCTACCGGCGGCGCGTCACATTCCGGACGCCGTTCGTAGTGAATCTTCATGCGTTGGAGGCGGGGGCAGCGATGAGAGTATTGAGGCATGCCCAATTCCCCTTCGACCCCGCTGCCGGCATGCGACGCACAGGCTTCATGGAAGCCGAACGGCCCGTATTCCCTGCGCCAGTCCCTGGGCATCCTGCAGCGCGGAGCCCGCGACCCCGCCACCCGGGTCTCGGAAACCGGCGCTTGGTTGTGCTTCCACACCCCGGTCGGTCCCGTTACCCTATTGGCCACCCGCACCGCCGGCATCGACGCCGAAGTCCTGCTCCGCGCCTGGGGACCGGGTGCCGCGCACGCGGTGGAGCGCGGACTGCATCTGTTGGGCGCGTACGACGACTGGAGTGCCTTCGACGCAGCGGAAACCCGGGACTTGCTGCACCCGATCGTGCTCCGGAGCCGAAAGTCGAATCCGGGGCTGCGGTTCCCGTCCACCGGGCGTATCTTCGATGCCCTGTTTCCGGCGATTCTCGAGCAAAAGGTCACGGTGATCGAGGCAAACTACGCCTGGCGCCACCTGTGCCTGGCCGTCGGCGACCTGCCGCCGGGTCCCGCGCCGGCGGGAATGCGCCTGCCGCCGACGCCGACTGCAGTCCGTTCGCTGCAGCCGTGGCAATGGCACCAGGCGCGAGTGGATTCGAAGCGCTCCGCGACAGCACGCCGGGCGGCGGCCGCGGCCAATGCCCTGGAGCGCTGGGCGTTGATGGATCTGGGTGCCAGGAGGGAGAACGCCATGGGCGCCGGGACCCTGCATGCCGCCCTTGAATCAATACCCGGAGTGGGTCCGTGGAGCATTGCCGAGGTTCTGCAGCGCACTCATGGAGCTGCCGACCATGTTTCGGTGGGTGATTTCCACCTGGCTGCCTTCGTCGGGCAGGTACTCACCGGTCGCCGGGTCGACGATGCCGGGATGCTCGAATTGCTGGCGCCCTTCACCGGGCATCGCCAGCGCGTGGTGCGCCTGATCGGGCTTTCCGGGCAACGCAAGCAGGCGTTTGGCCCGCGCCTGGCGCCGATGGACCACCGACGCCGCTAGGGCGCGGCGGAAGCCTACTGGGCCTGCGCCTCTTGCTCGGCGATCTGCGCGTGGACATGCTGCATGTCGATGCCCTTCACGGCCACGATGAGGTCGTCCAGCTGAGAGGCGTTCATCGCGCCGGGCTGCGAGAAGACCAGGACTTTGTCGCGGAACGCCATCAACGTGGGGATCGAGGTGATGTTCGCAGCGCGTGCCAGCCCCTGTTCGGCCTCGGTGTCCACCTTGGCGAACTTAACGTCGGGGTACTTCTCGGATATCTCGTCATAGACCGGGGCAAACTGGCGGCACGGTCCACACCACTCCGCCCAGAAATCTACGAAGACAATGTCATTCTCATCCAGCGTCGTCGTGAACTCAGACTCGGTGATATTGATAGTAGCCATATACCAACGGTACCGCGAGATGCCGAAGTCGCCGCAGTCGGCACCCCGTTTTTGGCTTTCCCTTGCTGTTTTCACGCCTCCGGATCCAGGTTATCCACAAGTTTGTCGGCCGGCGCCCGGCCGTGCGCACGCGGCCGTATGCTCGAGGTAAGGCCACGGCCAACCCAGGAGGCAGCCATCCACCAAAGCATCGGGCGAAAGGCGGGCAGCTGTACTCCCGCCCGGTTCGCCGGCCAGTCCCGGTGTCCCGATCGGCGCACCGGATTCCACGGATAACAGGAAGGATGCATCCTGACCCGGACCGCGTAGACGCGTTGCGGGTCGGCTGCCAACACGGACATGACACGCTGCACCTTGTTGCTGATAACGACCGGGGAATCCGGGCGCAAGGCACTCTCCGAAGGAATGCTGCTGGCGGAGCGCTACGTTGACGCACTGCCCATGGATTTGGCCATCGTTGAATCCACGCCCTTCGCAGTTGCACCCGCGCTGCGGATCCAGGAAAAGGTTTCCCTTCCCGTCCCCTTGGAAGACACCACCTCTGCGGCAACGGCCGTTGGACCGCTACAGGCCATCTGGAACGGCACGCGGTGGCTGACTCCCGGTTCGTGCCCTCCCAAGCCGCTGGAAGACCATGGAGCCACAGAATGGCAGTGGGCGCACTACCACGCGGTGCTGTCCGCCCCGAGGGATTCAATCATGTTGCTCTGGGACATCTACGTAGTCCCGATGAACGAAAAGATGGCCGCTTGAAACTTGGGCGGCGGGAAATTTGCGTTGGATGTTGAGTGGGTCACGTCCAGTAAGGAATTCCCGCCGCCCGACCTCTTGATACGCCTCGCCCAATAATGGTCCCACCTGCACCATCGGGGGTTCAGGGCACGAAAAAGCCCGTGTCCAAATCTCTTGGATTTGAACACGGGCTTCATTCATTCGGTGGCAGATACTGGATTCGAACCAGTGAAGGCGTTGCCAGCTGATTTACAGTCAGCCCCCTTTGGCCGCTCGGGTAATCTGCCGAATTGTTCCCTTCGGAACGAGTAGAAACTCTACATGACGTTTTCCCAAGAGTGCAAATCGAGGGTTTCCCGGCGCGTCAGACCCCGGGTTTTCCGGGGTTTTGCGGTGCCCCGGTAGTCTTGTAGGCAAAGCACAATCACCACCCAAGGAGGCTCACATGGCGAGCGATTCAACTTTTGATGTTGTCAGCAAGGTCGACAGCCAGGAAGTGTCCAATGCACTGAACCAGGCGCAGAAGGAAATTGTCCAGCGCTACGACTTCAAGGGCATTGGAGCCGAGATCGACTTCAGCGGCGAGAAGATCCTGATGAAGGCCAACTCCGAGGAACGCGTCAAGGCGGTTCTCGACGTGTTCCAGTCCAAGCTGGTCAAGCGCAACATCTCGCTCAAGTCCCTGGAAGCGGGCGAACCCTTCCCCTCGGGCAAGGAATACCGCATCGAGGCCTCCATTGTGGAGGGCATTGCCCAGGACGTGGCGAAAAAGATCAACAAGCTCATTCGTGACGAGGCACCCAAGGGCGTGAAGTCCACCATCCAGGGTGACGAGCTTCGCGTGTCTTCCAAGTCCCGCGACGACCTGCAGGCCACCATGACTCTGCTGCGCGGCTTTGAGGAAGCAGACCTGCAGTTTGTGAACTTCCGCTAAACGGACTTCACGGCGGCGAGATTCGGCCGCAGACAAAGGGAGGCTGTCATCACTCGCCGGTGATGACAGCCTCCCTTTGCGTTGACGCCCGGCATGGGAAAGGAAGCGGGCGATCGCCTAGTAGCCCAGCGAGCGGCCAGCCATCCTTTCCAGCCGGGCAACGCGGTCGTCCATCGGCGGGTGGGTGGCGAAGAGCTTCTTGGCCCCGCCAAGGAACGGGTTGGCGATCATGAGGTGCGAGGTGTTGACCAGGCGCTGGTCATCGGCCGGCAGCGGGGCGCGCTGCACCCCGCTCTCGAGCTTGCGCAATGCCGAGGCCAGCGCCAGCGGGTCGTTGGTCAGCTTGGCGCCGTCCTCGTCCGCGTCGTATTCGCGGGTTCGGCTGATGGCCATCTGGATGACGGTGGAGGCCAAGGGCGCCAGCAATGCCAGGGCGATCATGGCCAGGGGGTTGGCATTACGGCGGTCGCCGCCGCCGAAGAAGAGCATCATTTGGGCCACGGACGTAATGACTCCGGCGACGGCCGCGGCCACCGAAGAGGTGAGGATGTCGCGGTTGTACACGTGCATGAGCTCGTGGCCCAGCACCCCGCGCAACTCGCGTTCGTTCAGCAGCTGCAAGATGCCCTCGGTGCAGCACACCGCGGCATTTTCCGGGTTGCGCCCGGTGGCGAAGGCGTTTGGCGCTTGGGTCGGCGAAACATAGAGGCGCGGCATGGGCTGTTGGGCGGCAATGGAGAGCTCGCGCACGATCCGGTGCATCTCGGGCTGTTCTGCCTCGGTGACCGGGTAGGCCTGCATTGAGCGGATCGCCAGCTTGTCGCTGTTCCAGTATCCGTAGGCGGTGGTCGCCACGCCGATAAGGGCGAAGATCCAGATAAAACTGCTGCTTCCGGTCCCCGAAGCCAGCAGGGCGCCAATGGCCAGCAGCAGCGCGAACATGCCGCCGAGCAACCCCGCCGTCTTCAGGCCGTTGTTGTGATTGTGCACCGTGGTTCTCTCCTTGGGGTACGGTCCGGCCGCCGGGGGCCGGGTCTGGCATTCAGTCTAGTAAACGCACCTGAGAGCGTGCTTTGTTCCCGCCGGGGATTCGGTCTCAGGGAGCTGGGTGCCGCGCGTCGTACCGCAGGAATCCCGGCTCCCAGCGCATCAATGCGGCGGCTGCAACGATGCAGGCGATGCCGCCGGCCAGCAGGGTCCACCCCTCGCCGATGCCCCCTGCCACCGAACCGGAGAGCATTTCCCCCAGCCGTGGCCCGCCGGCGACCACGACGATGAATACACCCTGCAGGCGCCCGCGCAGGTGGTCGGGAGTGGCGGCCTGCAGGATGGTGGTGCGAAAGACCGAGGAAACGGCGTCCGCGACGCCGGCCAGCGCCATGCAGGCGGCCGCGGGCCAGAGCCAGGCTCCGGCCGAGCCGTCGGACGGGACCGGGCTGCGTGCGGCCAGGATGACGACCATGCCGAAAAGCCCGATGCTCGCACCCCACGCGCAGACGCAGAGAAACACTGCCGCGCCCTGGCGGTGGATCCGTCCCACGGGCCCGGAAAACAGTCCCGCCAGGAACGCGCCCATGGCGGTTGCAGCCAGGAGAACGCCCATGGTCAGTTCACCGCCGCCAATGAGCACTGCGCCAATGGCGGGAAGCAGTGCCCGGGGTGCGGCCAGGACCATGGCCGCGATGTCGATCAGGAAGGTCATGCGCACATTGGGCTGGGTGCCCAGGAATCTGAAGCCCTCGATGACCGAACGCAGCCCTGCCCTGGCCGGCGTGCCCTCCGGGGGCAGTGCCGGCAGCTTGTAGACGGACCACACCGCGGCGCCATAGGTCAGCACGTCGATGGTGTAGGTCCAGCCGAAGCCAATCTGGGCCACCAGCAGCCCGCCGAGCAACGGGCCGATCATCTGGGCGATGCCGAAGGTGACCATGTTCAGCGAATTGGCCGCCGGCAGGAGCTTGAGCCCGACGATCGCCGGGATGATGGCTCCGCGGGTCGACTGGTTGATGCCCCCGGCACCGGAGTGGATGGCCACCAGCCCGTAGAGCACCCAGACGTTGTCCACGCCCAGCCAGGCCTGGGCTGCAATGGCAGCGGTGGTTGCCCACAGGACCATGGCGGAGGCCAACGCGACCTTGCGGCGATCGTGGGCGTCGGCGACGGAGCCGCCATACAGCCCCGTCAGCACCAGCGGCACCAGCGCGAAGGCGCCCAGCAGGCCGACGTAGAGGCTGGAGCCCGTCAGCGCGTAGACCTCGAGGCTGACCGCCACGAGGGTGAGTTGTCCGCCGACCGCCGAAAGCGTGTTGCCGATCCACAACCGCTTGAAGGCCGGGCTTTGGCGCAAAGGTGTCAGGTCGGCAAGGAGTCGGGCCACGGATCGAGTCTAGCGACATGCTCGAGGACTCCAGCGACATGCGCGACGACACGCCCCTCTTATCTTGACATATTCAAAATAAGACGGTGGAATGGATCACATGGACTATTCGGCACAGATGCGCGAGCTGGGGCTGCGGGTTACCCGCGGACGCCTTGCCGTGCTCGATGCCGTGGAGAGCCACCCGCACTCCTCGGCGGAGAGAGTTGTCGCCGCGGTCCACCAGGCGTTGCCGGATGTTTCCATCCAGTCCGTCTACAACGTGCTTAATGATCTGACGGAACAAGGCATATTGCGGCGGTTCACTCCGCCGCACTCAGCGGCCCTCTATGAGACCCGCGTCAATGACAACCACCATCACGCCATTTGCACCAGTTGCGGCCGGATCGAAGACGTGGAATGCGCGGTGGGCCACGCCCCCTGCCTGACCCCTTCGGACAGCCACGGCATGGAAATCCAGATTGCCGATGTCCTTTACCAGGGCATCTGTGAAGACTGCAGGAAAACCGGCGCGGCCTAGCCGCCCGCCGGGGAAGCCGGCAGAAGAGTTACCAACCCACATGAAGAAGGAGAATCTCTTGAGCGAGAACTTCACCACCACCCAGAGCGGCGCCCCCGTTGCCAGCGATGCCCATTCGCTGACCTCCGGCCCGGACGGCATTACCGCCCTCCACGACCGCTACCTCGTCGAGAAGCTTGCCGCGTTCAACCGCGAGCGCGTGCCGGAGCGCAACCCGCATGCCAAGGGCGGCGGAGCCTTCGGTGAATTCACCGTCACCGAAGACGTCTCGAAGTACACCCGTGCAGCCGTCTTCCAGCCGGGCGCCAAGTCCGAGACGCTCTTGCGCTTCTCCTCGGTCGCCGGCGAACAGGGCTCCCCTGACACCTGGCGCGACGTGCGCGGCTTCGCACTTCGCTTCTACACCACCGAGGGCAACTACGACGTCGTGGGCAACAACACCCCGGTGTTCTTCATCCGCGACGGGCTCAAGTTCCCCGACTTCATCCACTCGCAGAAGCGCATGGGCGCCTCCGGGCTGCGCGATGCCGACATGCAGTGGGACTTCTGGACCCACTCCCCCGAGTCCGCACACCAGGTGACCTACCTGATGGGCGACCGCGGCCTGCCGACCTCCTGGCGCGAAATGAACGGCTACGGCTCGCACACCTACCAGTGGATCAACGCCGAGGGCGAGCGCTTCTGGGTGCAGTACCACTTCCACTCCCGCCAGGGCGTGCACAACATGTCCAACGAAGAGGCCGAGAAGCTTGCAGGCTCCGACGCCGACTTCTACCGCCGCGACCTGTTCGACAACATCGAGGCCGGCAACTTCCCGACCTGGGACGTCAAGGTCCAGATCATGCCGTACGAAGAAGGCAAGACCTACCGCTTCAACCCGTTCGACATGACCAAGGTCTGGCCGCACGCGGACTACCCGTTGATCCCGGTTGGCCACTTCACGCTGAACCGCAACCCGCGCAACTTCTTCGCCGAGATCGAGCAGGCAGCGTTCTCCCCGTCGAACCTGGTCCCGGGCATCGACATCAGCCCGGACAAGATGCTGATGGCCCGCGTGTTCTCCTACCCGGATGCACAGCGCAACCGCATCGGCACCAACTACAACCAGTTGCCGGTCAACCAGCCGCACGCGGCCACGGTCAACAACTACATGCATGAGGGCTCCATGCAGTACCACTTCAACGACGCAGACGCCCGCGTCTACACCCCGAACTCCTTCGGCGGCCCGGCTGCACAGCCCGAGCGCGCCGGCGAGGGCGGCTGGGAAACCGACGGCGAAATGGTCCGCTCCGCGCAGACCCTGCGCTCGGAGGACGACGACTTCGGCCAGGCAGGCACCCTGTACCGCGAGGTCTACGATGCAGCTGCCAAGGAGCGCTTCCACGCGACCCTGCTGGGCCAGTGCCAGGGCATCACCATCGAGTCCATCCGCGAAGGCTTCTTCCAGTACTGGACCAACGTCGATGCGAACCTCGGTTTGATCCTGCGCAACGCCTACGCTGCAGGCGTTGCCGGCTCCACCGACGGCGCCGCGGAAATGGCCGGCAAGGCCTAACCTGCCACCGTTGGCATCTCAACGACGACAAAGCGGCCCGTCCTCCTTCGGGAGGGCGGGCCGCTTTGTCGTCGATCCGGGACCGAAAGTTAAGAAGAACAGGGACCCGCCTTTTCCGCTACTTCGAAAAATACGGGTCCCTGCCCAGGTACAGCTTAGCCCGGCGAACTAGTCCCGGGAGATCCTGACCATTTCCTCGCGCTCCACGACCTTGATTCGGGCCCGGTCGACCGGTCCGTTGGAAGTCTGCGTGGGGGTCGCTGCGATGCCGAGGGAAATCTCGTGCGCGTCCAGCTTCTTCCAGCCCTCCCAGGTCGTGTATTCAACACCGCGCGACTCCAGCAACTTGATGATCGCGTCCTCGTCGGGGTTTGACGCAACCGGCAACGACAGTCGGTCCTCCAACAGGTTCCCGATGGTCTCCAGGGCATCGCCCTTGGTGTGGCCGATCAGGCCCACGGGGCCCCGCTTGATCCAACCCGTGGCGTAGAGCCCCGGCACGTGGGAGCCGGCGGCGTCCAGCACCCGTCCGCCCTCGTTGGGGATGACTCCGCGCTTGTCGTCGAACTCGATCTCCGCAAGTTCGGAGCCGAGGTAGCCGATGGCGCGGTAGACCGCCTGGACCGGGTACTCGACGATCTCGCCGGTGCCCCGCACGTTGCCGGTGCCGTCGAGTTCCTGGCGCTCGAACTTGATGCCGGCGACCTTGCCGTCCTGGCCCAGCACCTCGATCGGGTTGTGCAGGAAGTGCAGGTGCAGGCGGCGCGAGGCGCCGGTGTCCTGTTCCTCCACGATCCAGTTGGTCAGCGTGTTGACCATGGTCTTGACCTGGTTGTTGGACTTGATCAACGCATCGGAGGCCTCGTCGAACTCGAAATCCTCCGGGTAGAGCACGATATCGACATCCCGGCTGTGGCTCAGTTCGCGCAGCTCCAGCGGGGTGAACTTCACCTGGGCGGGCCCGCGGCGCCCGAAGATGTGCACGTCGGTGACCGGGGAATTCTTCAGGCCCGCGAAGACGTTCTCCGGGATCTCGGTGACCAGGAGGTCCTCGGCGTGCTTGGAGAGCACGCGGGCCACGTCCAGGGCCACGTTGCCGTTGCCCAGGACGGCGATTTCCTTGGCCTCCAGCGGCCAGGTGCGCGGCACGTCGGGCTGCCCGTCGTACCAGGAAACGAAGTCCGCGGCCCCGAAGGACCCCTCCAGGTCGATGCCCGGGATGTCCATGCGGGCATCCTTGATGGCACCGGTGGCGAAGATGACCGCGTCGTACATGTCGCGGATGTCGTGCAGCTTCAGGTCGCGTCCGTAGGTCACGTTCCCCAGGAAGCGGATGTCCCCGCGGTCCAGGACCTTGTGCAGCGCATTGACGATTCCCTTGATGCGCGGGTGGTCCGGGGCCACGCCGTAGCGGATCAGGCCGTAGGGCGCGGGGTAGGCATCGAGCAGGTCGATGCTCACCTCGAATTCGCGCTCCGCCTTGGTGAGAATGTCGGCAGCATAGACGCCAGCCGGCCCTGCCCCGATGATGGCGACACGGAGCGGGCGAACTGCTGAATCGGACACGAGGGGTTCCTTCCGGAGAATGTTCATGGGGCGCACAAATAGCGCACGCCACGCTAGTCTAATTGGCCACGACCCCTAAACGTGAACCGGTGTGCGCATGCTCACGCTCCCCGGGTCCGGATCCGCACGAAGCAGGCCCCCGGCATGCCGGGCCCGAGCGGCCCGTCATCCGGGGAGTTCGGTCCCGCGATAGGCTCGGTTCGGCGCACAGGCTGCGCACCGATCCCCGACCAGCGTGCACGCGCACCCGGAATGGAAACCATGCAATCCCGGTTGAAGAGACCATGACCCCTACGCCCTCCCCGGCCACCGCGGCTTCGAGCGCCCCCGCAAACGAACGCAACGCGGGATTGCTCCAGGGCCTGGGCGCCTACGGCCTGTGGGGAATGCTTCCGCTGTATTTCCTCACCATTGCCATCGCCTCCCCCGTGGAAATCGTTGCCGGGCGCATCGTCTTTTCGCTGGTCTTCTGCGCGGTCCTGCTGCTGGTGACCAGGAACTGGCGTCGGTTCATCGCGCTGGGCCGCGACCGCCGGGCCATGGCACGCCTGAGCGTGGCTTCGGTCCTCATCGCGGTGAACTGGCTGACGTACACCTACGCGGTGCTCAACGGTCACGCGGCGGAAGCCGCGCTGGGGTACTTCATCAATCCCCTCGTGTCGATCGCCCTGGGTGTGCTCTTCCTGAAGGAAAGGCTGCGCCGGATGCAGTGGGTGGCCATCGGGTTCGGCCTTGCCGCCGTCACGACGCTGTCGTTCGCCTACGGCAACGTGCCCTGGGTTGCGCTGGTGCTGGCGTTCTCCTTCGGCCTGTACGGCTTCGTGAAGAACCGGGTGGGCCGCACCGCCACCGCGCTGACCTCGCTGAGCATGGAGACCGCGATCCTGGCACTCCCGGCCCTCGGGTTCATGGCCTGGCTGGTTGCCACGAACACCGACACGGTGCTTTCCTCCGGACCTGCGCACTTCTGGCTGATGGCCTCCAGCGGGATCATCACCGCTGTTCCGTTGCTGCTCTTCGGGGCTGCCGCTCGCCGTCTGCCCCTGACCACCATCGGCACCCTGCAGTTCCTGGCCCCCATCCTGCAGTTCATCGTGGCGCTGGTGGTCTTCAAGGAACCCATGCCGCCGGAGCGCCTCATCGGCTTCTCGCTGGTCTGGGTCGCGGTGATCCTGCTGTGCATCGACATGGCGCGCTTGCCCCGTCGCATCGTGCCCGTCAAGGTGGCATAGGCAGTCCATTCCCGGGAGCATCGACGTCGCAAGACGTGCCGGGCGCCCCTCCGTTTCCCAGCCGCCTCGCTTGGTGCCCGCCGGGCCCGGGCACGAAGAAAGGAGCCGGTCGGCTGTCCCCATGAACTGGACAACCTTCCGGCTCCTTTCCCGGTCTTGCGCTAGCGCATGGGCTAGGCGCGCATGGGCTAGACGTTGGCGCGGATGGCCTTTTCGAGCACCTCGAACGCCTCGGCCAGCAACTCGTCGCCGATGACCAGTGGAGGAAGCAGGCGGATGACGTTGCCGTAGGTGCCGCAGGTCAGGATCAGCACGCCCTCGGCCAGGCAGTCGGCGGCAATCTTCTTGGTGATCTCCGCGTCCGGCTCGGTGCCTCCGGCCTTGACGAGCTCGATGGCCACCATGGCGCCGCGTCCGCGGACATCCCCGATGACCGATACCTCGGACTGGAGCTTGCGCATGCGGGTGAAGAACTGTTCCTCGATCTCGCGGGCACGGGAAGCCAGGTCATGCTCTTCCATGTAGCGGATGGTCTCCAGCGCCGCCGCCACGGCAACCGGGTTGCCGCCGTAGGTGCCGCCCAGGCCGCCCGGGTGGACCGAGTCCAGTAGGTCGGCGCGGCCCACGATTCCCGAGAGCGGCATGCCGCCGGCGATGCCCTTGGCCACGGTGATGATGTCCGGGACGATGCCCTCGATGTCCGAGGCGAACCAGGCGCCGGCGCGGCAGAAGCCTGCCTGCACCTCGTCGGCCACGAAGACGATGCCCTGCTCCCTGGCCCATTCGGCCAGACGGGGCAGGAAGCCCTCGGCCGGGACGATGAAGCCGCCCTCGCCCTGGATGGGCTCAATGATGATGGCGGCGATCTGGTCGCCGCCAATCTGCTTCTCCATGGCCAGGATGGCTCGTTCGGCGGCTTCCTTGCCGGAGATGTTCGGGTTTTCCTCGCGGAAGGGGTAGCTCATCGGCATGCGGTAGATTTCCGATGCCAGCGGGCCGAAGCCGCGCTTGTAGGGGGCTGCCTTGGCCGTCAGGCCCATCGTCAGGTTGGTGCGGCCATGGTACGCGTGGTCGAAGGCGACCACCGCGGTGCGGCCGGTGGCCACGCGGGCCACCTTGATGGCATTCTCCACGGCCTCGGAACCGGAGTTGAAGAAAACGGCCTTCTTGGCGTGGGTGCCCGGGCTGATCTCGGCAAGCTTCTCGGCCAGCTCCACGTAGCCCTCGTACGGGGTGACCATGAAGCAGGTGTGGGTGAAGCGGGCCGCCTGTGCGGCGACGGCTGCTGCGACCTTCTCGTTGGAGGCGCCGACGGACGTCACCGCGATGCCCGAACCCAGGTCGATGATCGCGTTGCCGTCGACGTCCACGATGATGCCGCCGTCGGCGTCCGCCACGTAAACGGGCATGGCCGATGCCACGCCCAGGGCGACGGCGTTGGTGCGGCGGGCCGCGAGCTCCACCGACTTGGGGCCGGGGAATGCGCCGTTGATGTGTCGCTTTTGCTCGATGCGGTAGGTGATGCCCATGAACGTTCGGTCCTTTCCCGGACCTGGCTCCCGGTGCCGGGACCGCTGCGGCCCCGGCACCGGGGGCACCATGGAACCCGGTGTCTTGGTGGTCTTTACTACCCAGTAGCCTATGCCGCGCGCAACAGCGCCCGCCAGTGAATTTGGCACAGTCGGAATCCCGGATTCCAGTGCAAGTGCACAGGCGGGATCGGGCTCTCCCCTTAAGCACGATCGGTCCGCTGCGGCTGCAGGAAAATCCTGCTGCCGCAACGGACCGATCAATGGATTGACGTATGGCTACACGTCGGAGCCCTTAGAGTTCCGGCGCGTTTTCCTGTGGCAGGTGACCCTCGTCCTCGGGGTGCCTGGCCAGGTTGACCAGGGCGAGCCCCAGCCCGCCCCACACTGTCAGGATGGAGATCACCAGAAAGGTGATTGCGATGGGAGTCATCGTCCTTCCTCCTTTTCTTCCGCGGCGATCAGGCCCGCGTATTCGGGGTCGTGGTGCAGCTTGGATTTGGGGCTCCACGGGATGAGCGTGAGCACCACGGCCACGACAACCAGAGCGGCGGCCATGCCCCAGCCAAAGACGCCGACAAACCATGCCGGGTAGTCCTCGTAGGTTGTCCCGATCTTCGAAATGAACTCGTTGATCAGGATGTAGCCCAGCACCACCGGCGCCACCACTGCGACCAGGCCGATCCAGACGGTGCGCATGCGCACCGAGGAGACCTTGTTCAGGTGGTCCGAGAGCATGGGCAGCTTGCGCAGGACCCAGGCAACTAGGATGACGGCAACCAGCGCGCCGGCCAGGATGCCGAAGCTGTTCACGAAGGCGTCAAAGGTGTCAAGCAGATACAGGCCGGTGGCGGTCGGGAAGAGCAGCAGCGAAATGAACGCCACCGGGATGCTGACCGCCAACGAGGCCTTCACTCGCGGCCAGCCCATTTTGTCCTGCACCGCGGCGACAATGACCTCGAGGATGGAGATCAGCGAGGTGATCCCGGCGAAGACCAGGGAACCGAAGAATAGTACGCCCATCAGCCCACCCAGCGGTGCCTCCGAGACGATCGTCGGGAAGGCGATGAAGGCGAGCCCGATGCCGGGCACCGCGACGTCGCCCACGGCAGAGCCGGCGGTGAACGCCATGAAGCCCAGCGCGGCGAAGACGCCGATGCCGGCGAGGATCTCAAAGCCGGAGTTGGCGAACGCGACGACCATGCCCGAACCGGTCAGGTCTGTCTTGCGCTTGAGGTAGGAGGAGTAGGTGACCATGATGCCGAAGGCCACCGAGAGCGAGAAGAAGATGTGGCCATAGGCTGCCGCCCACACGCCCGGGTCGCCCAGTGCGGCCCAGTTCGGGGTGAAGAAGGCGTTCAGTCCATCGATGGCACCAGGCAGGAACAGCGACTGGGCAACCAGCAACACGAACATCACGATGAGCAGCGGCAGGAAGAAGCCGTTGGCCCGAGAGATGCCTTTGCGCACGCCGGCGACCATGATGCCGATGACGGCGATCCAGGTGATCAGCAGCGGCCAGAAGACACCGGGCACGAAGTTGAAGCCGACGTTGACCGTCTCGGAGACCCCGAGGAATTCGCCGGTGAAGAAGGAGCCGGCATCGTCGCCCCAGGCCTGCGTCACCGAGAACCAGGTGTACATCGCGGCCCAGGCAATGATGACCGCGTAGTAGATGGCGATGATGAAGCAGACGAGTACCTGCCACCATCCCAGGACCTCGGCGCCGCGGTGCATGCGTCGGTAGGCCAGCGGCGCGGAACCGCGGAACTTGTGCCCGATCGCGTAGTCGAGGAAGAGCAGCGGGATGCCCGCGCTCAGCAGTGCGGCAAGGTACGGAATCAGGAAGGCGCCACCGCCGTTTTCGTAAGCGATGTACGGGAAGCGCCAGATGTTCCCGAGGCCGACGGCCGAGCCGATGGCGGAAAGAATGAAGAGTTTTCGCGAGGAGAAGGTTTCCCTGCCCACGGGTGCCGCCAGTGGCGTCCCGCCCGAAGATGCTGTGGTCATGCACCTACGTTAACCCAAAACTCGACCTGACTATAGGTGTTGGCCGTTTTCATATCCCGTTTCGGGTGCTGCCCGTCGTACTAATGCACAAAATGTTTCATAGTATTGGTGCATGGCCATCACGCTGCTGAAACTTCTTGAGTCCCAAAACCTGGGTCTCAGGGCCCACACGGACTTTTCCGGCGTGGGCCAAACCCCCATCGAATGGGCGGCCGTCACCGAATTGCGCGACCCCTCGCCGTTCCTGACCACCGGAGCCATCGTGCTCACCACCGGCCTGCGGCAAACCACGATCGCCAACCAGGAATCCTTCGTCCAGACGGTGCACGGCGCCGGGGCCCTCGCCCTGGGCTATGGCACCGGCCTGAGCCACCGCAGCGTGCCCGCGGCGGTGATCCGCAGGGCCACCGAGCTGGGGCTGCCGGTCTTTGAGGTTCCCTACGAAACCCCGTTCATGGCCATCACCAAGCTCATTGCCGATGCGCTGAACGAAGACCACCTACAGCGGCTGGAACAGCTCCTCAAGGGCCACCAGCGACTGGCTTCCACGCTGCTCACCGGCGGGTTGCGGGCCATGTTGCGCGAGCTCTCCCGCATGCTGGGCACCGCGGTGGCACTGACGCAATTCGCCGCCCGGATCCACGGGCCGGAGCTCGGTGGCGAATCCTGGCACGAAGTGCCCATCGCGACCGGCCTTCGGGACAAGTGCACCCTGCATCTGGCCGAGCCCTGCGAACACGACGGACTCGTGGATTACGCCCAGGGCCTGATCGGGCTGGAATTGGCCAACCAGGCGCGGCTGCGCGAATCCACCAGGCTGGTCGCGGGGCTGGCGTTCTCGGACCTTTTGGCCGGAACCCTCACGGGTTCCGAGGCCAACGCCCGGCTGCAGGGAATCGGCATCGATCCCGTCCAGCCTCACTCGGTGGTGCTGGTGGCCGCGGCCCCGGGACAGGAAAAGGCACTGCGCACCCTGCCCATTCCGCCGCAATTCCAGCATGTCGTCTCGGCCGTCGTCGATGGCCGCCTCGCGCTGGTGGTGGCACTGCAGGATGGCGCCGAGCTGGCCGACGGGATCGATAGGTACCTCCAAGGTGCGGGCATCGGGGCGCGCGTGGGCTTCGGCGGCGGTTACGCCCAACCCAACGGCCTGCGCTGGAGCTTTTTCGAGGCCATCGAGGCCCTGCGCCACGGAGACCGCATCAACACCCCCTCCAAGCTCTCGCTGACGTCCCTGCTGCTCGCTGCCCGCGACGTCCCGCTGCATGCCCTGGCGCAGGAAGCCCTGGAACCGCTGCAGATCTTCGACAAGAAGCACTCGGCCGAGTTGTTGGGCACATTGCGCAGCTACCTGGAACTCGACGGAAGCGTCGGAGCAGTGGCCGATGCCCTGGGTTTGCACCGCAATACCGTCCGATACCGGCTGCAGCAGATCAGTGAGCTCTCCGGCTACGATCCAACGACCACCGCCGACCGCGTGCAATTGTGGCTCGCGCTCACTGCCATGGACTTGAACTAGCGGACCGCCCGATAGGATGGATGGCATGGCTGAAATGTTCCTTGAGAAGTTCCGTTCGCTGGTTCCGCTGTACCTTGAGGACGAGTGGCAAGTTGAGGACGGACTCACCGAGTCCGAGCTCGATGACGCACTGTCCGGGGTCTCCTCCCCGATCCCCCTGGTGCTGCGCGAGTTTTACCTGGCGCTGGGCGGCTGCGAGGACCTCATGGAGGCCTACCACTACTTCTTTGACCCGGACGAGCTGGAGGTCGAGGACGGCTACCTCTTGTTCCTTGAGGACGAAGAGGAGAAATACGTGTGGGGCATCCGCGTGGACCAGCTCGAGGTCCCGGACCCGATCGTGTACCGCCGCCAGAACGCCCGCGGCATCTGGAAGTCCGAAGAAGGCACCTTCAGCGAATACGTCCTGGACATGTTCAGCTGGGTCTTTGACGAACTTTCCCCCGAGCTGAACAACTAACGCCGGTTTAATGGACGGGTTGTGGAAATCGCACGCTCCGCAGGACTACCTCTGCCCGTTTTGCGAGCTGCTTGCCGGCGGCGACCTCTCCCCCGGCAACCGCTGCGTTCCAAGTGACCTGATCTACCGCACCGAGGCCGTCGCCGTCATCATGGCGTGCGACGGTTTCGGGCCCTACGGGGGCCACGCGATGGTCATCCCGGCGGACCACCATGAGGCGCTCTACGACCTTCCCGACGAAGTTGCAGCGCAGATCATGTTGGAAACCAGGCGCATTGCCCTGGCCATGAAGCTGGCGTGGAACCCCGAGGGAACCAGCACCCGGCAGCACAACGAACCTGCAGGGAACCAGCATGTGTGGCACTACCACCAGCACGTCTTCCCGCGCTTCCCTGACGACAACCTCTACGGCCACCTGCGCCACGCCGTCCCTCCGGCCGAACGCGCACAAAAGGCCGCCCAGTTGCGGGCGGCCCTTGGCGAGGGAGACCTGTGGGGCCAGGGCCCCGAACGGTTCCGTTTCTAGGTTTTTAGTGCGCGTGCCCTAGAGCTCGCGCGTCACCACGGCATCGGCAAACGCTGCCAGGGATTCCTTGACGGTACCCTCGGGCAACGGGGCCAGGGCCTCGATGGCGGCATCCGCCCACTGCCGGGCCACGCCCCACGCCTGGTTCGTGGCCGGATTGCCGGCAACGGCTTCCACTGCACGGGCCAGGGCCGCGTCCTCGGCCAGGTCTCCGTCAACCAGCTCCAGCACGGCGGCGGCATCCTTGTCGCCGGCGGCTGCGGCATCCCGCATGAGCAGGATCGGCAACGTCGGCACGC
Organism: Paeniglutamicibacter sp. ZC-3; assembly: GCF_025847175.2. Classification (NCBI taxonomy): domain Bacteria; kingdom Bacillati; phylum Actinomycetota; class Actinomycetes; order Micrococcales; family Micrococcaceae; genus Paeniglutamicibacter; species Paeniglutamicibacter sp. ZC-3. The sequence goes on along the minus strand of NZ_JAOYTG010000023.1, from coordinate 5,877 downwards.
CCTCGCGCAGGTCGGTTCCCGGCGTCTTGCCGGAACGGATCTGCGCGCCGGTGACATCGATGACGTCGTCCGCCACCTGGAAGGCCACGCCTACCTTCTCGCCGTAGGAACGCAGCACCTCCACGAAGTTCTCCACCCCGCCGAAGAGCGCGCCGAAGGCACCGGAGGTCGCCAGCAGCGAGGCGGTCTTGTCGGAAATCACGTTCAGGTGGTGTTCGATCGGGTCTTCACCCTCGCGCGGTCCCACTGACTCGTGCAACTGGCCCAGGCACAGGCGTTCGAAGGTGCGTGCCTGCATGTGCACGGCCTCGGGGCCAAGCTCCGCGCCGAGCACCGAGGCGCGGGCAAAGATCAGGTCGCCAGTGAGGATCGCCACCGAGTTGCCCCAGACCTCGTGGGCCGTGGGTGCCCCGCGGCGCAGCGGCGCCGAATCCATGACGTCGTCGTGGTAAAGCGTGGCCAGGTGGGTCAATTCCACGATGGCGGCGGCCTTGATGACGTCCTCTGTCACGCCCTCGCCCAGCAGGGACGTGAGGATCACCAGCAGGGGCCGGATGCGCTTCCCCCCGGCCTCGACCAGGTGGCGGCTGGTGGCATCGATCAGCGGATCGGAGTTGGCGATGGCATCGCGCAACAGCTTTTCAACCTTGGCCAGGCCGGTGGCGATGGCCGGGCCGAACTCGGGATCCTGGGCAATCAGCCCAAAGCCGCCGGGGAGGTTGACGGCCGCAGCCAGCACGCCCGTCTCGGGGTTCAAATCAAAGGAGTCGTGCACGCCGTGTCCGGCAGCTGTCCAGTTTGTCTGGGAATCGGTCACTGTTCTAAGACTTACTATCTCTCGACGGTCGGCTCCAGCCGCGGCATGTGGCCGAATCTGGGTGCTGGTCGGTTGGCACCAGCTGCTCTAGTACATGGATCACTCTATCGCCATTCACTGCCCGGACGGCCTTTGTGCCGGTGGTGGCAGGTCGGATGCCCCGTGCGGCGGCCCGGAGCGCGGGACTAGGCCAGTGGTTTGGTGGCCCGGTGCACTGCCACGATACCCCCGGAGAGGTTGCGGTAGCGGCATGCTTCCCAGCCGGCGTCCTCGATCCACGAAGCCAGCCCGTCCTGGGCTGGCCAGGCGCGAATGGATTCCGCCAGATAGACGTAGGCGGTGGGGTTCGAAGAGATCTTTTTGGCCACCGGCGGAAGCGCCCGCATCAGGTACTCGGTGTACACGGTGCGGAACGGGGCAAAGGTGGGGTGTGAGAACTCGGCAATGACCAGGGTCCCGCCCGGCTTGGTCACGCGCAGCATCTCCGCCAGGGCCTTCTTGGGCTCATTGACATTGCGCAGGCCAAAGCTGATGGTGGAGGCATCGAAGCTGTTGTCCGCGAAGGGGAGGTTGGTGGCGTCCCCTGCCACGAAGTCGATGTCGGGGCGGCGGCGCTTGCCGACCTTGAGCATGCCCTGGGAGAAGTCGCACGCGACCACGCCGATGCCGGCGTCCGCGTATGGTTCCGAGGAGGTGCCCGTTCCGGCAGCGAGGTCAAGAACTCGCTGGCCGCGCTTGGCACCCACCGCGTCTACGACGATTTTTCGCCAGCGGCGGGTCTGGCCCATGGACAGGATGTCGTTCATCACGTCATAACGTGCGGCAACATCATCAAACATGGCTTGGACTTCTTCGGGGCGCTTTTCCAGCGATGCACGGCTCACCGTTTCATTGTCGCAAAGTTCGGCGGATAGGGGAAAACGCTCCTTCGGGCGCCAGCCGCGTGAGCAGCGACACGGTGCCTGCATGGAGCTCGTTTCCCGGCGGTAAGCTAGGCAGATCATGACTTCCCAACTTTCCGCCGTTCTGGGGGCACCTGCCCCGGGCGCAGTCCCGCAGTTGCGCTCGATCACCATCCAGCGACCGGCCATGAGCGAACACGGCTTGCTCGACTACGTCATCCGCGACGATTCCCTGGTGTGGTCCCGCCGGGGCGAGGGAACCGTCGGCTTCGGCCAGGTCGCGCGTTTTGAGGCCTCCGGTCCCGAGCGCTTCGCCGAGGCACGTGCTTGGTGGGATGCCGTGGCAGCAGCCTCCGAGGTCGAGGACAATGTGAACCAGGCCGGCACCGGGTTAATCGCCTACGGCACCTTCGCCTTCTCGTTCAGCAGTTCCTACGTCTCCCGGCTGATCGTTCCCAGGATCGTGGTGGGCCGCAACGATGCCTGCAGCTGGATCACCTACACGGTTTCAGACCCGGCGGCCGAGCTGAGCGTGGAAGCGGCGGAGGCGGAACTGGCGGCGCTGTTGGAGGACTACTCCCCGGAACACGAACTGGGCACCGGCATCGACCGGCTCGTGGCCGGCCAGATTTCCGAGGAATCGTACCTGGAATCGGTGCGCAAGGGCGTCTCGGTCATCGAATCCGGCAGCATCACCAAGTTGGTCCTTGCCCGCGACGCCGTCGCCGAGCTTGGTTCGCCGATCGCCGTCGCCCAGGTATTGCGCCAACTGGCCCTTCGCTACAGCGATTGCTGGACCTATTCAGTGGACGGGCTCATTGGTGCGACACCGGAAATGCTGGTCCGGGTGCGCGGTGACATCGCCGAGGCCCGCGTGCTGGCCGGCACCCTGGATCGCGCCACCGCGCCGAGCGGAGACGCCGACTATGCCCACCGCATGCTCCTCGAGGACGAGAAACAGCGTCACGAGCACCAGCTCGCCATCGACTCGCTAACCGAGCAGCTTGGCCCGCTCTCCTCCGGCATGGACGCACCGGACGAGCCCTTCGTCCTACAGCTTCCCAACGTCTGGCACCTGGCCTCGGATGTGAAGGCGACCTTGGCCGCCCGGGCGGACGGTTCGGTGCCCAGCATGCTGGATCTGGCGGAGGTCTTCCATCCCACCGCGGCGGTGTGCGGCACCCCCACCAAGGCAGCCGGGGTGATCCTGCGTGAACTCGAGGGCATGGACCGCGGACCGTATGCCGGCCCCGTGGGCTGGATCGACACGCGCGGCAACGGTGAATTCGGCATCGCCCTGCGTGGCGGGGTGATTGAATCCCCGACTTCCATCCGTCTCTATGCGGGTTGCGGCATCGTGGCTGCCTCGGATCCGGCGGCCGAGCTTGCCGAGTCCTGGGCCAAGATGCGTCCGATGCGCGAGGCATTGGGTCTTTAGTGGGTCCAGGACGCCCAAGACAACAATTGCACAACGGCGCTTGTTTACCCAGAGAAATAGTCTGTAGCCTGTGAGGCACATCTCACGGGTCTGCGCTTGCGGTTAGAATGATCTCCAACGCAAACCCTGCGAGCGATCACCTAGAGAAGGATCACACTCCAATGCGGATTTCATCAACCGTACTCAAGTCCCTGGCCGTGGCGGCAGTGGGCGCACTTGCCCTGACCGCCTGCGGCGGCAGCGAGACCCCCGCTGCTTCATCGGACGCCAACGCCCTGACCGTCCTCAACGCCGGCAAGCTGACCGTTTGCTCGGACATCCCCTACGAGCCATTCGAGTTCGTCAAAGACGGCAAGAACGTCGGCTTCGACATGGATATTGCCGCGGAAATCGCCAAGGACATGGACCTCGAACTTAATGTGATCGATTCCGGCTTCGACGCCATTGAATCGGGACTCTTCAGGACGCAGTGCGATATCGCGATTTCCTCGGTCTCCATCACCGATGCCCGCAAGGGAAACATGGATTTCTCCACCCCCTACATGGATGACGATCTGACTCTCGTCGCCAAGGAAGGCTCCGGCGTCACCGACCTGGAGTCCGCCAAGGGCAAGCAGATCGGCGTGCAGCAGGCCACCACGGGCGCCAAGTTCGCCCAGGAAAACGGTCTTGATGCCATCGGCTACGAAGACTCGGGTCTCCAGCTCGCTTCCCTGAAGGCCGGAACGACGGTTGCGACCTTGGGAAACCAGTCGGTACTTGGCTACGCCATCAAGGACGATCCGACGCTCAAGCGCGTTGCAGACTTCAAGACCGGCGAACAGCTGGGCATTGCAGTACCGAAGGGCTCGGCTGCCATGCTGGAGCAAGTCAACACCTCGCTCAAGCGCCTGACCGATGACGGTTCGCTCGCCAAGTTCACCGAAACCTGGTTCGGCGCGACCAGCTAACGTAACCCTCATTTGATGCAAGCACTCAGGCGAGGCCCTGGCTCCCGATCGGAACCGGGGCCTCGCTCTCTTTCACGAAAGGCTTCAATCCCATGGCCATGACTACTCGTCAACGCGCCCGATTAAGCAAAATCATCCAGATCGTCATCTTCGTCGGCGTCATCATTGCGGTGGTGCTCCAGGTCGACTGGAAGATCCTCGGCGACAATTTCTTCGCGTTCGACAAGCTTGGCCCCATCTTCCCCGAACTGATCACCGTCGGACTGAAGAACACCCTGTACTACACCGTCATTTCCTTTGCCTTCGGGCTGGCCCTCGGTCTGCTCCTCGCGCTGATGAAGATGGCCAGCTTCGCACCGTATCGCTGGTTCGCCACCGGTTTCATTGAATTCTTCCGCGGCGTACCGGCAATCCTGGTCCTGATCGCCTTGGGCTTTGGCGTGCCCACCGCGTTCCCCGGCACCAGCTGGCCGCAACCAGTGGTGGTCATGGTTGCCCTCGGTTTGGTGTCATCGGCCTACATCGCCGAGACGTTGCGGGCGGGTCTGCAAGCCGTTCCCAAGGGGCAGATCGAGGCGGCCAGGTCGCTCGGCATGCCCGCGTGGCGCGCCATGGTCACCATCGTGATCCCCCAGGCGTTCAAGATCGTCCTCCCTCCGATGACCAACGAAGTCATCCTGTTGACCAAGGACTCGTCCTTGGCCTTTATCTTGGGTGCGAGCATGGCACAGTACGAAATGACCAAGATCGGGCGCGACGGCATCACGTCCCTCGGGGCCGGAATCACGCCGTTGATTGTGGCCGGCGCCCTGTACCTGGTGATCACCATTCCTTTGAGCCTGATCGCTCGAAAGTTTGAATCCCGTTCTGCACGGACGAAGCGATAGGGGAATTACCTCATGACTGACAACAACACCCAAACCGCGTTCAAGGCATCGGGCGTGGACATCCGCGGCCTGCGCAAGTCCTACGGCGACAACGAAGTCCTCAAGGGCATCGACCTCGAGGTCAAGCCCGGCGAGGTCGTGTGCCTCATCGGCCCCTCGGGCTCGGGGAAGTCGACCTTGCTGCGCTGTGTCAACCTCCTGGAGCAGCCCAACGCCGGGATCATCCACGTGGGCGGATTCGAGGCCACCGACCTGGACGTGGACCTTGACACGATGCGCCAAAAGGTCGGTATGGTTTTCCAGCAGTTCAATCTGTTCCCGCACCTGACCGTGATGCAGAACTGCACGGTGGCACAGACCAAAGTCCTCAAGCGTTCCGCTTCAAAGGCGAAGGAAACCGCCCAGAAGAACCTCACCCGTGTGGGTCTCGGGGACTATGGCGATCGTTACCCGGACCAGCTCTCCGGCGGCCAGCAGCAGCGCGTGGCCATAGCCCGGGCACTTTCCATGGACCCGACGCTGATGCTCTTTGACGAGCCCACATCGGCGCTTGACCCTGAGACGGTCGGCGAGGTGCTCGCCATCATGCGTTCGCTGGCCAAGGCCGGCATGACCATGCTGGTGGTGACCCACGAGATGTCCTTCGCCAAGGAGGTCGCCGACCGCGTGGTGTTCATGGACGGCGGGGTCGTCGTCGAAGAGGGCGCCGCCAAGGACGTCATCGGCAACCCGCAGCAGCCGCGCACCCAGGACTTCCTCAGGCGCGTACTTGATCCCACCCACGTGGAGATCGCAGAGTAGGTCCTGCAGCGTCCGGGGGGCGGTTGGCATCCATGTGGATGTCCCAGATGAATTCGATCTTCGGGTGGGCCAGGGCGCGATC
>NZ_JAOYTG010000022.1:0-40583 GCF_025847175.2 Paeniglutamicibacter sp. ZC-3 | reverse complement strand
CGGTTGGCATCCATGTGGATGCCAACCGCCCTTCGGTTCTTAATGCCCACCGCATTGGACCCGGCTTCGTGGCTTGCACCTTGCCCCGGGCCCGGAACCCCGCCCCCGGGGATCGGAGCCTGCTGGCTTGCCCTAGTGTGTTTCCGGCCAGTCCAGTTCGTTGATTCGTGCGGCAATGCCCGCGTGCATAGTGCGCAGTCCCGCACGTGGCACCGCGACCTCGATGATCCGCCGGATACCGGGGCTCTGCAGCACGTCCCTGAGTTCCTCGACGGTGTCCACGGACAGGTATTCCCAACCGTAGGCAGCGGCCAACGGCTGGATCCGGACCCGGTGCGGGGTGGCAAAGAGCCGTTCGACAGCATTGGCATAGCGTCCGGATTCCTCGACTGCACCGTGTTCGAGAGTCGAGAAGATGGCTCCGCCGGAGTCATTCAGGATCACCACGTCCATCTCTGGTTCAGGTTCACCCTCGCCGATCAGCAGACCTCCGACATCATGCAGGAACGTCACGTCCCCGACCAGTAGCGTGGTCTTTCGGCTCCCACGCGCTAGGGCGATACCCGTGGCGGTGGCGACGGTGCCGTCGATCCCGGCCAGGCCGCGATTCGCATACACCACGGCCGCGGCACCCTCCGCCGGTGATCCGCAGAGGTCTGCATCGCGGATGACATTGGAGGAGCCCAGAACCAGGTTTCCGCGGGACAGCTCCCAGACAACGCTGGCGACCAGGGGGCCGTTCAGTCCGCCGGTTGCGTCGATGGATTCCCTGATGCTCTTCTCCGCCTGCCGGCCCAGCTGCTGCCAATGCCCCAGCCAGCCCGCGGGAGGGAACCCGGCGAACTCCACCAGTTCGGCAGGGTCGGCGATGGGCTGCTCGCGCCTGCGCCCTGCTTCGAACCACGGGGCGGGGGCCGGCGACCACAGTGCCGAGGCGATCTCCGGGTTGCCCAGGAGCAGGCCCACCGGCCGGCTCAGCGTCGGTCGGCCGAAGAGGACCACACGTTCGATGCGTGCCAGGTGTTTGGCCAGCAGCGTTCGGTAGGGGCCAATGGCGTTGGGGCCGAAGCGTGCGTTGGAACTCGGCTCGGCAAAAAGCGGCAGGCCCAGGGCCCGTGCGAAGTCCTCGGCTTCTGCTCCTGCCCCGTGACCCGCAACCACCACGGTTCGATGCTCGGCCGCCGGCGCGTGGTTCCTCCATCCGGGGTCCAGATTCGCGGTGATGGCGACGGGCGGATGGGACACATTGGCACCGAAATCCGGCAGCTTGTCCCCCGGGGCCGGAACCAGCGGATCGCGGAAAGCGACATTGATCTGCACCGGGCCAGGAGCAACCGTTTCGGATCCGCGCGCGGAAGCCAGGGCGGCCGCGAGCAGGGATTCCGGGTTCGCACCAGCCGGGATGGTGACGCTTCCGCGGACGTGGGCTCCGAACAGATCCACCTGGTTGGTGGTCTGGTTGGCGCCGGTTCCATGTAATTCGGTGGGTCGGTCGGCCGAAAGCACCAGCAGCCTGGCTCCGACGTGGTTTGCCTCCATGACTGAGGGCAGCAGCTCCCCCACGGCGGTTCCCGAGGTCGTCACCACCGGCACCGGGGCACTGCTTGCCAGGCTGAGCCCCAGCGCAGTGAATCCTGCCCCGCGTTCGTCGATGCGCACATGCAGCCGAATGGTGCCCGCTGCCTCGGCCTCAGCAAGGGCGTAGGCCAGCGGGGCGCTGCGCGATCCGGGGCAGATCACCACATCGCGAACCCCGTGGTTCTGGAGTGCGGCCAGCAACAGACGGGCAACGTCAATGGAGGCGAGTTCGGGGACGGAATCAGTTGGCATGCCTTCCATCCTAATTCCGTCCCCGACCGGGCCTCGACCGGCTTCGAATGTCGGGCAAGACAAAAGGCCCTCGGTCCAAACGGCGGCAAACCGTTGGGACCGAGAGCCTTTTTGGGCCGAAGGGCTTCAGCTACCTACTTGTTCTTCCCGTTCCCCTTGGCCGAGGAGAAGACCTGGACCACCGAGGGACGCGGACCGTAGACCTCGCCGCGCTTGGCCTTGGAAGGGCTGAGCACGTAGTCGGGGAAGAAGGACGTCGGGTCCTGGAAGGTGCCGTTCTCGCCCGGGTGCTGGACGGCGACGAAGACCGAGCCGTCGCGGTCGTGGATCAGCGGTCCGCAGGTTTCCGCACCGGCCGGGACGGCCAGGAACTGCTCGACACGCCCGCGCTCCGCGCCGGTCAACGTGACCTTGTGCAGGGCGTCGCAGTAGCCGATGGTGCCCGGCTGGCCGTCGGTGGAGATCCAAAGGTTGCCCTTGGAGTCGAATGCCAGGTTGTCCGGGCAGGAGATCGGCGAGACCTTGTCCTTCGGGTAACCCGAGAAGTAGGTGCTTTCGTCCTTGGACGGGTCGCCGGCCACCAGCAGGATGTTCCAGGCGAATTCGGTGGCCGTCGCGTCGTTGTTGCGCTCGGTCAGTTCGATGACGTGGCCGTCGCGGTTCTTGGTCCGCGGGTTCGCCTCGTCGACTGTCGCCTTGCCGGTGGTGTCGCGCTGGGTGTTGTTGGTCAGCGCGATGTACAGCTTTCCGGTGACAGGGTTCGGCTCGACGTCCTCGGGACGGTCCATCTTGGTGGCACCGACCTTGTCGCCCGCCAGGCGGGTATAGACGAGAACTTCCTCAACGCTCATGCCCGGAACCATGGAGGCGCCGTCCTTGACCAGCGGAATCCAGCTGCCCGAGCCGTCGAAGGCGCCATCGGTTGGCACTGCCGCCGAGCCGTCGATCTGGGCAGCCGGGGAATTGCCGGAGAACTTGGCAACGTAGAGGTTGCCCTCGGAGAGCAGCGTCATGTTGTGCTTGCGGTCCCCACGGCGGTACTTGGCCTTGGAAACGAACTTGTAGACATAGTCGAAGCGCTCGTCGTCGCCCGAGTAGGCGACGACTCGTCCGTCATCGGCGATCCGCACGTTGGCGCCCTCGTGCTTGAAGCGGCCCAGCGCGGTGTGCTTCACCGGGGTGGAGGTCGGGTTCTGCGGGTCGATCTCCACGATCCAGCCGAAGCGGTTGATCTCGTTCTCGTAGCCCGGGTTGCGGGCCGAGAAGCGAGGGTCCACGTCTTCCCAGCCGCGTTCGGTCGCCACATCGGACAGCCCGTAGCGCGCATCGGATGCCGAACCGGTGCCGCGGAAGTACTGGTTGAAGTTCTCCTCGCCGGAGAGCACGGTGCCCCACGGGGTGGTGCCGCCGGCGCAATTGTTCAGGGTGCCCAGAACCGTGCGTCCCTCCGGGTCCGCAACGGTCTTGAGCAGGTCCGAGCCGGCCGCCGGGCCGTCGACCGCAAAGGGCGTGGTGGCGGTGATGCGGCGGTTGCGCTCGCCCCCGCGGACGTAGCTCCAGGGCGTGCCGCTCTTGACGCGCTTGACCTCGACCACGGAGAAGCCGTGGGCGGCCATGGCAATCTTCGCGGCCTCGGCCTTGTTGGCCGCGAACCAATCGGGTTCGAACATCAGGTCTTCGTTGGTGTATTCGTGGTTTGCCACCAGCACGCCGGAGCGTCCCGAGTACTTGTCCACGATGATGTTCAGGTAGTCGTTGTTGTAGCCGAACTGGCCGGTCTGGCGCTTTTCGCTCTGTGCGTTGATGTCGAATTGCGCGGTGTTGTTGAACAGCGGGTCGCCCCAGCGGATGATCGTCGCCCAGTCGTAGCCCTCGGGAACGGTGACGGCATCGACGGTGCGCGGCACCGGGGCAATGGCCTTGAATGCCAGCTTGCCGCCGCCCTTCGGGGCAACGAGGGTGTCGGCTTGGGCGGCGGTTGCGCCAACCGTTTCGACGCCGACGACCAACGCAGCAGACGCAACGGCCCCAAGACCCAAGATGGAGCGGCGGCTCAGTGCGGCATCGGCAATGTCCCGGAAGTAGCTGTTGTCACTGGTGTTGCAGACGTCCTTGGCGCACGCGTTGCCGCACTTGAAGTGGCAGGTTGCGGCATCGCGGTTGCCGCGGGTGTGGCCGAGCATGGGAAGGAAAGTACGTGTGAGGCTCATGGTTTTCTCCGTGCAACGCTATCGAGTGGATTACTTCGATTCCAGCGTTCCAGCGCCCGGTGAGCGGCTGGCCGCCGAAAGGTTAACGGCGGGCAACGGTCAGGCGTCGACTTCGACCTTTTGGGTTGAATTGTGAGGTGCGTCTCGCACAGGAGCCTTGCCGGGCTGCGTCCACGCGTGGTCAGGTGCCGTGGCTAGTCGGTGCTCCGCTGCAGTTCCTCGAGGCAGCCGGCCAGCCGCTGGCGCCACCAGGTACGGCGTTCGGTCCCGACCGCATGCCTGCGCAGCAGCCGGGGGTCGGCGGCGATGTCCCGCAACTGCAGGGATCCGTTGACGGCGATGAACCTGTCGGTGGTGATGTCGGAGGAAAAGAGCGAGCCGGTTGCCAGCCCGCAGGCATAGGGCAGCTCGGGAAGCGCGGCCGCCAGGGCGGCACCCTGGCGCAATCCGATGGAAGTGTCCAGTGCCGAGGAAACCACCGCCGGCAGTCCGGCGTCCCGCACGATGTCGATGGCCCGGCGGACCCCGCCCAGCGGCTGCGCCTTGATGACGATCAGGTCCGCGGCCCCCGCCCGGGCCACCGCCAGCGGGTCGGATTCCTTGCGCACCGATTCATCCGCGGCAATCAGGATCCCGAGTCCGCGTCGCTGCACTTCTGCTCGCACGCGTGCCAATCCCCCGATGCCGGGAACCGGCTGCTCGGCGTATTGCAGCGAGAAGCCGGCCAGCGCCTCCAGCGCCTCCATCGCCGCTTCATGGTCCCACCCGGCGTTGGCATCGATGCGGATTGCCGCCTCGGGCAGCAACCGGCGGACCTCCGCCACGCGAGCTACATCCTGGGAGAGGTCCTGGCCCTTTTCGGCGACCTTGACCTTGATGGTGTGCGTTGCGTCGTAGGAGGCCAGGACGGCCTCTACCCGTTCCGGGCCCACTGCCGGAAGCGTGGCGTTGACCGGAACGCTTCCGCGCACCGGTTCCGGATAGCCTTCCCAGGCCGCTTCGATGGCCGAGCGCAGCCATGAAGATGCCTCCGGGGCCCCGTATTCCAGGAAGGGCGAGAACTCGCCCCAGCCGGCTGGCCCCTCAAACAGCATGGCCTCGCGGTGCCGCACCCCACGGAATTGCACGGTCATGGGCAATGACACCACGTGCGAGGCGTCGAGGAGTTCGTCAAGGTCGGGCAGCTGGTTCATGGTTTCCAGCCTATCCGGCGCAGCACCCGGGCAGTTCGCCGCCGTTTGCGCCCTCCACCGTGGAACCCGGGCACCTGAAGGACCCATTTGGCCCGGCGTCGCGGTGGGACAAAGCCCACGTTCCGGACCCACAGCGAGGAAATTGTGAAATCCTAATGACAATGAATCCCACCGTCCAGCAATCACCGACAGCCGCTCCGCGCCGTGCCTTGTGGCCCTGGTATGGCGCCCTGCTGCTTCTGGCTGCCGCATTTTGGGCGTGCTACAGCTTCTTCGTCACGACGAAACTGGGGCAGTGGATCGACGAAGCCGCGCTCCGGGGCGGAGAGGCATTCCTGGCTGCGGACAAGACCCGTGGCCCGGCACTGGCGTTCCTGGACCACATGCCCGCGGCATCGGCCCTTCTGGCCGCCGGGTTCATCCTCTTTGCCCTGGTGCGCCGGCACGACTTCGTCCGTCCGATCGTGGCCGGGGCGTTGTTGCTGGGCTCCGCAGGATCCACCCAGCTGCTCAAGCATGTGGTGCTGGAGCGGCCGGACCTGAACATCTCGGAGGCGTCGATGAATTCGTTCCCCTCCGGCCACACCACCTTTGCCGCCGCCGCCATGGCCACGATCTTCATTGTCACCCCGGTCGCGCACCGCCCCCTGCTGGCCTTGCTGGGATGGGGCTATGCCGCGGTTGCCGGGGCCTCCACCTTGGTGCTGGGCTGGCACCGTCCCAGCGACGTGATTGCGGCCTACCTGGTGGTGGCCTGGTGGAGCGTGCTGGCGGGATTGTTCCTGCGCCACGCGCACGGCAGCTCCGCGGCACCGGCGACGACCGGCAACCAGACGCGTGCGGCACCGGAGAGAATACTGCGCTTCCTGGCGATCCTCGGGATACCAATGGCAGCAGGTGCCCTCGCCCTGGCGGTGGCGATGCCGCACCCGGCCATCGGCACCGTGGGCAATGTGCAGCTACTGCTGTTCCTGGCTGTGGGACTGGCCCTGGTTCTGGGCACCGCCATGGTTGCGGGCCAGTTCGTCCACGTGCTCTTTGCGCGTTACGGGGCGCCCATTCGCCGGCGGTTCGTGCGCGGGATGAAGTAGCCGAAGATCCCTGCCCCCAGCAGCGCAACCCCGCCAATGGCCCAGATCCCGGCACCCAGGGTCGCAGAGGCCACGAGGGCCGCCAGCACCACCGGCCCGGCCATCGCCCCGGAGTCCGACATCAGTCGCCACAGCCCCAGGAACTTCGCCCTGCCGGCCACCGGAGAATAGTCGGCGCCGAGGGTCATGACGATGCCCGAACCGATCCCGTTGCCGAAACCCAGCAGCATGGCCACCGCCATCATCGCCGGCACGCCGTGGGTCATCGGCAGCAGGAACAAGGCCACTCCCATCACCACCATGCACGGCACCGCGATCCACACACGGCCTCGCTTGTCCATGACCTTGCCCGCGGGGTAGAAGATCAGCATGTCGATGGCTCCGGAGATCCCGTAGATCAGCGAGATGGTGGCGGCGTCCAACCCGAGGTTTTCACCCCACAGCGGGAGGACTACCTGGCGGGTTGAGCGCACCGCGGTGATGCACACGATGCCCAGCCCGATCCCCGACAGGATCCTCCATTGGTCCTTTGCGATGCTCCACATGGATCCGCCGGCGCGGCTTTGGCCGGCTTCCAACGGAGCGCGTGATGCCAGCTCCGGGATCCGGAAGCAGACGACCATCGCGATGAACATCGCTGCCATGCCCACCCAGTAGGCCCCCGCGATCCCCAGCCATTTCATGGCCAGCGTTGCAGCAAAGGGCCCGATGAACACACCGATGCGCATCACCCCGCCCAGTGTCGACATGGCCCTGGCCCGGAATGCCAAGGGGACCGCTTCGGCCAGATACGTTTGCCTGGCCAGATTGAAGACGGCACCGGCCATGCCCAGCATGGTGACGCCCACGGCAAACAAGCCAAGGTTGGAGGGCACGATGCCCAACACCATGCCCAGGGATGCCCAGCCTGCGGCAAAGACCATGGCCAGGCGCTCGCCGAATCTCGTCGTCAACATCGCGGCCGGGATGTTGGAGAGCAGGGCTCCGACGCCCACAAGGGTGACGATCAGGGCGGAAGTGGCCAGGTTGGCCCCGCGATCCAGGGCCGACAGCGCAATGATGGGCGTGACGGCACCGAGTCCCAGCCCGTACAGCAGGGAAGGTGAGTACACTTTCACCGCGATCCGACGCAGGTTGAAAGGTTCCTCACTCATGCATTCATCCTACGCAACCGGCTATGGCAATAATTCACGCAGTCGTTGCAGGAAGATCGACGATTGTTCAGGTCCGTAGGGCATCCAATCCAACTGGAACGCGGTGGGATCAACCCGACCGGCCGGCCAGGACGCCACGATTTCCTCGCCCTCCCGGAGCGCGGCCCGCATTTCCCGCAGTTGCCTGCCGATGAAGTCCACGTCCACCACATTGCCGTGGCCCGGAACGATCACCGTGTCTGGCCGGCATTCCCGTTCGAGCCGTTCCAGCAGCTCCGCCCAGAGAAACGGATCGGCGTCCTCGAAGTTTGGCGGGCCGCCCTCCTCCACCAGGTCGCCAGTGAACAGGATCCGGCCGCAGCGCACCAGCAGGTCCCCGGCGGTATGCCCGCGCCCCAGCCCGAAGACTTCCAGGCTCGTGCCGCCAAGATCCAGTGTTGCACCGGCTTCCCCGATGATCCGGGAGGGCACCACGATGTTTGAGTAGGGCCCTTGGCGCAGGGCCATTTCCGGTTCCAGGAAGCGCACGAGCTGGCGTTCCTCGTCGCCGTGTCCGCGCAAGTGCTCCGCCGCAGCTGCACTGGCGTGGAAATCCTCCACGCCGTGGGCGGCAAAGTAGCTGTTTCCGAAGACGTGGTCGCCGTGGGCATGGGTGTTGATCACGAGCAGCGGCAGGTCGGTGATCCGGCGAACCGCGGCATACAGCCCTGCGGCCTCGCGCGGACCGGAACCGGTATCGATGACTACTGCCCGCTCCTCCCCCACGATGAGCCCGGAGTTCATGGAGAAGCCGTGGTTGAGCATCCGCCAGCAATGTGGATCGAGTTGTTCCACCTTGGGCGCTAGTGGTTTCATCATGGCGGGATCCCACTTTCTCGGTGCCGGTCACAGCCGGTGTTTCGGTGCTATCCACATTCTGCACGAAAAGGCACCCGGGCAAAATCAAGTCCCCGGGGACCGATCGCCGGTTACCGGGGAACTCTGTTGCATGGCCCAAAGGGGCCGGTGCTAGGGGACGGTGATCTTGATCTTGCCGAAGGGGACGTTCTCGTCCACGAAGGCTTGTTCCGAGTGGCCCCCTAGCCCGCGGATGTGAACGCCGTATTTGCCTTCGGCCATTGATTCCTTGAAAATCGGCATCACGGTTTCCACGTGGAGTTCGTCTTTGCCTACAAGGTAGTGCTCGTATTCAGCAGGTAGCTTGTCCATGGCATCAGGATAGTAGGTCGACGCCCCTTTCAATAGGGGGGCGGGGAAACAGAACAACACGTCAGCCAGCCAAAGCGGGTTCGGAACGCTATAGCTCTCCCGGCATCCGCTTCCACTGGAGCAGCTGCACATGCACGAGCGCCCGCGGCAACAGGTTTATCAAGATCCTGTTGCCGCGGGCCCTCGTTTCGCCGCAGGTTGCTGCACTCCCCCCTTACAGGTCAGCGAGCACCGATGCCGGGTTTTCCATGGCGTCGGCTACGAAGCGCAGGAATCCTGCCGCCGTGCCCCCGTCGCAGACCCGGTGGTCGAAGGCCAGCGTGAGCTCGGTGACCTTGCGAACCGCCAGCTCGCCGTCAACGACCCACGGCTTGTCAATGATCCGTCCAACCCCCAGGATCGCGACCTCCGGGTAGTTGATGATGGCGGCCGAACCGTCGACCCCGAAGACCCCGTAGTTGTTGAGCGTGAACGTGCCGCTGGTGAGCTCGGCGACCGTGGCCTTGCCCGAACGGGTGACCTCGGTGAGCCGGGCCAGTTCGGCATGCAGGCCGCGGGCACTGACCTGCTGGGCATTGCGGATGGCCGGAACCATCAGACCACGATCTGTCTGCGCCGCGATGCCCAGGTTGATCCCGTCAAAGCCGATGATCTCGGCGTCCCCTTGGGCGTTGTGCTCAAGGCGGGTGTTCAGCGCAGGATACTTTTGCAGTCCCGCCACCACGAAACGGGCAATGAATGCCAGGATTCCCGGGGTGTTCTCCGGGTCGGTGGACTTCATCGCCGCACGCATCTGCAGCAGGTTCGTCGCATCCACGTCCACCCACACCGTCGCCTCGGGAATTTCGCTCCGCGATCGGGCCATGGCCTGGGCGATGGTCTTGCGCACGCCGCTGATCGGGGTCCTGGAGGAAATTGCCAGGCCCGAACGCGCGTCGAGTTCGCCCCGGGTCGCGGGGGCGGCAGGAGCGGCCGCCACCGGTGCAGCGGCGGGCACCGGGGTGGAACCGGGTTCCGGCACTGGCGCGGCCACGCCGGCTGCCTCGATGTCGGAGCGCAGGATCAGGCCGTTGGCACCGCTGCCGGTGACCGTGGCTATGTCGATGCCGCGGTCCCTGGCGAGCTTCCGGACCAAGGGTGAGATGACCAGCGGGGCTATTCTTGGCTCGGCAACCTCTGGCCGTTCCGGGATCGCAGGGGCGGTGGCTTCGGCCGGGCCGGAGCGCGGGCGGCGCTTGCGCGCCTTGGCGGAGAGTCCGTCCGGGGTTCCGTAGCCGATGAGCACGTTGCCCGAGCCTTCGGCAGCGGGCTCCTTGGCGCCTGCCTGTTCCTCGTCCCTGTAGCTCTGGGCGACTTCGCGCACCGGCGTGGTGGGCCGGGGCGCAGGGGCGGCGACCGGCGCCGGGGCGCCTTCCTCGAGCACGGAGAACAGCGGGGCATCGACCAAGACCATCTCGCCGACCCTGCCATGGAGCTCATGCACGGTTCCGGCGTAGGGGCTGGGCACTTCCACCATGGACTTCGCGGTTTCGACTTCCGCGATGGGCTGGTCGATGACGATGGTGTCTCCGACGGCGACCAGCCACTTCACCAGCTCGGCCTCGGCCAGGCCCTCGCCGAGGTCCGGCAGCAAAAAGGTTTTCACGCTCATGCCTTTTCCTCCCATTGCAACGCATCCACGGCATCCAGGATGCGGTCCACGGATGGCAAGTAGTACTTTTCCAGTTTTGGTGCAGGGTACGGGGTGTCGAACCCGGTCACGCGCAGCACCGGTGCCGCGAGCGAGTGGAAGCACCGTTCCTGGATCCGGGCGACGATTTCGCTGGATACCGAGGCGAAGCCAGGTGCCTCGGCGATGACCACCGCCCGTCCGGTCTTGCGCACCGATGCGCAGATCGTTGCGTCATCCAGCGGCACGATGGTGCGCACGTCGATGACCTCGAGGTTGCGGCCCTCCAGTGCGGCGGCCTCCGCGGCGGCCATGGCGGTGGACACCGAGGGACCGTAGGCAATCAGTGTGGCGTCGGTTCCGGTGCGCGCGACGGCTGCCCGTCCCTCGGTCGGGGGTACTGCGGCGGTCTCGTGCGAGAGCCGCAGGGCGTCCAAGTCGACCTGTTCCTTGGTCCAGTACAGCTTCTTGGGTTCCATGAAGATGACCGGGTCCGGGGAGTCGATGGCTTCGCGCAGCATCAGGTAGGCGTCCCCGACGGTGGCCGGGGTGAACACCTTCAGTCCAGGGGTGTGCGCGTAGTAGCTTTCGGAGGAGTCGCAGTGGTGCTCCACTCCCCCGATGCCGCCGGCGTAGGGGATGCGGATGACCATCGGCATCGCCATCCTGCCCTTGGTCCGGTTGTGCATCTTGGCCACGTGCGAGGCGATCTGCTCGAAGGCCGGGTAGGCAAAGGCATCGAACTGCATTTCGATGACCGGGCGCATGCCGTTCATGGCCATGCCGATGGCCATGCCGACAATGCCCGATTCGGCCAGGGGCGTGTCGAAGCAGCGCTGGGTGCCGAAGCGCTTGGTCAGCCCGTCGGTGATGCGGAAGACCCCGCCGAGGACCCCGACGTCCTCGCCGAAGACCAGGACCGAATCCTCCCGTGCCATGGAGTCTGCCAGTGCGGTGTTCAGCGCCTTGGCGAAGGTCACCGGCTGGGTTCCGGTCTCTGCGGTGCGTGCAGCGGCGGCTGCCGTGGCAGCACTGACGTTGGCGGCCGAAGCCGTGGTTGCCGTGGCGCTCATTTTGCGTCCTCCTCGCGGGCGAGTTCGTCGGCGAGCAGTGCTGCCTGCTCGGACAATTGGGTGGTGGGCGTGGAATAGACGTGGGCGAAGAGGTCGGCCGGATCCGGGGTGTTTTCCGAGTTCATGCCGTCGCGCAGCGACTGCGCCACTGCTTCGGCACTTGCGGTGATCCGCGCTTCGGTGGCCTCGGGCAGCAGGCCTGCCTCCTGGAGATAGCTGCGCATCCGGGTGACCGGGTCCTTGGCCATCCAACCCTGGACCTCCGCGTCTTCGCGGTAGCGGGTGGCGTCGTCGGCGTTGGTGTGTGCCTGCATCCGGTAGGTGTGGGCCTCGACCAGCAGCGGGCCATTGCCCTCGCGGGCCAGGCGCACCGCGCGTCCCAGGACCGCCAACAGCGCCACCAGGTCGTTGCCGTCAACGCGCTCGCCGGCCATGCCGTAGCCGACCGCCTTGTGTGCCAGGGACGGCGCCACCGACTGCTGGGAGAGCGGAACGGAGATCGCGTATTGGTTGTTCTGCACGAAGAAAATGACGGGCAGGTTAAAGACCGCGGCAAAGTTCAGGGCCTCGTGGAAGTCGCCTTCGCTGGTTGCCCCGTCGCCGCACATGGCCATGACGACCGTATCCTCGCCGCGCAGCTTGGCGGCGTGGGCGACGCCCACCGCGTGCAACAGCTGCGTGGTCAGCGGGGTGGACTGGATGGAGACCTTGTACTGCTTGGGGTCGTATCCGCTGTGCCAGTCCCCGCGGAACCCTGCCATCACCTCCATGGGCGCCACTCCCTTGGCCATGACGGCCACGGTGTCCCGGTAGGTGGGGAACATCCAGTCGTCCTCCCCCAGGCACAAGGCGGCGGCAACCTGGGCGGCTTCCTGACCATGGCTGGAGGGATAGACGGCCATGCGGCCCTGGCGCACCAGAGCGGAGTTCTGGTCATTGACGCGGCGTCCGATGACCAACTGTTCGTACGCATCCACCAGGGCCTTGGGGCTGGGCAACGGGTATTCGTGACCGGGCTCCGCACCCTGTTCCCCGGCCGGGTGCAGCTTGCCGTTGATGTCAAGCATGTGGATTTCGGTTCGCGCGGGCAGCATGTAGTCCTCGGGTGTAATCCCGAACTTGCTGCTCACCTGCTCAATTGCTTCGCGCGCGTCGGTGTTTGTCACGGGTCACGCCTTTCTGGTGTGCGGTGGGACGCGGGTGTCGGGCCAGCCCGTCGTTGCGTCAGTTCTTGCCTTAAGTATCGGTATTTTCGATGAAATGTATCCAGCTTCTTGGACTATTCTGGAAAACTGCGCATGGGATCGTTATTCTTGGAGACGGATTGAAAGTGTGACCGTCGCTACATGCCGGTTTTTGGACAAAGTGGAAAGAGGCATTTGATGGAGACTCCCTCGGTTCGTCTGGATGAGGTGGATCGGCGCATTCTGGAGGAGCTCACCAAGGACGGCCGCCAATCGGTGACCACTGTCGCGCAAAAGGTCCACGTCTCCCGCGCGCATGCCTATTCCCGAATCAACCGCCTGCAGGACGAAGGGGTCATCACCCGGTACACCGCGGTTGTCGACCCGCTTCGCGCGGGCCTGCGCGCCAGCGCCTACGTGACCCTGAAACTGCGCCAGCACTCTTGGCGGGAGATGCGCGAGCGGCTCGCCGCAATGCCCGAGGTACACCACGTGGGCTTGGTCGGCGGCAACTTCGACGTAATTCTCTTGGTCAGGGCGCGGGACAATGTCGATCTGCGACGGGTTATCTTCGACCAGCTGCAATCCATGCCAGGGGTGCTGGACACCCAGACCTTCCTGATCTTCGAGGACGTCGACACCCGCTGATCCGCCCCGGGCACAATTCCGGCCACCGGCCGATCCCCGCGCCCCACGCCCCGCGCCCCGCACCGGTGGTACGTTCGGTATGTCGGCTGTGACCGGCGCCGGACTGCGCCTCGGGAAGCAGCGAGGCAGCAGTTCCCCATCCCGCCAAGGAGTGCGCCGTGCCCAGTCTTGCCAGTCGGATGATGCCGCCGATCTTGACCGCGCTCGGATACCGGCGCCGCTTCGCCAGCGCCCAGGCGACTTCCGATCTGGTAGCAGCGCGGCGATTGCGCCCCCGCCCCTATGGACCCCCGCGCATTCTTCCCCGCGGCGTGGGCGTCAGCGTGGACCAAGATCACGGATGGCCTCTCTACACGGTTTTCCCCTCCGGTGCGGAGCCACGGGGACAAATCGTTTATGTCCACGGAGGAGCCTGGATCAACCAGATTGCCCTTCAGCATTGGCAACTCGTCGCCGAACTCGCCGCCACCACGGGATCCCGGGTGCTGGTCCCCATCTACCCGCTGGCGCCGCAGGGAACCGCCGCGACGGTGGTCCCGCAGGTCGCCGACCTGCTCAAGCGCCTCGCCGCCAGTGACGGAGCGGAAAACGTGTCGGTTGTCGGCGACTCTGCCGGCGGCCAAATTGCGCTTGCCGCCGCACTGCTGCTCCGCGATGCACACGTGGCCCTCGCCCACACGGTACTGATCGCCCCGGCCCTGGACCTGAGCCTGAGTAATCCGGTCATCGACGCACTCGAGCCGAACGACCCGTGGCTGGTCCGCCCCGGCCTGCGGGCCGCCGTGGAACTTTGGCGTGGAGAACTCCCGTTGGACAATCCCATCGTCTCTCCGTTGTTCGGTGAGATGGCCGGGCTCGGTCCGCTCGCGGTGTTTGCCGGCACCCGCGACATCACCCATCCGGACTGCGAGCTGCTGGTTTCCAAGGCGCGTGCGGCCGGTGTGGCCACCGAGTTCCACGAGGCACCGGGCATGGTGCATGTCTATCCATTGTTGCCAATCCCGGAGGGACGGCAGGCCAGGCGGATCATGGCGCGGCTGTTGCGCGGCGGACAGGACATTCTCACGGCACCCGGCAGCGTTCCGCCGGCCGACTGACATCGGGATTCACGGCTCCCTGCCCGCCGCGGCGGCGGAAATGCAAGGATGAAGCGATGGAACCAAACATTGACTCGTTTCTTGGCGGACCGAGGGCCAGGCGCATGTGCCTGGAACTCGCGATGGAACTTGACCCGGAGATCCGGCATGCCGTGTTCGAGCTGGCCAATGTCCTTGACCCAGGGCGAGGGATTTCGTGGGTGATGTTGGCGGATGGTTCCAACAACATTGTCGTTCCCCTTTCTCCCGCCTCGCCCACTCGGCTGGCTGCAGCAATTGCCACCCTCGACCTCACCGATCTCGACGAGGCCCCGTTGCAGGCCGCCCTTGAGCGGGCGGTAGCCAACGCCAGGTACTGGCAGGAACCAGACGGGGAAGACAAGCTCGCCACCCTTCCAGCCGTCCGAGCCGCCTTCGAGTCCCTGGCGGAACATGTCCTGAAGGCCCTGGCGCTGCAGTCCAACGGAGGACTTCGCCGGCGGGAACAGTGGGCCATCGACTGGCGATCGCCGGATGACCCCGCCCCGCTGGATAAGGACCCGCTCCAAGCCCTGGCAAAGTGGGCCTGCAACGCACGCGCCGAGGAGGAACGGGCCGCGCGCGAACGCCCGAGCGACCTGCACGCCAACTGGTCCGGGGAGTGGTGGTCGATCCCGCAGGGGCTTGTCCACACCGTCGGGCAGGTCCCGGCGGGGTTCAACCTCGTGGAGGACTACTTTGGATGGGACGAGGCGACAGCCATCCCGGTTCGCGGAGTAGGGCGCACCTTCGAGATTCGCGCCGCGGATGACTGGGTATCCCTGTGTCGCATCCATCCACTCGAGGTCACCGCCTCCCGACGGCACGACTGGTTCCGCTGCACAGGACGCGACGGGCCCTGGGTGATCCCGGACTGGGAACGAGTCGCGCAGGAGTGGGACGCCGTGCACCTGACGACCCAGGGGTATCTCGGCCTTGCGGGCCGTGCCCTGGACGTGGACACCGACACGGCGTCGGTCATCGCCGGCTGGGACCCCGACAGCACCTTCTGGCTCTCGGATGTAGCGCGTGAATGGGAGGGTCCACGGCAGTCGTGGCACCGCGCACCCGGCGGCGCCGACTGGATCCGCGTTCCATAGCGGGCCGGCTTTGCCACGCCCGCGGGTCTCGACACCCATTGCCATACGTCCCGGCACCATGGCGCCCGCTGCCGGGAGCGTGGGAGGGCGAAGCGGAGTCGGCCACGGCGCGGCGGTTGCGCGGCGGGCATGGGTTCGCTGTACCCGGCAGGTAGCATCTGCAGGAAGATGCCCTGACAACAAAGGATGTTCCCCATGAGTGAGCGGCAGTTCCCGAAGACGGCCGCTGAATCTCCGTCCCGGCTGCGGAGCAAGCCCGGCTTTGGCGTGCTGATGCGATCGGTGGCGTTCGGCGCGTTCGCCACCGGCATCCTCAATGTCGCCGACGACCTGGTCGCCATCTACGCCCTGAACGCGACGGCAACCCAGATCGGCCTGCTCAATGCCGCGGGGGCCGCCGCCTTTTTGTTCCTGGCCATCCCGGCCGGGATCATGCTCGATCGCGTAGATCGGATCAAGACCATGATGTGGGCCCAATTGGCGGCGGGGCTGGCGATTTTCTCGGTGCCGCTGAGCTGGTCGTTGGGTGCGTTGACCTACCCACAGTTGGTGCTGGTTTCATTCCTTGTCGGAGTGGCGGGCATGTTGTGGGGCATGGGCGCAGGATCCGCCCTACCGGGCATCGTGGGGCGAGACCTGGCATCGACGGCCTTTGCCCGCAAGGAAACCGTTGAAACCTCGATGGGGATCATTTCCCCCGGGTTGGCCGGTGTGCTGGTCGCTGTCATATCCGCACCGTTCACCCTGATCGTGGCCGGGACAGCAAACCTGCTCGCCGCGGGCACATTGCTTTGGGGCTTTCGCAAGAAGACGGGGAACTCTCCTCCCCCTATCATTTCGGCGGCGCGGGTCGGCTTCAGGGAGTCCTTCGGCCAGGGGCTTCACTTCACCCTCAAGCACCCCACCATACGTGCCCTGGTCGCCTCTTCCGCGATCAGCAGCATGGGCTTGGCGTTCGGGTCGGCGTTGGAAACGCTGTACTTCGTCAAGGTCCTGGGCTTCAGCCCCCAAACCATTGGGCTGGTCATCTCGACCATTGCCGTCGGTGGATTGCTGGGTTCCCTGGTGGTTCCAGTGCTCGTGGAAAAGCTGGGCGAGTACAGGGTCTTGGCGCTGTCCATCCTGTTCCTGCCGCTGGCCGTCGCGTTGGTTCCCCTGGCTGGACTTGCCACTACCGGAGCCATCGTGCTGGTGATCTGCCACTCGGTGCTCTACAACGCGCTGATGGTCTCCTACAACGCAACTGCCTATGGCCTGCTGGCCAAGTTCACCCCGGAGGAGATGATGGGGCGACAGCAGGGATTTCGGCTGGTTTTCACCATGGGTCCGGTGCCGGTCCTTGGCATCGTGGGCGGTTTGGCGGGCGATGCCATCGGGCTTCAGCCGGCAATGTGGATCTGGGTGGGGTTGACGGCGTGTGCCGGCCTGCCATTGCTCTCATTCTTGAAAAATCGGGGCCGACGGAACCATGGGTCGTCCTAGGCATTGTCCCCGGGTTCAAAGGCAAAGACATCGGTCAGCGGCACTCCGAATGCCTCGGAAATGAGGAATGCCGTTTCCAGCGACGGCGAATACTTGGCCTGCTCGATTGCGATGATGGTTTGCCTGGTGACACCGACCTTTTCCGCAAGCTCCGCCTGGGTCATATTGTCGCGCCCCGCGCGCAGCGCCCGCATGGAATTACTCAGGCGACGGCGTCTCACCCTGCCGGAATGCCGCGTCGGTAGCCGTTGATCTGGACGGCCGCGCCGCCGAGGAAGGAAAGCCCCAGCCCGGCAAAGACTGCCGATGCGATCCAAAAATGATCGCTCCCGTTGAAGGCCAAGGCTAGGACGACCACGCAAGCCATCAGCAGGATCCCGAATTTGGTCTGGTCGGCGCGCCGGACGATGTCGCGATCCCGCTCGTCCGGTCCCATATTTGTGCCGGCGTTCCTTTTCAACAGCACCGCGCGCGTCACCCAAATCGGCACGACGATCAGGAACATGCAGCCGATCATGGGAAATGAAAAGGGCTGGTCGCCTGCAAGGCTACCGTCCAGGATCCGCAACAGCACGACAACGGCAAAAGCCAGCATGCCGAGCCCCGCAGAAGCCACCGTCACCCACGCGACCCTTTCTCCATCAGACACGTCTACCCGCTCCTCATTGTCAAAAATTCTTTACTTCGGAGCGTATGTCGGGGACTACCCCATGTAAAGCATTTTTGACATCTGCGGGCGAAAGAACCAGTTCGAACGCGGTCGCGATCGATCTGATGGAAGGTTTCGCCCGAATGCAGGCTGGAGCCAATACACGGGTTGGGCGTCCCCGCTTGGCGGGGACGCCCAACAAAGAATCCGGGGAGCTTAGCCCTTGAATGCAGGCTTCCGCTTTTCCTGGAAGGCCAGGAACCCCTCCGCGTAGTCCTCCGTCGCGCACAGATCCGCCTGGGCCTGGTTCTCATTGGCCATCGATTCCCACAGTCCCAGACGGGCGTCGCGGATCTCTGCCACGAGTTCCTTGGAGGCCCGGAAGGCGCCGGTGGCACCGGAGGCGACCTTGGCGACGATGCCGCGCGTGGTCTCGAGCAATTCATCGGCGGGCATGGCCCGGGAGAAGAGCCCGGAGGCCACCGCGTCGGCGCCGCTGATCAGTTCCGCGGTGTAGATCAGATCCAGCGTGCGGTGCGTGCCCAGTCGCTCGGTGAACAGCCAGTGCCCGCCCGAGTCCAGGGTCGCCCCCAAGTTGGCGAAGGGCGAGCCGATCTTGGCGTTCTGCGCCACGTAGACCACGTCGGTGGCAATGGCCAGGCCCAGCCCGACCCCGAGGCAGGCCCCTTGCACCGCGGCGAAGGTGGGCGCAGGGAAGGAAGACATCTTGGCCAGCAGCGGCTGCACCGTGCCCCCGAGGTATCCCATGACATCATCGTCGGCCGGAACCACGCCCGAGATGTCACGTCCGGCGCAGAAGCCGCGGCCCTCGCCGCGCAGCAGCAGGGCGCGCACCTCGCCGGTCTCCACACCTTCGGCGGCCTTGTCGTAGGCCGCACCGAGTTCCGCCAGGGCGGCCTCGTTCAGGGAATTCATCTTCTCCGGGGCGTTAAGCACAATCTCTGCCACCCCGCCGGTGATGTTCAGTTCAATCATGTTGGTCCGTGTCTCTCCGGTTTTAGGTCCTATGCCAAGGATCCACCCGCTCCCGCGGATGGATCCTTGCGATGTGGTTTGCGTCTTAGGCGTCGTAGTCGACCAGGACGCGATCGGTGGTGGGCCGCGACTGGCAGGTGAGCACGTAGCCCCGCTCGATTTCGTCAGGTTCCAGGGCGTAGTTCTCGTCCATGTCCACGCTACCCTCGACGACCTTGGCGCGGCAGGTGCCGCAGACGCCGCCGGCGCAGGCGAACGGGACGTCCGGGCGGACGCGCAGCGCGGCGTTGAGGATGGTCTCGCGGGCGTGAACGGGGCTCTTGACCTCGCCCTGCAGGCCATCGAGCTTGAACTCGATTTGGTAGGTCTCGTCGGATTCGTCGATGACGACAGGACGGCCGATGTTGCCTTCGGGGCGGGTGGGCTCCCCGGTGGTGAACAGCTCAAAGCGGACCTTGTCCGCCGGGACGCCCTGGGCGGCCAGGTTGTCGCGCACCAGCTGGACCAGCTCGAAGGGGCCACAGAGGAACCATTCGTCGACCTGGTCGGTGCGGATGACCGAGCCCAGCAGCTTGTTCAGCTTCTCCGCGTCAATGCGGCCCGAGAGCAGCGGGGAGATCCGCTGTTCGCGGGAGAGCACGTGGTGCAGGGCGAAGCGTGCCGGGTAGCGGTCCTTGAGGTCCGCCAGCTCCTCCAGGAACATCACGTCCATGGCTGCCTTGTTCGCATAGACAAGGTCGAAGTGGACGTTCTGGTTCGCGGCCAGCACCGTGCGGGCGATGGCCATGACCGGGGTGATGCCCGATCCGGCGGCCACGGCCACGAAGGTGTCCTCGGTTTCCACATCGATGTCATCGGGGTCGTTCAACCCGTTCATCTTGTGCTTGGAGATGAAGCCGCCGGTGGGGCTCATGACATCCATGGTGTCACCGGCGGCCAGGGACTCGTTGGCCCAGGTGGAGAAGATGCCGCCGATGTCGCGCTTGATGGCGACGCGGATTTCCCCGGCGGTCGGTTCGGCGCAAATGGAATAGCTGCGGCGCAGCTCCACGAGGTTGCCCTCGGCGTCCTCAAGTTCCTTGCGCAGGGCCACATACTGGCCCGGGACGTAGTCGTATTGGCCGGCCAGTTCTGACGGGACCTCGAAGGTGACCTCGATGGCGTCGGCGGTGAGCCGGCGGACCTCGGAGACCTCCAGGGTGTGGAACGTGGTCCGGCGGCGGCCCGGGATCTCGGGGTCAATGCCGTCGTTGGCCGGCAGGGCGGCAGTCGTGTCTGTCATGAGAGCACCTTGAAGTAGTCGAAGGGTTCCAGGCAGTCCTTGCATTGGTACATGGACTTGCACGAGGTGGAACCGAAGCGGGAAAGTTCCTTGGTATTGAGCGAGTGGCATTGCGGGCACTTCACGCCCAGGCCCAGGGTCACCGGCCCGCGGTGGCCGGTGCCCGTGGGCGGGGCAATGCCGTAGGCCTGGAGCTTGGCCTTGCCCGACTCGGTCATCCAGTCGGTGCTCCATGCCGGGGAAAGGACCAGGTTGACGCGGACCGAGTCGAATCCGGAATCCTTGAAGACGGTTCCGAGGTCCTCGGTGATTGCGTCCATCGCCGGGCATCCCGAATACGTGGGGGTGATGGTGACGACCACGGTGTCGCCCTGAAGCTCCACGTCCCGCAGGATCCCCAGGTCCGCGATGGTGAGCACCGGGATCTCGGGGTCGGTCACCCGTGCGGCGATCTCGCGCAGCTCGGTGATGGTGGCAATCATTTTCTCTCGTCCTTTGCTTACCAGGTGGCGCCGGGGTGCTTGCGCGCCAGGACCTGCATTTCGGCCAGAATGAAGCCGAGGTGTTCGGAGTGTTCGCCGCGCCGGCCGCGGGCCATGGCGAAGGGAACCGTGGGGAGCTCGAGTTCGGCGTCCTTCAAGACGGCGGTGATTTCTTCTTCCCACGCGGCGCGCAGCGAAGAGGGTGCCACTGCGACATCGCCCAGGGCTGCGTGCAGTTCCTCGTCCTCGAACATCTCCCCCACGTAGGGCCACAGCACCTCCAGGGCGTGGCGCATGCGGCGTGCCGATTCCTCGGTGCCGATGCCCAGGCGCAGGGTCCAGGCGATGGCGTGGTCGCGGTGGTAGTCGACCTCCTTGACGGCCTTGGCGGAAATTGCCGCGATCGTCGGATCGGCCGAGTCCAGCAGCGCCGTGTAAAGCAGGTGCTGGTAGATGGAGATGATCAGCTGGCGCACGATGGTCACGCCGAAGTCGCCGTTAGGTTGTTCGACGATGTGCAGCGATCGGAAGTCCTCCTCCTCGCGCCAGTAGGCCAGGTCGTCCTCGGTCTTGCCCCAGGCCTTGGCGGCGTAGGAGAGGAAGGAGCGGGCGTGGCCCAGCTGATCCAGGGCGATATTGCCCAGGGCGATGTCTTCCTCGATCTCCGGTCCGCGGGAGATCCAGTGCGAGAGGCGCTGGGCGAGGATCAGGGCGTCGTCGCCCAGCCGCAGGGCGTACTCCGCGACCTGCTCGCCGGGCTTGGCAGGCTGGATGGCAATGTCCTCGGGGCGCAGGGCGTTGCCCGGGGTGACGCGGGTGGCCGAGGCCGAGGTGTCGCCGAAGCTGTCCAGGGAGTGGTCTGTCTCGTGTGCGCTCACAGGTGCTTCACGCCCTCGGACTTGGTGTAGTACGTGGCATGGCGGTAGTCCTTGCCCTGCGGGGACTCAAAGTACATGCCCTTGGCGTCGGGGTCCGAGGCGAT
The DNA here is from genome assembly GCF_025847175.2 of Paeniglutamicibacter sp. ZC-3. Taxonomy (NCBI): domain Bacteria; kingdom Bacillati; phylum Actinomycetota; class Actinomycetes; order Micrococcales; family Micrococcaceae; genus Paeniglutamicibacter; species Paeniglutamicibacter sp. ZC-3. The sequence goes on along the minus strand of NZ_JAOYTG010000022.1, from coordinate 19,234 downwards.
GATGTCGCTGCTGGCCACGACCCAGAGGGAGACGCCCTCGTTGCGTCGGGTGTACAGGTCGCGGGCGTTCTTTAGCGCCATCTCCGCATCCGGGGCGTGCAGGGATCCTGCATGGACGTGCGAGAGCCCGCGGGAGGAGCGGACAAATACTTCCCAGAGCGGCCAGGTGCCTTCTGTTTCGGTCATGAGTTATGCAACCTCGGTCTTTCGAGCCATCTTTGCCGCGTATGCCGCGGCAGCTTCGCGCACCCAGGCGCCTTCATTGTGTGCATCGCGGCGGCGCTGCAGGCGCTGCGCGTTGCAGGGCCCGTTGCCGGCGATGACTGCCTTGAACTCAACCCAGTCCAGGTCCATGTGCTTCCACGTCCCGGATTCCTCGTCAAAGCGCAGCTCGGGGTCCGGCAGGGTCAGACCCAGCACCTTGACCTGCTCGACGATCATGCCGACGAAGCGTTGGCGCAATTCGTCGTTGGAGAACCGCTTGATCTTCCACGCGGTGGACTGGCCCGAGTTCGGGGAGTCGGAATCCGGCGGACCGAACATCATCAGGGACGGGGCGTAGAACCGGTTGATTGCGTCCTGCGCCATCTTCTTCTGCGCTTCGGTGCCGTTGGCCAGCTCGAGCAGGATCTCAAAACCCTGGCGCTGGTGGAAGGATTCCTCCTTGCAGATGCGCACCATGGCCCGGCCGTAGGGGCCGTAGGAGGCGCGGCACAGCGGGACCTGGTTGGCGATGGCGGCGCCGTCGACCAGCCAGCCGATGGCGCCCATGTCGGCCCAGGAGCGTGCCGGGTAGTTGAAGATCGAAGAGTACTTGGCCTTGCCCGTCATCAACTGGTCGTTGAGCACATCGCGCGGGGTGCCGAGGGTCTCGGTGCCCGAATACAGGTAGAGGCCGTGACCGGCTTCGTCCTGCACCTTGGCCATGAGAATGGCCTTGCGTTTGAGCGAAGGGGCCCTGGTGATCCAGTTGGCCTCCGGCTGCATGCCGATGATTTCGGAGTGGGCGTGCTGTGACATCTGCCGCGTCAGGGTCTTGCGGTATGCCTCGGGCATCCAGTCGCGCGGTTCGATGCGGGAATCCTCGGCAATGATCGCGTTGAAGCGATCCTGCCCTGCTTGCTCCTCAGGAGAAAGTACCGCGGATAGCGATCCGCCGCTTTCTTGCTGTGCAGCCATAGTGCTCACCTCACTGTGACAAAAAGATTATTTACTGACCGTTCGTTCAGGATATGCGGACGAACGCCTTTTCGTCAATCGCCGCAGGACCGGAAGCTCCCCGCAATGCCCGCGGCTCAGCGGACACCCCCCCCTGCACGCCGAGGACCGCCGCCGATCGAGCAGGGGAAGGCCGCTCGGCCGGAAAAGAAGTTTTCGGTCCACGGAGCTACCGAAGCGGCCGGCGTCACGTTTGTGACGCGACAAGTCGCCGGCACCGTTTCACTCGTCATGAAACGCAATGGACGACGCGCCGGGGCCCGCCTGCGTGACGCAACAAGTCGTTGCGTGCCCCGCCGTGACGGACCCATGGCCAGGGGCTATCCCCTCGACGCAGAATTGACCATCCCCGGAACCCCTCCCCCTGGCGGGGCAGGAAAACAGCGGCACCAGCAGGTGCCAAGCCAGCACGGAAAGCCATCGCATGATCAGCCTGAAAAACCTCACCAAGGTCTACGGACACGGAGACACGTCCGTCACCGTCCTGGACAACCTGGAGATCGACGTCGCCACCGGCGAGATCCTCGCCATCGTGGGCCCCTCGGGTGCCGGAAAATCCACTTTGGCCCAGTGCATCAATCTCCTGGAACGCCCCACCTCCGGACAGGTCATCGTCAACGGCGAAGACCTGGCCCGGCTTTCGGAACGCAAGCTACGGGTCGCCCGGCGCCGCATTGGCACCATCTTCCAGTCCGCGAGCCTGCTTTCACGCCGCACCGCCGCGGAGAACATTGCCCTGCCGCTGCAGTACCTGGGCGTGACCCCGGCCGAGACAAAGGCCCGGGTCGCCGAACTGCTCGAACGCGTCGGCCTCTCCCACCGCGCCAACCACTACCCCTTCGAACTTTCCGGCGGCCAGCTCCAGCGCGTGGGCATTGCCCGTGCGCTGGCCCTGCGTCCCTCAGTATTGCTCTCCGACGAGGCGACCTCGGGGCTGGACCCGGAAACCACGCGCTCGGTCGTCTCGCTCCTGCGCCAGCTGCGCGACGACCTGGACCTGGCGGTCGTGTTCATCACCCATGAAATGGACACCGTGCTGCACGTGGCCGATTCCGCTGCCCGGCTGGAAAACGGCCGCATCACCGAACAAGGGTCGCTGGTGGACCTGCTCACCGACCACGACTCGGCCCTGGGCCGGGCGCTGCAGCCACGGCTGTCCCCCGCCGATCCCGGGGCAGGTTCGCGGGCATGGCACGTGACCTACGATTCACGCACCGTCCCGGCGGATTGGTTGCAACGCGTCTCTGCCGACCTCGGCGAGCCGGTGGCCTTGCTGGCCGCCACCATCCAAAGCATCGACGGGACCAGCACCGGCAACGCCACCGTGGGGCTGCGCGCCCCCGAGCCGCTGGCAGCCGCGGCGTTTACCCGCCACGGCCTGCGCCCGGTTCCCCGCGAGGCCGCCGCCCCCGCGGTCCAGCCCGCACCACGAATCACGGAGGAGCTCCAATGGGCCTAGGCATTCCTGCCGCGGTGCAGATCCGCGCACTGTCCGACACCCCCCTGCCCGAGCTTCCGGCGCTGCTGGTGCCGGCACTCGGCGAGACCCTGGCCATGGTCGGCATCGTCATGCTCATCGTCGTCGCCCTGGGCACGCCGATCGCCGTGGCGCTGCACAACATGGCACCCGGCGGGCTCTATGAGCACCGGGGCACCTACTCGGTGCTGAGCTGGATCGTGAACATCGGCAGGTCGCTGCCGTTCCTGGTGCTGATGGCCGCGATCGTCCCGTTCACCCGTTTCGTCACCGGCACCAACATCGGCATTGCCGCCGCCGTGGTGCCCATGTCATTGGCCGGCATCCCGTTCTTCGCCAGGCTCGTGGAGAACTGTTTGCGCGACGTCCCGCGCTCTGTCACCGCCGCGGCGCGCGCCTCGGGCGGCTCGCCGCTGCAGATCATCCGCAGCGCGCAGCTGGGCGAGGCCGTTCCCGCCATCCTGGGCGGGCTGACCATCAACACCATCGCCATGATCGAATACTCGGCCATCGCCGGGACCATCGGCGCCGGCGGGATTGGCTACGTCGCGGTCACCTATGGTTACCAGCGCTTCGACCAGACCGTCATGCTCGCCACGGTCATCCTGCTGATCGCGCTGGTCACCATCGTCCAGCTCACCGGCGACGCACTGGTGCGGGCGACCACCCCGCACCTGCGCCGCCGGGCCTAGCCAATACGGCGCCCACCCACGCATTCCCCCTTTGTCTCTTCTAGCAACACTCATCCGTTCACTCCCGCGCCCGAAAGGCAGTTCCACATGACCATCACCGACCCCAAGACCGCCACCGGGCCCGAGTCCCACGGCTTCACCATCCAAAAGAAAAAGAAGTGGCCCTGGACCCTTGGTGCCATCGCCCTCGCCGGAGCCATTGCTGCCGCAGCGATCATCAGTTCCAACGCCGGGGACAAGTCACCGAACACCGTTGCCGGAGCCACGCTCACGGTCGTCACAGCGGAAGGCAACCACGCCGAGCAGGCGCTGGTGAACTTCGTGGCGGAGGAAATCGCCCCCAAGTACGGCATCAAGGTGGCCTTCAAGGGATTGGCCGATTCGACCACGCTGAACCGCGCGGTATCCACCGGCGAGGTCGCCGGAACGATTTACCAGCACAAGCTTTGGCTCTCCCAGGTGCTCGAGGCCAATCCCGACTTCAAGCTCGCAGCGGCCACGCCGGTGTTCCGCTGGGGCTTCGGAATCTGGAGCGCGAAGTACCAGTCGATCGACGAGATCCCCAACGGGGCAACCATCTCCCTGTACTCCGACCCGGCCAACGAGGCCCAGGGCCTGTGGCTGCTGGAGCGTGCAGGGCTGATCAAGCTGGCCGACGGCGTGGACAAGTGGAAGGCAACCCAGAAGGACATTGCCGAAAACCCCAAGGACCTGAAGTTCAAACTGCTCGACTTCGCCGCGCAGTCCCGCTCCCTGCCGGACCTGGATGCAGCGGTGGGCTACACCGAGTACTACGTCGCGGCCAAGGTTCCGCTGGAGCAGCAGATCTACGCCCCGGCGGCCCCCGACGAATTCGCCGGTCAACTGACCATCGGCACCGACTTCCAAGACACCGAAAACGTGAAGAACCTCGTCAAGGCGTTCCAGGATCCCGCCGTACAGGAATTCCTTCGCACCGATCCGGCCGTGAAGGACCTGCTGGTGCCCATCGCCGCCGAATAGAACTCGCGGGAAAATGAGCAAACCCCCGTGGGCGCCGGATTCAACCGGTGCCCACGGGGGTTTGCTTCGTTGGTGCCCTGGAGACTAGGCGGCGATGCGGCCCGGGATGAAGCGGTCCACGGAGATGCGTCCGGCGCCCAGCAGTGCGATGGCTGCGGCACCTGCGGCCAGTGCCAACACCAGCTCGTAGCCACCGGCTTCAACGAAGACACCGGCCGAGATGTGCACCAGGAAAATTGCGCCGAGCATGTTCGCGGTCAGCAGGACGGCGAAGATACGGGTGAGTACACCGAGGATCAAGGCGATGCCGCCAACGATTTCCAGCGTTGCCACCACGGGGGCCACCAGCCCGGCCGCGGGAATGCCCATCTGGCCAAATGCCGCGGTGGTGCCATCGAGTGTGAACTGGAAGTACTTCTGCCAGCCGTGGGCGGCGAAGAGGAAGCCGATGACGACGCGCAGGATGGTCTGTGCGGCGGTTGCCAAGGCGGGGTTCTTAATTGCGCTGTCCATGAAAAATCCTTTGGTCGTTTCGTCACGATGTCCCATCCGCTGGGGGGCTGGGGTCGTGGCGGGCCGGTTCATCCGTTCCGCAAGTTCCCCTTAACCATGACACAACATTAGTTGAATCTTCAAGCGATGTGAGCTATGCCTCGCGTCACAGAAGGAAAAACCCCCATCTTCCCGGTGCTGGACATCCCCCGGGAAACCCCAGTATCGCGGCCCAAACCAGCGGCCATTGAGGATTCTCGCAGGTTGGCTTGAGACGATGGCCAGCATGGTTTCCCGCTCCACGCTTCTTCGTTTCATTGCCGTCCCTACACTCGCCCTCCCCCTGGCAGGCTGCGGCGTTCCGCTGAGCACGCACTGGCAGGGGTACCCGGCGAACTCAAAGGCGGAGTCCCAGGACGCGCCAAGCGCCACGGCTGAACCCACAGGCCCCGACTGCGCCAAGGTCAAGTGCGTGGCGCTGACCTTTGACGACGGGCCCGGACCCCACACCGAGGCGCTGCTCGACATCCTCGATGAGCACAACGCCAAGGCGACGTTCTTCCTCATCGGCAAGGACGTCGCAAAGCATCCGGAAATTGTGCGTGACGAATTGGCCAGGGGGCATGAAATCGGAAACCACACATGGTCCCACCAAGACCTCGCGAAAATCTCCCCGGCCGCCGCCCAACGCGAATTGCAAGAGGGCCGCGAGGCCATTGAGAAGGCCACCGGAGCCGCCCCGACGGTGATGCGTCCCCCCTACGGCACGATCACGGAGAGCCTGAAAAAGGCGCAGACCGTACCCGTGGCCCTGTGGAGCGACGACACCCTGGACTGGAAGACGCGTGACGCCAAAAAAACCATCAAGGCGGCCCAAAGCGTCAAGCCCGGATCCATCGTCCTGATGCACGACATCCACAAATCCACCATCGATGCCATGCCGAAGATCCTTGAGGACCTCGATTCCCAGGGCTACCATTTCGTCACCGTCAGTGATCTTGTCGGCAAGCCCAATCCGGGGGTCGGATACAAGACCGGCCAGCAACCGCCGACGAAGGATTGACCCCTCCGGCCAACCGCGGTGAAAACACGAAAGCCCGCCTTGCCTCGCTGGACCCCGGGACGGGGACCGCAGGCAGAGCGGGCTTTCGCTGTAGTCAGGGAAACTCCCCCCTAGAGGACCTTCGAGAGGAACTCCTTGGTGCGATCCTGCTGCGGGTTGCCAAAGAGCTCGGCTGGCGGCCCCGACTCGCAGACGACGCCGGCATCCATGAAGATCACCCGATCCCCGATTTCCTTGGCGAAGCCCATTTCGTGGGTCACCAGGACCATGGTCATGCCCTCCTTGGCCAGGTCGCGGATGACCTGCAGCACCTCGCCGACCATCTCCGGGTCCAGGGCGCTGGTTGCCTCGTCGAAGAGCATGATGCCGGGGTTCATGGCCAGCGCACGGGCAATGGCCACGCGCTGCTTCTGGCCGCCGGAGAGGGACGCCGGACGGGCGTCGGCCTTTTCCCGCAAGCCCACGCGGTCAAGCAACTTCAGTGCCTGCTCGCGGGCCTCGGCCTTGGTCGCCTTCTTCAGTTCCACCGGCGCCAGCATGATGTTCTCGGCCACCGTCATGTGCGGGAAGAGGTTGAAGTGCTGGAAAACCATGCCCACATGGCGGCGCACCTCGTTGATGTCGACCTTCGGGTCGGTAACATCGAAGCCATCCACGATGACATGGCCACCCGAGATTTCCTCGAGCTTGTTCAGGCAGCGCAGCAGCGTTGACTTGCCCGAGCCCGAGGGCCCGATCACGCACACGACCTCGCCCTCGGCGATGTCCACGTCGATGCCCTTGAGCACCTCGTTGTGGCCGAAGGACTTGCGCAGCCCCTTGACCGCGATCTTCGCCTCGCGCGGCGAGGCGACGGTTGCTTCACTCATTTGTTGAACTTCCTATCCGCGAAGTTGGCCAATTTGGTCAGCGCCATGATGGCGACGAAGTAGATGACGCCCACGATCAGCAGCGTCTCGGTGACCCGGAAGTTGGACGCGTAGATCTGCTGGCCCTGGTAGAGCAGCTCGGTGAAGCCGATGGCCAGCAACAGGGAGGAGTCCTTGAGCATGATGATCAACTGGTTGATCAATGAGGGGGTCATCATCTTGAAGGCCTGCGGGACCACGACCTTCTGCATGGACTTGCCGTAGCCCAAGCCCAGCGAACGGGAGGCTTCCAGCTGTCCGGGATCCACCGACTGGATGCCGCCGCGCACGATCTCCGCCACGTAGGCGCCGGAGTTCAGCGACAGGGTCAGCACGCCGGCAACCCAGATGCTCATCGGCTGACCGGTCAGCTGAGGTACGCCGAAGTAGAACATGAAGGCCCAGAGCAGCAGCGGGGTGCCGCGGAAGACGTTCACGAACGTGGTGGCGATGCCGCGCAGCACGATGTTGTGGGAGATCTTCATGAATCCGGCCACCAGGCCCAGCACCATGGCGACGGCGAAGGAAATGGCAGTCACCAGAATGGTGTTGCCCAGGCCCTGCATCAACGCGGGGAACGACTCGGTGAGCAGCTCCCAGAACGTGGTGGGAACAGCTGCGGTGGGATCGGCGAGGTACTTGTCCAGGATCTGGTCGTACTCGCCGCTGGCCTGCAGCTCGGCCAGGCCGTCGTTGAAGGCGGCCAGCAGGGCGGCGTTCTTGCCCTTGTCCACCGCGAAGCCGTAGGAGCCGCCGGGAACCTTGTCGGTCACCGTGGTCAGCCCGTTGTTCTGCGCCACGCCGTAGGCGAGCACCGGGTAGTCGTCAAAGACGGCCACGGCGGAACCCGACTTCACCGATTCGTACATGGTGGCCGACTGGTCCAGCGACTTGACGGTGAAGCCGTACTGGTCGGCAATCGACTTGGCGTAGGTTTCGCCCTCGGACCCGGTCTTGGCGACCACGGTCTTGCCCTCAAGATCCTCGTAGCCCTTGATGGATTCATCGTTCTTGGCGATCGCCATCTGGATGCCCGACTCGAAGTACGGCTCGGAGAAGTCGTAGATGTTCTTGCGTTCGTCGGTGATCGACATGCCGGCAATGACGCCGTCGACCTGGTCCGAGGACAGGGCCTGCAAGGCGGCATTGAACCCGAGGGAACGGATTTCGACCTCGAAGCCCTCCTTTTCGGCAATGGCGCGGATCAGGTCCATGTCGATGCCGGTCAGTTCGCCGTCTGCCCGGAACTCGAACGGGGCGAAGGTGGTGTCGGTGCCGATGACGAAGGTCTTGCCTTCGACTCCGGAGTCGGCGGGCGTTGCCAGGGCGGCGCCGGCGCCCCCCAGCAGCAGGAACATGCCCGCGAGCCCGGCAATCACCGCCCTGAACCAGGTCCGTGGACCTCGAGTCTTACTGGACGTCTTCAAGGGTCGTTCACTCTCCTTATGTTTGCAGTCTCCGCCCTCGGTGTATGAGGGCGCTAACACGGGTCATAGCCTAGGTGCTGGTGACCAACGGCGATACCACCCACGCGGCGCGGTGGCCACGTGGGTTGGGCATCGCGCGATGTGGGTTACATCGCGGCAATGCACAAAACCACACATCATATCGGTGACCGCAGCACTCGCGGAATCCGGAAGTCCTCCCACCGCGTGAAGAGCATGCCTCCGGGCCCGCGCACGGACGCCGCCCCGCGCTCATCGATTTCGAAGGACATCTTTTCGCCGTACCCGGCGAAGCCGTTGGTGTCGGCGGACTTCAAGGTGTTCGAGTCCACGTATTCCAGCGGCCGTGCCGTCGCCGGCTTGGGTGTCTGGCCGGGGGTGAGCCAATAAAGCTTGCCGCCAAGTTCGGCGATGTCGATAACGTCCCAGAGCGAAGCGAACCGTCCGGTAAAGCGCCGAAGCTCCGCAGTTTCGACCCCCGCCCAGGAATCCGGCACCGGAGCCTCTGCGAGCGCCGCGAGGGCAAAGAGCGCTTCGCCCCAGGCAGCGGCCGGACCGTCGACGGCGTTGGTGAGCATGCTGAGCACCACCCCGGTCTTGGGCACCGCCCAGGAACGGGTGATGTGCCCCGGGTAACCGCCACTGTGGCCGAAGGACTGCCGTTCGGCGACCTGCTGCACGATGAAGCCCAGCCCGTAGCCGCGCCCCGGCGCCCCGGAGTCTTCGGCTCTGCGCTGCATGCGGCGCTTGGAGTCGTTGTCCAGCACGCTCGGGCTGGCGTCCAGGAGATGGGAGCCGAGGTAGGCGGCCAGGTCCCTGGCCGTGGAATAGAAGCCGGTGGCCGGCGCAAGTGCATGGGTGGCGATGTGCTCGATTTCGGTTCGGTCCGCCAGCTCGTGGCTGCTTCCGGCGAGCGCCAGCGGCCCGTAGCCGGCGGCGAGCCCGGGTTCCCGTGCGTCGAGGTCGACGCCGGTGTCCAAAAGCCCCAGGGGTGCAAGGATGCGCTCGCCCACGACCTCGGCGTAGCACTGTCCCGTTGCCGCCTCGATGACCAGTCCCAGCAGCCCGTAGCCGATGTTGCTGTACTTGAAGTGTTCGTTGCGTTCGAGCACCTTGCCCCGCCGGGCGATCTCCAGCACCTCCGATGTGCCGGGAAAGGGGCGGTCGAGGGTCCAGAAGTCTGCATTGTCCCCGTCGCGAACGATGCCGGCGGAGTGGGAAAGCAATTCACCCACCGTCACCTCTGCCACTTCGCTCCCGGCCAGGTCGGCGATCCAGGTTCCCAGCCGGTCTTCCAGCGAGAGCTTCCCGTCCTGCTGCAGGATCATCACCGCGGTGGCGGTGAAGGTCTTGGAATGGGAGGCGACCCTGAACAGGTGGCCGTCGGTCATGGGTTCCGGCGGAGAAAGCCGTGCGTAGCCGCCGCTGAAGGAACCCACCAGTTCCTCGTGGACGGCCACTGCCGCCTGGTACCCGGGCTGCCGGGACAGCGCGCGGTCGAACTCCAGGAAGTCCGGTGCGTATTCCAGCACGGATTCCCAGGTCTCCCTGGTCGATGGTGTCTCCCGCGCCGCATGCCCTGTGCCCATGAAGCCATCCTGCCACCCCGTGCCAAGTGGCCGGTGTATTGACTCCCCCTGCCATGGCGCAGCCGCCGCCCGCCGCCCGCGGCCAACGATTGGGCAGCCGTTAACCGCGGCGCAATGTTCCCGTTCCCGGGGTGGGCTTGGCTGGGTCCCATGGATATCTCCCCGCCCCGTCCCGATCGCCGCTCGCTGCTGAAGGGCGCAGCCGCGCTCTCCGCCCTCGCGGCAACAACCCTGGCCGCCCCTTCCGCCCTGGCCGCTCCGCGGCCCTCGGCCGTGCCCTTGGCAACCCGCCGGATGTTGCTGCCCTCGGGCATCTCCACCGGGGACGTCTCCACCAACTCCGCCGTCCTGTGGTCCCGCGCCTCCGGGCCGGGGCGCCTGCACGCCGTCCTGCGAGCCGAGGACGAGCAGGGCAATCCGTTGAAGGGGCGCTTCGCCCGGAAGGTGGAGTTCATTGGTTCGCAGGCGCATGCGGGCACCGATTTCACGGCCAAGATCCATGCCCGGGGACTGCCCGCGGGCACGCGCTTTGACCTGGAGCTGTACTTTGAGGACGAAGCGGGCCGCCGCAGTGAACGCGGCAACGGTTCCTTCACCACCGCCCCGGCCCCCGGCAGGGGCAGGAACCGCGAAAGCGCGGCGCAGAGCTTCGTGTGGACAGCCGACACCGCGGGCCAGGGCTACGGCATCAACGAGGAGATCGGCGGGATGCGCGGCTATGCCGCCATGGCCGCGACGAAGCCCGACTTCTTCCTGCACTCGGGCGACACCATCTACGCAGACGGGCCCATGTCCGCCGAGATGACGGAGCCGGACGGGAACATCTGGCGCAACGTCATGACGGAGGAGGTCTCCAAGGTCGCCGAGACGCTCAACGAGTACCGCGGCCGCCACCGCTACAACATGATGGACGCCAACCTGCGCAGCATGTACGCGCACGTGCCGGTGATCGCCCAATGGGACGACCACGAGACCGTGAACAACTGGTACCCGGGCGAGAGGATCGACGACCCGCGCTACACGGTGCGCGACGTCGACACCCTGGCGGCGCGCGGCCGCCAGGCGTGGCAGGAGTACATGCCGATCGCCGATGCGCGCGCAATGCGCCCGGGCACCGGGTTCGAACCGGCGCGCATCTACCGCCACGTCCCGCGCGGCCCGCACCTGGATGTGTTCGCCCTGGACATGCGCTCGCACAAGGGGCCGAACACCGCCGGCCTGGAAACCGAACCGACGTCGTTGCTGGGCGAGGAACAGCTGGCCTGGCTCATCCGGTCGCTGCGTGCCTCCGAGGCGACGTGGAAGGTCATCGGCAACGACCTGCCGCTGGGGCTCATCGTGCCCGACGGCAAGGCCCAGGAGTCGATCTCCAATGCCGAGCACGGCGCGCCGCTGGGCCGCGAGCTTGAACTGGCCCGCCTGCTCTCGGCGATCAAGGAACACGACATCAAGAACGTGGTGTTCCTGACCGGGGACGTGCACTATTGCGCGGCGCACCACTATTCCCCCGAACGCGCCGCATTCTCAGACTTCAACGAGTTCTGGGAATTCGTGGCCGGACCCATCAACGCCGGCTCCTTTGGCCCCAACGCGCTGGATGGGACCTTCGGCCCGCGGGTCGACTTCCAGCAGGCAGGCCCGACCATGGCTTCCCCGCGCTCGGGCGAGCACCAGTACTTCGGCCACGTGGACGTTGCCGGTGACGGCTCGGCCTTCACGGTCAAGCTCATCAACGCCAACGGCGAGGTGCAGTACACCAGGACCCTGAAGCCGCGGCGCTGATCCGTCGCCCTACCCACCCAAGGGGGGCAGTTGGCGCCGGCGGGGTGGTTTTGTCCGCGTTGGGCGAAGCCGGGCGGCGGTTCGGGGCTGGTTCGGATTGAATGGAGGCATGAGCCACGCCGAGCACGCACCCGCCGCACCGCAGACCCCCAAGGTCCCCACCGTCCGCACCCACCACGGGGATGCCTTCACCGACGACTACGAATGGCTGCGGGACAAGGACAGCCCCCAGGTCCGCGCCCACCTCGAGGCGGAGAACGCCTACGCGGAGGCAGTCACCGCCGACCAGGCACAGCTGCGCGAGGCGATCTTCAACGAGATCAAGGCACGCACCGTGGAAACCGACCTCTCGGTCCCTGCCCGCAAGCGCGGCTGGTGGTACTTCACCCGCACCGCCGAGGGCTCCCAGTACGCCATCCACTGCCGCGTTGCAGCCACCGACACCGGGGACCTGAACGCCGACTGGACCCCACCGGCCATCGAGGCCGGCGTCACGATCGCGGGCGAGCAGGTACTGCTGGATGGCAACAAGGAGGCCGAGGGCAAGCCCTTCTTCTCCCTGGGCGGGATGGCCGTCACCGAGGACGGGAACCTGCTGGCCTACGCCCAGGACAACGCCGGCGACGAGCGCTTCACCCTGCGCATCAAGGACCTGGGCACCGGCGAACTGCTTCCGGACTCCATCGAAAACGTGTTCTACGGCCTGGCGTTCTCCCCCGACGGAACCCGCGTCTTCTACACCGTGGTCGACGACTCGTGGCGCCCCCACCAGATCAAGGCACACACCCTGGGCACCGACCCGGCCACCGACACCGTGGTGTTCCAGGAGGATGACCCGGGCATGTGGCTGGGCTTCGACCTCGCGGCCGACCGCACCGAGCTGCTGATCTCCATCGGCAACTCCGAATACTCCGAGACCCTGACCCTTGACCTGCTCGATCCCCATGCGGTCCCGGTCATGCTCGTCTCCCGGGAGCACCGCATCCTGCACTCGGCCGATCCGATCACGCTCGACGGGCAGCGGGCCTACGTCATCACCCACGACCGCGACGCCCTGAACAACATGGTCTCGCTGCTGCGCACGGACCAGCTGGCCCTGCCCTTCGCCCAGCAGCGCTGGGAGACCGTGCTCGAGCACCGCAACACCGTCAAGGTCGAGGGCACCGCCGCCACCGCCACCCACCTGGTCGTTTCGGTGCGCAAGGAGACCACCGAACGCGTCGTGGTCCTGCCACTGGAGGGCCTGGGCACCGCCGCCCAGCAACCGGCCGTGGAACCTGCCTTCTACGAGGAGCTCTACACCTGCTCGCTGGCCAATGCGGAACTCGAAGCGCCAATGATCCGGCTGTCCTACACCTCGGACTTCACCCCGGCGCGCGTCTACGATTACACCCTGGCCGACGGCACCCTGTTGCTGCGCAAGCAAACCCAGGTCAACGACTACGACCCGGCCAAGTACCGCGCCACCCGCGAATGGGCCACAGCGGCGGACGGCACCAAGATCCCGCTGACCATCCTGCGCCGGGCCGATATCACCAACGAAACCCCCCACCCGGTGCTGGTCTACGGCTACGGCAGCTATGAGATGTCCATGGACCCCGGCTTCGGCATCCCCCGGCTCTCGCTGCTGGACCGCGGGGTCGTGTTCGTCATCGCCCACGTGCGTGGCGGCGGCGAGCTGGGCCGGTCCTGGTACCTGGAGGGCAAGAAGCTGGCCAAGAAGAACACCTTCACCGACTTCGTGGACGCCACCAAGCACCTGCTGGACACCGGCTGGGCGGACCCGAAGCGCATCGTCGCCATGGGCGGCTCGGCCGGCGGCCTGCTCATGGGCGCCGTGGCAAACCTGGCCCCGCAGCTCTACGCCGGCATCATCGCCCAGGTCCCGTTCGTCGATGCGCTGACCTCCATCTTGGACCCGGACCTGCCGCTCTCGGCACTGGAATGGGAGGAGTGGGGCAACCCCATCGAGGATGCCGACGTGTACGAGTACATGAAGTCCTACAGCCCGTACGAGAACGTCGCGGCCCTGCCCTACCCGAAGATCGCCGCGGTCACCTCGCTGAACGACACCCGCGTGCTCTACGTCGAACCGGCCAAGTGGGTGGCGAAGCTGCGCGAGCAGACCACCGGCACCGCGCCCATCGTGATGAAGATTGAAATGGACGGCGGGCACGGTGGGGCCTCGGGACGCTACGAGGGCTGGAAGACCCGCGCCTGGGACTATGCCTTCGCCCTCGACACCCTGGGACTGAACCCCGCGGGGGCATGAACACACCGGAGATAACCAGCGCCCGCAGCGCGGGGTTCGCCATGAACACCGCGTTCCGGGCGCTGCTCACCGCGGCTTCCGACGCCACCGGCACGGACCTCGACGCCCTGATCGACGAGATCAAGGACCGGGAGCTGCTGGTCGCCGTCGACGAACACGGAGTCCCGACGGCGCTGGCCGCGTACCGGCGCCTGGATCGGCACGCAGTGGAAATCGAATACCTCGCCGTCGCCCCGCAGCAGCGGCGCGGCGGGGTGGCAACCGCACTGGTGCACCGGATCCGGGAGATTTCGGCCGCCATGGTCGTGGCACGCACCGACGAGGACGCCATCGGCTTTTACCGGGCCATCGGCTTTCACTGCACCGACACCCCGCCCGACCCCCGCCGGCCCGGTCGCCGCCGGCACCTTTGCGTGCTGCCCCACCCGCCGCTGGTGCGGGAGCCGGAACCCGATGACGGAAACGTCGAGTGGATCAGGGCGAAGCCCTCCCCTGTCCCGGTTGTGGTTCTCCCGCCGTCACCGACCTGGCCGCAGGACTTCGCTGCACTCGCCGGGGTGATCCGGCGCGCCCTCGGGGACCGAGCGCTGGCCATCGAGCACTTGGGATCCACTTCGGTGCCGGGACTTCCCGCCAAGCCGATCATCGACGTGGTGCTGACGGTTCAGGATCCGGACCGGGAATCGGACTATGTGCCGCTGCTTGAGGCGGCGGGATTCATTTTCCGCCTGCGCGAGTCCGGCTGGTACCGCCACCGGCTCCTGGTGTCCGGCCCCGATGCGGGCCTTCCGGCCGCCAATGTCCACGTCCTGGCTCCGGGCTGCCCGGAGACCGCCCGGATGGTTGCCTTCCGCGACTGGCTGCGCACTCACGAGGCCGACCGCGCCGCCTATTCCCTCATCAAGCGGGCCACGGCAGCGGCAATCAATGAACGCGGCGGCGGCACCGGGCTGGTCATGGACTACAACAAGGCCAAGGAACCGTTCATCCGCGCCCTCTACGCCCGGATCCACCAGATCCCGGCCGCAAGCGGACCCGACCGGCCCACGCCAAGACCGGACAGGTAGTCGCGCCCCGGGGACCGGACCGCAGACTCGGTTGCATGCAGGTGCGGCGCCGCTTCACGGACCCGGCGACGCTACCCTTGCTGGTGCTGCAGCTTGTGCGAGGTTTCGATGCTCGGCTTCATCGCCAGCAACGTTGCAACCACGGCTATTCCGCCACCGATCCAGGCCGTGAGTGCCGGGACATTGGCCCCGGCAAAGGACCCCAGCCCGGGCAGGATGATGGCCACCATGGCCGCCAGCAGTTGCCCCACCTCGATCCCGTACAGGTTTGGCCCGCCCAGATTGACCATGCCGACGGCAAACAACAGCGCCCCGGTGGTGATCAACAGCGGCACCGAATTCCCGATGCCCTCGGACCACAAGGGTGTCAATGCCATGACCAGGCCCACGACAACCACGACCCAGTCTTCCCAGCGCCTCCACCTACGCATCTACGCTCAACTCCTTCGGCACGATGGATTCATTCCATCTCCCAGTCTCGCCCCGGCCCCCTGGCTGCGTGAAGGGGCTTTCGTCCCGCGGCACCGAGGGAAGGCGGTTGGACACCTGCGGCCGATTTGCCGAAACATGGCGACGACATGTCCCGCGGAAACTCGGGAATCCGGCCCTCCCGTCTTGACTTATCTCACATTTCAGGATTACCTAATGATCGTTCGGTAAATAACTGAGAGGTCCTTCATGAGCGACACTGGCGTCGATGCACCGCTGATGCATCCCATCCTGAGAAACGACTATGCGGCCAAATGGTTGGGCATCGAGGTGCTGAAGGTTGCCGACGGGCACGCCACCATCTCCATGGAGTTGCGCCAGGAAATGCTCAACGGATTCGGCATCGCCCACGGCGGAATGATCTTCGCCCTCGCCGACACCGCATTCGCCATGTCCTGCAACCCGCACACCGGCTCCGCGGACACCATCACCGTGGCCGCCGGCGTCGACATCAACTTCCTCAAACCCGGCATCCCCGGCCGGACCCTGACTGCCGTGGCCAATCGCCGCCAGCAGTCCGGGCGCAGCGGCATCTACGACATCCAGATCCTCCAGTCCGTCCCCGGCGCAGAGGACGAGGTGTTGGCCGAATTCCGCGGCCGTTCCCGGACCATCCCCAAGCGCCCCTGAGCCCCTGAGCCCCCAAACACCCCCCACCTCCCACCTCCCACCTCCCACAACTTCGCACGTAAGGCCACATCATGACCCAGACTTCCACCCGGATCGAACTGCCCAACCCGTTGGATCCCGAAGAAACCATGAGCCGCGACCAGATCGAATCGATCCAGCTCACGCGGCTGCAGGACACGCTGGCCTACGCGTACGACAGGGTGCCGCTGTACAAGGAAAAGTACGACGGCGCGGGCGTTCACCCGAGCGACCTGAAGGAACTGGCCGACCTGGCCAAGTTCCCGTTCACCGAAAAGGAAGACCTGCGCAAGACCTACCCGTTTGGCATGTTCGCCGTGCCGCAGCACGAGGTCGCCCGCATCCATGCCTCCTCCGGCACCACCGGCCGGGCCACCGTGGTCGGCTACACCCAGTCCGACCTGGACGACTGGGCCAAGATGGGCGCGCGCTGCCTGCGCCTCTCGGGCGTAAAGCCGGGCTGGAAGGTCCACAACGCCTACGGCTACGGGTTGTTCACCGGCGGCCTGGGGGCACATGCCGCCGCCGAACGCCTCGGCACCACCGTGATCCCGATGTCCGGCGGCCAGACCGAGAAGCAGATCACCATGATCAACGACTTCGAGCCGGACGCGATCCTGTGCACCCCGACCTACTTGTTGACCATTGGCGATGCCATGCAGCGGGCGGGCCTGGATCCGCGCAAGACCTCGCTGAAGACCGCGGTGCTCGGGGCCGAGCCGTGGACCGAGGAAATGCGCCACGAGCTCGAGGTCATGTTCAACATCGATGCCTGCGACATCTACGGCCTCTCCGAAGTCATGGGCCCGGGAGTGGCCGGGGAATCCAACGAGACCAAGGACGGAAGCCACATCTGGGAGGACCACTTCCGCCCGGAGATCATCGACGCCTTCGACGAGACCAAGGTGCTGGGCGACGGCGAGCACGGCGAGCTGGTGTTCACCTCGCTGACCAAGCAGGCACTGCCGATCATCCGCTACCGCACCCACGACCTCACCCGCCTGTTGCCCGGCACCGCACGGCCGGGCCACCGCCGCATGGGCCGGATCACCGGGCGCAGCGACGATATGATCATCCTGCGCGGGGTCAACCTCTTCCCGTCCCAGATCGAGGAAATCGCCCTGCGCATCGATGGGCTTTCCCCGCACTTCCAGCTGGAGATCACCCGTCCCGGGCGCATGGACCAGCTCGCAGTGAAGATCGAACGCCGCGAGGACTGCACCTCCGACCGTGCCGAGGCCGCCGGCAAGGAGCTCGCCCAGCAAATCAAGATCCACGTCGGGTCCTCCTGCGCCATCCAGGTCGTTGACCCCGGCACGCTCGCCCGCTCCTCGGGCAAGCTGCGCCGCATCTACGACCTGCGCAACAAGTAGGGCGCCATGGTGACGGGGACGGAGCGCGACACCGCACTCCCGTCCCCGTCACCGTCTTCCCGCCACCGATTTCCGGACCGACCGTTCGTGAGAGAATGAGGAATCATGACTGCCAGCATTGCAAGCTCCTCACCGATCAAACGTGGACGCCCCGGCTACGACCAGGACTCCGTCCTGTCCATAGCGGTGGAAGTCTTCAACAAGCACGGCTACGACGCGACGTCGATGGGCAAGCTCGCGGAGAACCTGGGTATCAGCAAGTCCGCCATTTACCACCACGTCCCCTCCAAGGGCGATTTGTTGCGCTTGGCCCTTGACGAGGCGTTGGTGCCCCTCGAGGCCATTGCCGAGGACGAACGCGCAAGCGTGGGCACCGCCGAGGAGCGACTGAAGTTCTTCCTCCGCTCCACGATCCGGGTCCTGGTCAAGCGCCAGCAATACGTGACCCTGCTGCTGCGGTTGCGCGGCAACACCGAGATCGAGCGCGACGCGCTGCAGCGCCGCCGTGCCGTGGACCGCCGGGTATCGGACCTCGTGGTCGAGGCCCAGCGCGAGGGCTCCCTGCGCAACGACATCGATCCGCGCACCACCACTCGCCTGCTGTTCGGCACCATCAACTCGCTGGTCGAGTGGTTCCGGGAAGACGGAAACGTCACGGCCGAACAGGTCGAAGAGCATGCCATCACCATGATGTTCGATGGGTTACACAAGACCGACCGGTAGCCGCGCGCACAGCAAGACACGCTACGATCGATAGCTGAGGCATCGGACCGCCCCCATCGTTTTTCTTTGTGAATAGGCAGCATTCTTCGTGGACGAACTTTTCTATAATCTCTTCACCCAAGCCCCCGGAACGGATTCCGGAACCCAGGTGGCACTCTTTTCAGCTTCAGCGCTGCTCAGCTGCATTGCCATGGTGCTGTTGGCCCGGCGCAACGACCTGGGCTGGTGGGCCCAGATCCTGGCGGTTTTTGCCGGCCCCCTGGTCATCGCCCTGCAGTTCGAGGCTTCCATGCTCCTGTACGCGGTGCCTGCACTGCTGGCCGCGGCCTTTGGACTGTGGCGCTTCTCCCGCTTTGAAAACGCCGGCCGTTTTGGCCGCAAGGTCATCCAACGTGGCTTCAGCGTCAAGTCGTTGCTGATTGGCGCATTGCTCGTTGTGGTTTTCACTGCATTGCGGATGGGCCGCATGCTGACAACCGGCTTCATCTTCACCGACGGCACGGCATCCTTGTGGATTTCCTTTGCCGCCGAGTCCGCCCTGGTCGTGGCCCTCATCGGCATTGCGTGCGGGTACCGCTGGGCATGGTTGGCCAGCACGGTCTCGGCAATTGTTTACGTCGCCCTGCTTTTCAACACGAACCCCGCCTTGGCCCTGCTCGGCGTCACGGTCTTCCAGGCCCTGGCCGGCTTCTACGGCTGGTTTGCCTGGCGAAACCTCCCCGGCGAACGGTCCATCAACGCCGACGAGCCGTCAAACGCGAAGTATCCGCCCAGCCCCTACGCGGCATAGCAGGAGCCCGGCTCCGCTACGCGTGGCAATGGCCCGGAACCCCCTTGGTTCCGGGCCATTGCCGTCTCCATGCCGTGGCCGACTCCTAGATGATTAAGTCCTAATCATTTCAGTGGTCGTAGGCGGTTAGGGAGCGTTTGCGGGGTGCGTTGGTTTTCCAGTTGTGCCAGATTCCTGCCGCGAGGGCCAGGAGCTTTGACGCGA